>JAEXCN010000173.1 GCA_023402175.1 Pseudomonadota bacterium | reverse complement strand
AGGAGGTGATCTGGCCGACGAACCGCTTCGCGATCTACGCGCTGTTCCCCCAGTGCAACATCTCCATCCACGTGATGTGGGGGCTGAAGAAGCAGAACACCGTCTTCGCGACCGGGAAGTCGATCCTCGACCGGCGCTCGAAGACGAACGTCGGCGAGCTGATGCTCGAGTACGGCGGCGGCGGGCACGAGGCTGCGGGCACGTGCCAGATCGAGAACGACAGGGCCGAGGGCGTCCTCGAGGAGCTCATCACCCGCATCACGTCCGACGGCTGACCGACGCTTCCCGCATCTCCGACCGCGAGGCGGCGCGCCGCGCCGCAGCGCGGACGCGGGTTGCATGCGGAAGCGTCGTCACTCGACGAAGCGCGCGCCGAGGAACGACAGGTACACGCCTGGGTTGTCCTCGAAGAATCGCGCCAGATCGACCTTCTCGATCGAGAACAGCTTGCCCGTCCGCGTGACGCGTGCGGAGCTCGGCGCGGGCCCGCCGGTACGAAGCGCGTCGACCTCGCCGACGAAAGCGCCGCTCGTGAACGGCTTCAGCTCGCCTTCGGGGCAGCGCATCGTCACGACCGCGTCGTCGACGAGGTAGGCGTGCTTCGGGATGTCGCCCGCGCGCCAGAGGACCTGGCTGTCGTCGGCCTGGGCGGGCACGAGATACATCTGGAGCTGCGTCTTCTGCGCCGACGTCAGCCCCGAGAGGACGGAGTTCTTCGCGAGCAGCTCCCACGCGCCCTCGTCGCGCACGCGGACGAGCCGCTCGAGCCGCGTGAGCATCTCGCTGCCGCGGAGGAGCGACAGGAAGTCGTTGCGATCGATCGCGAGGAGATCGACATCCGTGATCGAGATCGCATCGGCCGAGCGCGGCTGGTCGAGCAGGATCGCCATCTCGCCGAAGTAGTCGCCTGCGCGATAGCGGTTGAGCGCGACACCGCTCTTCACGATCTCCACCGTGCCGTGGACGATGATGTAGAAGCTGTCGCCGCGCGTGCCCTGCTTCACGATCGTCTCGCCCGCCGGAAGCGTCATGCGGCGCGCGACCTGGAGGAGGCTTCGTGCGCGCGAGAGCGGCAACTCGCGGAGGAAGTCGACCATCGCGAAGATGTCGAGCAGCTCGATCGCCTCGCTGAAGCGCGGCGTGCTCGAAGGCTCGACGCGGATTGTGTGCTCGAGACCCTCGCGCGCGGCGCGGAGGCCGACGCCCTGGGGCACGTCCTTCGACGCGATGTGGACGAGGTACAGCCGGTTCTTCACGTCCTCCGGGAGGTTCGCGAGCGCGCTCGTCGGCGTGTGGAGCGGCGGGATGCCTGCCTCGTGGAGGATGGTGCTGTGGTGCTCGGGGAACCCGAGAAGCGCCTCGTAGCGGGCGCGTCCGAAGACGCCCGCCGCGTACATCGCGTCGATGCGCTCTGGGTCGTAGAGCGTGTCGGCGGAGATCGAGATGCTGCGGTTGCCGTAGAACGCATCGAAGCCGATCGTCGGGATCGAGTGCAGCGTGTAGCGGAACCAGAGCTCGCCGCCGCGGACGTGCACCGGCTCGCCGATGCGCACCGGATGGAACGAGAACGTCCGCCGGAGCAGATCTTCGGACAAACCCGAGAGCGCCGAGTACTTGCGGAGGAACGAGCCGAGGAAGTGCGGCGTCGTGTAGAGGCTGACCTGCGACTCCTCGAGGAGCTTCTGGAACGTGCCCGCGTCGTGATCGGCATGGCAATGCGTCAGGATCACGCCGTCGATCGTCTTCGGAGCGACTCCTCTTGCGCGCAAGTAGTCGGTCGCATCCGTCGGCGGGTCGACGAGGAGCGCACGTCCGCCCATCCAGAGGAGAAAGCCGGTCGTCTTGCCGGACGGATCGAAGCCGTGGCTCGCGCCGAGCACCGTGACGCCGAACGACGGCGGGAGGAACGAGCATGGAGCGAGGTCGGGATCGGTCGACGCGCGCGGCGGGAGGTTCACGGTCGCGCCGACGGAGGCCACGTCGGTGCCGTGATCGCGGACGAGGATCGCGTCCGTGCCGATCTCGATGCTCACGCCGCCGTCGAGGTGCACCGTCCCGTGCTCGGCGACCACGAACTCGATGAGATCGTCGACCGTCAGCTTGCCACGCCCCGGAACGGTCCTGAAGTAGTCGCTCTCTTTCTGGAAGTCCGGCCGCGCCCCCTCGGGGAAGCCGTCGGCGAACTCGCTCGGAAGCGGCTCTCCGCTCGGGCCGAAGAGCGACTCCTGGAAGATCGCCCGCACACGGCGCTCGACGTCCTTCGAGAGGACGACGAGGCGGCATCGGCGCTTCAGGAGAAAGAAGCTGTAATACGCCGGGAACTCGAACTCGGCGACGGAGAGGCCGCGCCGGCGATCGAACAGCTCGCTCGGAAGCACGTACGCGATGGGGACGTCGAGCTTCAGCTCCATCACGTCCTTGATCGTCTCGGGAGGCATGCCGATCTGGATCGGCCCCGCCGACGTGCGGACGTAGTACCCGCCGCGTGGCAGTGCGAGCCACCCGATCGCCGTCTTCGCACCGCGCTGGTCGCTCGTGCTCACAGAAGCGTGAGCTTACCTCAGGAGGGAGGCCTCAGGCTCCAGGCTTCGGGCTTCGGCACGAATGAGAGACTCGCCTTCGCGGCGAGGGCTCCCATCCCTGCCCAGTTCGCACCGCGGAACATCGCCTTCTTCCACCTGAAGCCTGGAGCCTGAAGGCTGAAAGCCAAAGGTTTCAGCGCGCCAGCGGATGGTGATACATCTCCCAATGTGAGCGTCGTCGGCATCGACCTGGGGACGACCAACACCGTCGTCGGCTGCGTACGAACGGGAAAGGTGCACGTCCTTGCAGACGAGAAGGGGGTGCGCCTCCTGCCGAGCGTGGTCTCGTTCCACCCGAACGGGGAGGTCCTCGTCGGCGCGGCAGCGAAGGCCCGTCGGATCATCGACGCGAGGAACACGGTCTACAGTCACAAGCGACTCATCGGGCGCTCGTGGAACAGCCCCGAGATCGTGCAGGCCCGCCAGCGCTTCGCATTCGAGCTGCGCGAGGGCCCTGGTCAGGGACCGCTCGTCCACGCGCGAGCGCAGGACTACACGCTGCCCGAGATCAGCGCCTTCGTCCTGAAGCGTGCTCGCCAGATTGCCGAGCAGGCGCTCGGGACGCCCGTCGAGCGCGCGGTCATCACGGTGCCTGCGCACTTCAACGAGCTGCAGCGCGCGTCGACCAAGGTGGCCGGCCGTGTCTCCGGCCTCGAGGTCCTCCGCATCCTCAACGAGCCGACCGCCGCGGCACTCGCTTATGGTCTCGGGCGCACCGGAAGCGAGCGCGTCGCCGTCTACGACTTCGGCGGCGGCACGTTCGACTGCACGCTGCTCGATCTCAACGGCAACGTGTTCGAGGTCCTCGCGACGGCGGGTGACTCGTTCCTCGGCGGTGACGACGTCGACAACATGATCGCCGACCGGATGGCGGAGGCATTCCTCAAGCAGCACCGCCAGGACGCGAAGCAGGATCCGGAGATGTTCGAGCGGCTCAAGACGACCGCCGAGGACATCAAGATCGCGCTCTCCGCTGCCGAGACGCACACGGTCGTGCTCAAGGACTTCGGGCATGGAGCCGGCGGGTCGATGTTGACCTTCCAGTTCACGATGACCCGCAAGGACCTCGATGCGCTGATCACGCCGCTGATCGATCGCTCGTTCAAGGTCACCCAGGACGCTCTCTCGCTCGCGCGCCTCTCGCCGACCTCGTTCGACAAGGTGATCCTCGTCGGCGGCTCGACGCGCATCCCGCTCGTCCGCAAGCGCGTCGAGTCGTTCTTCGGCGCGCCGCCGATGGACCGCGTCAACCCCGACGAGGTCGTCGCGATCGGCGCCGCCATCCAGGCTGCAGCGCTCACGGAGGGGATCCGCCGGCGAAGCATCCCGGCTCCGCCCGGCCTACCGAACCGCCCGTCGCAGAGCGACACGCAGGAGAACACGCAGACGAGCGAGCTCGATCCGGCGATGCTCAAGCCCGCCTTCGGGAGCGAGCCTCCGTCGTTCGGCTTCGCATCGACGCTCGCGTCGCAGCCTCCGGGCGGACATCTCGGGTTCGCGTCGACCGCCGGCTCCGTTCCGCCGCTGAACGCGCAGCAGACGGAGACGCAGGCACGACCGCCCGTGCCCCAGGGCAGCGCGGCAGCACAGGCCAAACGTCATCGTCAGACGAACCCGGGCCTCGCGCCGGTGACGCAGCCGATGGGCGCTCGTCCGCCTGGCGCGCGTCCGCCGGGCGCGCCGACGCAAGCGACCCAAGCGAACGAAGAAGATCCTTCCCTCGCCTCGTTCCCGGACCTCGCGGTCCCGACGCCGTTCGAGTGGTTTCCCTCGGGCGGCCCGCCATCGAGCGGAGCCCCACCGACCGTCACGAAGGCAGCCGCGCAGCCCAGCGCCGGCGCGGCTCCCGGTCGGCGCCCCGCGGCAGGTGCTCCACCGAGCACGCAGCCCGATCCGGCGCCCGGCTTCGGCGCGATCGACGAGCCTCCTTCGCTCTTCTCGACGCCGAGCACGAGCGTCCCGAGCTTCCCGAGCTTGAGCGGAGCAGGCGAGCACATGCCCTCCCCGCTCGGCGACGATCCTGCGCCGTGGCGGCAGGATGCGCCCCGTCCAGGGTCGATGCCCGACGGACCGTTCGGCGCCGTGCCGGACATGAGCCTCGTCTCGTCGTCGGGCGTCTCGTCGCCCGATGATCCGGGGTTCGGACACGTCTCCGACCTGTCGCTCATCTCGAACGAGACCGCCAACGCGGCGATGGACGCGATCACGCAAGCGCGTTCACGAGCGCTCGGGAGTGGCGAGCTCGACGACCCGACCGAAGCGCGCGATCGCGGAGCGCCCCATGCGCCCATGGGGAACAAGGAACGCGGGAACACCATCCAGCTCGAGCCCGGCGCGAATCCGGCGTTCGGCGGGCGGCCGCGATCGCCGAAGGACGATCACGACTCGCTCATCGACCGCGCAGACCTTCCCGCGGTCGTCGCGCGCGCGAAGCCGGCGCGCACGCCGGGTCAGATCGGGATGAATCCGCAAGGCGGCAGCGCGGCGATGGTCGGCAAGCCGCCGCCGCTCATCGCGCCGCAGCCATTCGGCCCGATGGAGAAGGTCGACAAGCCGGAGCCGTCGTCGCCTCACTCACGCACGGCCGCGATGCAGGCGCCTCAACGAGCGCCGGTCGGAGCGAAGCCTGCGCCGGCGAGCGCGAAGAAGCCGGGTGCGCCGACGACGACGCCGATGCAGGCGCGTGGTCAGGGTCCGCTCGGCGCGACGGCGCCGCTCGGTCAGACAGCGCCGCAGCCTCCGCCGTCCACGAAGCAAGCCCCGCCCGCGAAGCGCCAGGCCCCGACGACGGAGGCGTTCGGCTCACCGGCAGCACCTCCGCCGGCCGCGTTTGCTCCGCCGGCAGCACCTGCACCGCTTCCGGCGCCGCCCGCAGGGTTCGCGCCGGCGCCGATGCCGGCCGCCGCTCCGCAGGCGCAGCACGCGTGGCCGTCCGCCCCGCCCCCGCCGCAGCAGAGCGCATATGCGTCGTCGCCTCCGCCGATGCAGGGTCATTTCTCGGCGCCGCCTCCGCAGCCGTTCACGTTCGGCTCGGCACCTCCTGGGCCTCCCGCGCCATTCGGATCGTCACCACCGCCTCCCGGGCCGAGCACCGCCTCGCAGCCTCCGATCTTCGGCGCGTTCTCTTCTTCTCCGCCGCCGCAGCCCGGATCCGTACCGCTCGACTATCCGCCGGGCGCGTTCGATCCGAACATCCCGGCGGCGCCGCCGGCTCCGCAAGCGATCCAGTACCAGGCGCCGGTTCTCGTCGACGTGACGCCGCGTGGGCTCGTCGTCGAGACGGCGGGCGGCTACACGGACACGATCATCCCGCGCAACTCGAAGATCCCTTGCGAGCGCACGCGTCGGTTCGCGACCGGTCGCGACATGCAGACGACGGTGCGCGTGCGCGTGGCGCAGGGTGAAAATCCCGCGTTCCCGCAGAACACGTACCTCGGCGAAGTGGAGCTCTCGGGGCTGCGTCCCGCTGCCCGCGGCGAGGTCACGGTCGCCGTGACGTTCGAAGTCGATGCCGACGGAACCCTCCGCGTTCGTGCGCGCGATGTCCAGACGGGGCAGGAGGCACGCGCTACACTGCAGCTCGTGGGCGTCGCCGACGAGTCCTCGGTCGTCATGATGATCAACCGGTTCGCGCAGCAGCCGGTCGTGGGCGGCTCCTCCTGATCTGATCCGCGGAGACGAGCTCGATGGATACCGATGCGCTCCGGCAGTGGCTCGCCGCGCTGGACTCGATCTCTTACTACGAGCTGTTCCGCACGCAGCCGAAGGTGATGCACGACGAGCTCCGCGCGGCGTTTCATGCGTTCGCCGAGACGTGGCACCCCGACGCGCATCGCTGGCGACATCCGAACGAGCAAGCCGCGATCGGACGCATCTATCGTCGCGGCACCGAAGCGTGGCGCGTTCTGTCCGATCCGACGCTGCGCGCGCGCTACGACGAGGCGCTCGCGAACGGGATCCTCCGGCCCGAGGATCTCATCGTCGAGATGGAGTCGCCACGTTCGGGCGGAGCTGTGGCTGCGAGCGGGAGGCTCATCGACAAGGTCCGATCGCCGGGCGCTCGGCCGTTCGTGCTCCGCGCCGAGGAGCTGCTCAAGAAGGGCGACCCCAAGCAGGCGAAGATCCAGCTCGTCATGGCCCTCCACATGGACAAGGGCAACGCGGCGCTCGAGGCGTTCGGCAAGCAACTCGACGAGGCGATCGCGGCCAAGACGGAAGAAGAAAAGAAGAGCTGGAAGAAGTAGCCCGGGGGAATGGGCTCGACCGCTCGACTGTCGACCTCGTGAAGGACCCCGGGCCAGCAGGTCTACGGGCGCCTTCCGACGAAAGGGGGCCGATGTGCCGGTCGGACAGGACCTGGGTTCTCACCGGGACACACCCTCACGTGCTAACGTGCGCCCCGTGACAACGGCCACCGCACGCAAGGGCAGTGGGCTCTTCTATGCCCTGCTCGCGACGTCGACCGTCCTTTTGCTCGCGACGATCCACGTCGTCTTCCTGCGCGCGCCGATCGAGGCGCGAATGGGCATCGTCCAGAAGATTTTCTACTTCCACGTGCCGAGCGCGTACTCGATGTACATCGGCGCGACGGCCTGCTTCATCGGATCGGTCGGCTACCTGCTGAAACCGTCCGACCGCTGGGACGCCCTCGCCCGCGCGGGAGCGGAGCTCGCCATCGTGATGGGTTTCATCGTCCTCGTGACCGGACCGCTCTGGGCCGCGAAGGCGTGGGGCTACTATTGGACGTGGGACCCGAGGCTCACGACGGCTCTCCTGTCGTGGTTGATCTACGTCGCCTACCAGGTGCTGCGGCAGTTCTCGGGTGACGGCGCCGGCGAGCGGAAGTTCGCCGCCGCGCTCGGCATCCTCGGCGCCGCCAATCTCCCGATCATCCACTACAGCGTCCAGAAGTGGGGCGGCCAGCACCCCACGGTCGTCACGGGCAAAGGCGGTGGGCTGCAGCACCCCGACATGAAGCTCGCCTTCGCGCTCGCGATGACCGCCTTCACCGTCTTCGCGATCACCCTGCTCTATGCGCTCGTCCGCCTCGAGCTGACGCGAAGCCGCCTTGTACGCGCCGAAGAAGACGCGATCGACCTCGGCCTCGACGACCGAACGGAGGCATGATGCACGCTTCGATGACCCAGCCCACGACCGCCGACGATCGCGCGACCGACTTCACGGCCGTCGACGGCACCGGCGAGCAGTTCAACGGCAACACGCTGATGGTGGAGGCCTACGCGGCCATCTGGCTCATCATGATGGTCTGGTTCGCCTTCATCTGGCGAAAGCAGCAGACCCTCGCCGCGCGCGTCGAAGGCCTCGAGGGCGCGATCGCACGCGCCGAACAGAAGTTGGCGACGAAGAGCAAGCCGAAGGTCGCATCCGCCGAGGAGACGACCGCTTGATCGGTCTGCCTGGTCCGGAGCACTTCATCTTCATCCCGGGCGTCCTCCTGATCGGCATCACGATCGGCTGGATCCTCGGAGGCCGCGCAGCGCGGAGCCAGATCGAGCAGCAGCGCCGGCGAGCGCGCGAATAGCGTACGCGAGCGCCTCGAAGGGACAGCGCGCGAGCGCGTCGAGGGAACGGCGCGCGCACAAGCCAGCGCCTCGAGAGAAGAGCGCCCTCCCCGCTCGGCGCCCCAGACGAGCGAGGCCCCGTACACACCTGCACGGAAGTGCCGTCTTCATGCGGCGTGAGGTCGCGTGTACGTTGGCAAAGTGCCGGAGCACGGGGCGTGACGAGCGCGCGCGGGAAGTCGGCAGGCGGCCGGGCGCTGGATACGCTCGGCCTGAGCGTTCTCTTCGGCGTCCTCTGGGTGTGCGCGCACTTCGCCCCGGGACCAGCGAGCGATGCCGCCCTCGTCGCGGCGCTCGGGTTCCTCCTCCTCGCCGGAACGCTGATGAGCGAGCTGCTCGAGGTCATCGGACTGCCGCACCTGACAGGGTATCTCGCGGCCGGAATCGTCGCCGGACCTCATGTCCTGCACCTCATCGATCACGTCACCGTCGATCGACTGAAGCCGGTCAACACCCTCGCCCTCTCGCTGATTGCGCTTGCTGGCGGCGCCGAGCTCCACGTCAGTGCGCTGAAGCGCGGCGTGAAGACGCTCGCCTCGGCGACGCTCGCGCAGAGCCTGCTCGGCGTCGTCCTCGTCGGCGCGGTCTTCTACGCGGTCCACCCCTTCATCGGCTTCACGAGCGAGCTGTCCTCCGGCGCGGTCCTCGCGGTGGGATTGCTCTGGGGCGTTCTCGCGATCGCGCGGAGCCCGTCGGCCGCGCTCGGCGTCATCTCGCAGACGCGCGCGACTGGTCCGCTCGCGCAATACACCGTCGCGTTCGTCATGGCGTCGGACGTCGTCGTCGTCGTGCTCCTCGCGGCCGCGATCACGATTGCACGACCGCTCGTCGATCCGACGCTGACGTTCTCGACAGCGGCGTTCGGCGCCCTCGGCCACGAGATCCTCGGCAGCGTTGCGCTCGGGACGACGCTCGGACTCGTTCTGGCAGTCTACCTCCGCGTCGTCGGACGACAGCTGCTCGTCGTGCTCGTCGCGCTCGGCTTCGGCGCCACCGAGATCCTCGGGTACCTGCACTACGACGCGCTCCTCACGTTCATGGTCGCCGGCTTCGTGGTGCAGAACCTCTCGAGCCAGGGCCAAAAGCTGATTCATGGAGTCGAGCAGGCCGGCTCGGTCGTGTACGTCGTGTTCTTCGCGAGCGCCGGCGCGCATCTGAACGTGCCGCTACTTCGCGAGCTCTGGCCGGTGGCGCTGCTTCTGGCGGGGTCTCGCGTCGTCGTCACGTTCGCGGCCGGACGGCTCGCGAGCCGGATCGCGAACGACGAACCGGTCATCCGCCGCTGGGGCTGGGCTCCGCTCGTCTCACAGGCAGGCTTCGCGATCGGCATCGCCCAGCTCGCTGCGCGCGAGTTCCCATCGTTCGGCCGCGGCTTCGGCGACCTCGCGATCGCAACCGTCGCAATGAACGAGATGGCCGGGCCGATCCTGTTCAAGCTCGCGCTCGATCGCGTCGGCGAGACGCGCGCGCCTGCGCCGTCGCTCCAAGAGGAGTCGGCGGGCGATCCTGCCGCGGTTGCACCGTCGCTCGACGACTGAAGGCGCCCGCGTCGGCGAGCGTTAGGACGCCGCGCCCGGCGAGGGAATGACGCCGCCGTTGCCGGCGAGCAAAGGGCACTCTACCCTCGTCGGCCATGATCGATTTCGAGCTCACCGAGGAGCAGCGCGCTCTCATCGACGTCGCCCGGCGTTTCGCCAAGGAAAAGATCATCCCGGTCGCGCCCGAGGCCGACCGGAAGGCGGAGTTCCCGCGAGAGGTGTTCTACGAAGGGTGGAAGCTCGGGCTCGTCAATCCGACGCTCCCGGCCGAATACGGCGGCCCGGGCCTCTCGGACCTCGAGTCGGTGCTCGTGACCGAAGAGCTCGCGTACGGATGCAGCGGCATCCAGACGAGCATCACGGCGAACACGCTCGGCCTCACGCCCATCAAGCTCGCGGGCAGCGAAGCGCAGAAGAAGAAGTACCTCGGCTGGCTCATGAGCGAGCCGACCTGGGTGAGCTACGCGACGACCGAGCCGGGCGCCGGCAGCGACGTCGCGAGCATGCAGACCCGAGCCGTGAAGCAGTCCGACGGGAGCTACGTGCTCACGGGCACGAAGGCGTGGATCACGAACGCGAACCTCTCGAGCTTCTACGTCATCTTCGCGACCGAGAACCCCGAGTTGAAGCACAAGGGCATCGGCGCGTTCATCGTGCATCGCGATGCGAAGGGGCTCAGCATCGGCAAGCACGAGGACAAGCTCGGCCAGCGCGCGAGCGACACCGCTCAGGTGATGCTCGACGGCGTCCACGTCCCCGCCGCGCAGGTCCTCGCGCCGCCCGGACACGGGTTCAAGCTGGCGATGGAGACGTTCAACCAGACGCGCCCCGACATCGGCGGCATCGCCTGCGGGATCATGCGCCGGGCGCTCGACGAGAGCGTCGCGTACGCCAAGGAGCGCAAGGCGTTCGGCACGGCGATCGCGAACCACCAGCTCGTCCAGGCGATGCTCGCCGAGATGGCGATCCGCCTGAACGCGACGCGCCTCCTCGTGCACAAGGCCGCGTGGAGCCTCGACAAGGGCATCCGCGATCCGCTCACGTCCGCGTGCGCGAAGGCGTTCGGCGCCGACGCCGCAATGCAGAGCGCCGTCGACGCCGTGCAGGTCTTCGGCGGCAACGGGTACGTGAAGGAGTACCCGGTCGAGAAGCTCATGCGCGATGCGAAGATCCTCCAGATTTACGAGGGCACGGCGCAGATCCAGCGCATCGTCATCGCGAAGCAGCTCCTCGCGTGATCCGGGCGAGGGAGCTCGCCCTTCTCGCGTTTCTTTTGGGCACGCCCTTGGTCTTTCTCGGGGCGTGCTCGCCGTCCCCGCGTGACGTCGTGCCGGCGTCGCGCGACGTTCGCATCGCCGAAGGCGCCGCCGACGCGGGCCCGGAGGCCTACGTGCACGTCGCGCGACGGCCTCACGGCGTGGTCGCGCTCGCCGAGGCGCGCCACATCCCAGACGAAGAGGCCCGCGCGATCGTCGAGCGGCTCGCCGACGAGCTCGAGCGCTGCGCGACGGGGCTCGAGGCGCAGCACCTTCTCGTCGAGGGCGCCGTGCGCATTGCAGCCGTTGCGGGGCCGGATGGAACGCCTGCGCTCAACGTTCGACTCGCCCCGGGCGATGCCGTCGCGCAGAACGCGCTTCTCTGCATCATCGCGCCGGTTCGCGCGACGACGCTTCCGTTGCCCAGCCGTAGAGGCACGCCCGGGATGGCGATCGAGGCAACCTGGGGACCGGCGCACGGCCGTTCCCCGGCGGCCTCCGACGGCGACGGTGGTGGGCAACTGTAGCCAAGAATTACATCGCCGTTACAGCCGTCCACGGCGCGTAAACATTCGTTCCTCCTTCGTTTTTACAGCTAGCGCTGCTCGAGCGAGCTGCTAACTAGTTGTCCCCACTGGGTATCGGCGGACCACGGTCCATTTCGATCCAGGTCGGAGTTTCCGCTTCGGAAACGATCCCTTTCCGACAACTGCCCTGCCCGAGACAGCTCCGGCAGGGCAAAACGCAGCACTCGGTTCGGAACGCGTGAGGGGTGCACGCGGTTCGTGTGCGGCTGTCGGAAGACACGCGGAGGAGCAGTATGCGCGTATCGATTGGACTCGGACTCATCGCACTCGCGAGCCTCGTGGCTTGTGCATCGGACGTCACGGACACGCCGGCAGCGAGCTACGAGCCAAAGCCCACGGCCGGCGGTAGTCCCACCACCTCGACGGATCCGACGGAGCCGGGCGCGCCGCCCGCAGCGCCGGAACCGCCGAAGGATCCCGCGGATCCGGAGGCGCCGCCGGCGCCGATCGTGAGCGGGCTCGCGATCACGGACATCGCCATGTTCCAGGCAGTGAAGGTGCCGGTCATGGCGACCGGAACGCTCGTGCAGACCGGCGCGCGCAAGGCGCCCGTCGTCGCGAAGCGCCCGGGCATGATGCGCGTCTACGTGAAGCCGGCTGCCGGCTGGAAGGACCGCGAGGTCACCGCAGAGCTCCGGCTCGTCGCGGGCGACAAGAAGTTCTCGATCATCCGCGACACGAAGCGGATCGGCGCGGCGTCCACGGAGGAGGACCCGAGCTCGACGTTCAACCTCGAAGTGCCGGGCGAGAGCCTTCCCGACGGCGTGACGTTCCAGGTGGCGCTCACGGCTCCCGACGGCGAGAAGGCCGAGTCGGTCGCCACGAGCGAGGGCCGCTACCCGCGCGACGGCAGGCTCGAGAGCCTCGGGACGGAGGTCGCGGGCAAGCTCCGTGTCGTCGTCGTCCCGGTGAAGTACGACGCGGACGGCTCGGGTCGCGTGCCGCCGGTCGGCCAGGCTCAGCTCGACCTCTACAAGAAGACGATGATGCGCCTCTACCCGGCGGCCGAGATCGAGATGACGGCGCACGAGCCGTACTCGTGGACGACGCAGATCAGCACGAGCGGCAGCGGCTTCCCGCAGGTCCTCAAGGCGATGGCCGACCTCCGGCAGAAGGACGGCGCCGCCAAGGACGTCTACTACTACGGCCTGCTCGCGCCGAAGGCGTCGTTTGCGGCCTACTGCGGCGGTGGCTGCGTGACGGGCCTCAGCGCCGTCGTCGACAACGCGGAAGACGCGGCGATGCGAGCGAGCGTCGGCATCGGCTTCGGAGATCAGGTGTCGGCCAACACGATGGCGCACGAGATCGGACACGCGCACGGCCGCCTGCACGCTCCGTGCGGCGGTCCCGCCGGCCCCGATCCCAAGTTCCCGTACCAGGGCGGCGGGATCGGCGCGTGGGGTTACGACATCTTCGACAAGACGTTCATCCCGCCGACCAAGGGCAAAGACATCATGGGTTATTGCCGCAACGAGTGGGTGAGCGACTACACGTACAACGCGCTCTTCGAGCGCATCTCGGCGATCAGCACCGAGAAGAACGTCAGCTTCCCGGTCATGAGCGCGCCGAAGAGCAGCGCGCCGAAGAAGGCGGCCGTCCGCGTCGCGATCGTCGGCGAGAACGACGACCTCACGTGGGACGGCGATCTCGATCTCGACGAGGAGCCCGTGGGCGGAGAGATCCGCAAGGCGACGTTCTTCGCCGAGTCGGGCGCGCAGCTCGAGACCCGCACGGCGAAGTTCTTCCGCTTCGATCACCTCCCGGGTGGCTTCCTCTTCGTCCCGAAGGACGCGAGCCTGGACGCGACGCGCTGGAAGGCGATGTCCGTCGAAGGCTTCGCGAACCAGCTGGCTCGCTGAGCACGCGCGGACGCGGTCGGGGTGGCGTTAGAACGTCATCCCGATCGACGCTCGCCAGAAGATGCCGCTGAACGCGACCTTCCCGAGCTGGGTGTTCTCGTCGTTGCCGAGGACGTCCTTCTCGGGACGGTTCGGGTTCGGGCGGAGCGGCGCGTTCGACGTGTACGCGTAGCCGATCTCGGGCGTGAGCCAGAAGCGAGCGGTTCGCTTCTCCATGTGCTGACGCGGGCCGAGCAGGATCGAGCCGCCGAGGCTCGCGTCCGCGGAGAACGCCCAGCCGGTGCCGGTCAGGTCGTTCGGCGCGGAGGCGTCTTTCACCGAGGCGAGCGCGGCGACCGCTCCCGGCGAGACCTTGCCGAAGACGAAGAGCCCCGACGTGAGGTGGTACCGAGCTTCGACCGGCACGTAGAGCCGGTGGACGGTGAGCGAGGACTCGAGGCCACGGACCGAGTCCGAGCGGCCGCCGATGTCCCATCCGGCTCCGGCCCCGAGCACGAACCTGCCGCTCGTCAGGATCGGATACGTCCCGTCGATCGAGAACTGCGAGAGCACGTCGTTCGATGCGAACGTGTCGAAGCCGCGGCTCGGTGAATACCCGGTGAGCCCCACCGGCAGATAGCCGACGCGGAGCCCGACGTTGATCCGCACGAGGTCGTGACGCGGCGGTCCCTCGGCGGCAGGCCTATCGGGCGATGCCGCGGGAGATGACGCCGGACTCGGATCCGCGACGATGATCGTCTGCCCTTCGCGCGGAGGTGCATCGGGCAACGGCGGCGGGGTAGTGATCTTGGACGCCGGTGAGCTCGGCGCCGTCGTCGCGGGAGCATCGTCCTCCTCTGGAGGCGAAGGCTGCGCGAGCGCGTTCGAAGCCCACGCGAGCGCGAGGGCGAGCGCAAGGCAAGACGAGAAGACAGCGCGCTTCATCACAGACCCTCCAGCAAGATGCCGTAGTAAGAGCGGCTCGCGGTCGTATCGGGCGCGAGCGCATCGAGCACCGTCGCGCCGACGCCGCCGCGGGCATCGAGCGCGATGAGCGAGCGGCCGCCGTCCGCACGCGCGACGTCGAAGACCGAGTCGATCGAGCGATCGAGCGGCAGCGGCATCGGATGCAGGTTCTCGAGCGTCACCTCGGCGAGCTGCGTGCTCCCACGCTGGAACGCCCACAGGCGCTGGCCGTCCGGGGCCACGTGGATCGTGGGCTGCGCGAGCGTCGTCAGTGGCGCGGCGGTTCGGCTCGCGAGGTTGAGGACGAAGAAGGCGTTCGCCCCCTGCCCTTCGAGCACCTTCAGCTCCGGACGCGGTGGCGGAACGTCGCGGACGCTCTCGACCGAGCTCGCGAGCGAGACGACCTCCACGGTGCGGTAGTTCTTGTCGAGCGTCTTGCCGAGCGACCAGAACGCGACCCCGCGCGAGCCGCCCGACCCGTAGAGCAGCGCGGTATCGGAGCCGGCGGCACCGCCGACGACGTTCGTGATGAGCGACATCCGCGAGTAAGCCTCGGTGAGCGGCACGTCGACCGTGATGCTCGTCGTGGGATCGACGAGGACGGCCTTCTTCGCCGATGGGACGACCGCAGCGAGGCGGAGGCCCGCGTCGGTGCGGACGAACACGATCTCGCCCGGGATCCCGCCGACGTCGGTCTGGTTCGGCTCGGGGAAGAAGTCGTTGAGGACCGTATCCGGCTCCTCGGCGGCGCCGGGCGGCGCGGCGACGAGCGTGAACATGAACACGCTCGAGTCGTTCTGCGCGCGAACGCCGATCCGCGCGTCGTCGTTGCGCGCGGGATCGCCGTCGTCGATCACGACCGCCGCGGGCCGGACTG
Organism: Pseudomonadota bacterium; assembly: GCA_023402175.1. Classification (GTDB taxonomy): domain Bacteria; phylum Myxococcota_A; class Polyangia; order Polyangiales; family Polyangiaceae; genus Labilithrix. The sequence goes on along the minus strand of JAEXCN010000173.1, from coordinate 18,604 downwards.
CGCCTGCCGTCGCTCCGCTCGTGAGCCGCATCGTGATCTCGGGCCGGCGCGGCGTCGCCCGGATGTTGTCGAGATCGAGCAGGTGCACGTCCTGATCCGTCTCGACGACGAGGAGGCGCCGCTGCCCGCCCGGAAGTGACAGTGGATCGCTGAACGTGACCCGTTGCGGTCGCCCGCCGAACGAACGCAGCGTCCGCGGAGTGACCGCAGCGTCGGCCGGAGCCTCGAGATCGACGACGACAATCTCGTTCGGGTTCTCCACGAACGAGGTCTGGGCGAGGCCGCTGCTCGGCGCGGCGAAGAGCGCGACGTAGCGACCACGCGGATCGAGCGCGAAGCCGGAGTGAGGCGACTCGAGCGCGAAGCGACGGCTCGAGCCTCCCTCGATCACCGTGAGGCTCGGCGTCTCGTTCTTGTCCTTGCGCCGCGGGACGTCGCCCGCAGCGAGGACGAAGAGCCGCTTCTGATCCGGAGAGGCCTCCGCACGGACGGCGCCACGGCCGATGCCGACGAACGTGCGATCGAGGCCCTGTCCGGCGCGTGGTGTGAGCAGCGCGACGCGATTCGCGGGACGATCGAGGACCGCGACGCGATCGGTCAGCGCGAAGGCTTGCAGCTGACTCTCGATCGGCGCGTCGTAGACCTCGGGACGATCACCGCACGCCCCTGCACCGAGCGCGAGCGCGATGAGCGATGCTGTGGCTTTCCAGGACCTCATGGCTTGCTCCCATCGACGACGCGCGACGACAGCTCGAAACCCGTGAGCGTCCGCGCGACGCCGCTCTCGATGTCGATGAAGGTGAGGCGGCCCTCGGGATGCTGCTGGGCCACGTAGACGCGCTTCGCGTTCGGCACCGCGCCGACGGCGATCGGCGGGCTCGCGAGCGGATACCGCTCGACCATGAGCTGGGGCATTCGAGCGAGGTAGGCGCCGAACACCTTCGACCTGTCATCGCGTTCGGCGACGACCGCGCGATCGTTCGTGGTCGCGACCGCGGTCGGCGGCGCCTCGGTGGCGACGATCTTGGCGGGCAGCGCCTGCCCGATCGGCACGACGCTGAACGCGCCAGGCGACGGCGCCTGCACTTCGTCACGCTGTTCTGAGGCCGGCTTCTGGTCGTGCAGCACGACGGCGTGTTGCGCGTCGGGGCTCGGGAAGATGCCGAGCACCGGCGAGTAGAGCCTCACCGTGCGAACGGCAGGCCCCTGCCCGAGATCGAGGATGGAGAAGCGCTCGACGGCCACCGCGTTCGTGTAGAGGAGGGCGCGGTTGCCGCCGGGTGCGATCGACACCGAGCCGATCGTCTCCCCCGTCACGGTGACGGAGACCGGGTTCGAAGGATCGGCGATCGGAAGGACCGCGACCTCGGCGGTGGCGCGCACGACGGCGATGGCACGATCGCCGGTGTCGGCCAGATCGAGATCGGTCACGGGGCCCGAGAGCGTCACGTTCGTTCGCTTGTCGTCCTCGAGCCCGACGATCGTGATCGCATTCGAGCCGTCGCGCCGGACGAACGCGCGAGCGCCGTCCTTCGTGACGAAGACGTCCCGGGTGCCGGGGTCCTCGTTCGGGCTGTCCGAGATGGCGACATTCTTCGTCACCTTCGGCTGCCCCGAGAGGTCGATGATCGCGACGCCGTCCTGCGTGACCGCATGCGCGCGCGGCTGACCGGCAGTGAAGCCGACCGCGACGGGACGGTAGCCGACGGCGAGGATCGTCGACGTGCCGAGCGTCAGATCCATGACCGTGAGGTCCTGGAAGCCCTGCGTCTTCGGCGCGGCGGGGACCTTGCGAGCGTCGGCCCACGCGATGGCGAAGCGACCGTCGTTCGAGAACACGACGCTGTTGGCCTGCTTCGCGGTCTTGAACGTCGACGACTTGAGGCCGTCGGACGACAACTTCATGAGCGTGGCGTCCTCGGAGAGGACGTTGAGCACCAGGGCCGTGTCGACGGGCTGGTTCGGGACACTCGCGAGGTACGTCGGTCCGTTGCCAGCCTCGACGGTGCGGACCTGCAGCGTCGAGGCATCGACCAGAGCGACGCGCCCACTCTTCGGATTCGCGATCCAGACGATGTTGCCGGTCGCGATCGGTGCCTCGTAGTCGGACTCCACTTCCTTCTCGGGCGGCGCCTCCCCCGACGGCGCCGGGTTCATCCCGCCGGCGCCGCCATCGGCCGCTTCCGCTGCGCGCGGCTCGAACGACGCGAGATCGTCGCTCGAGCACGCCGCAAGGACCAGAACGAGACAGGCGGCGATGCCGCTCGTCTTCGGACGACTCATGAACAACCTCCGACGGGCCGTCGAGCAACCGTCGTGCCACGCCGCCTTGGCGCGAGAATCACGACAAATCGACCCGTATTGCGTGCGGTCTACACGCACCACCCTGGCAGGCGTGTCAGTGTTTCGCCGTGCCAGCGATCGGATTGTCGCGATCGCGGGGCCCCATGTACTCGTGGGGATCGAGACGAGGCCCCATGTACTCATGGGGATCGAGACGGGACGCGCTCAGCTCCCGATCCAGACGCCCCGCTGGTTCGCCAACGTGATGTCGCGCCGGAGCGCGGCTTCCTTGCGATCGAGGTCGGGACCGTGCTCTCCGCGGCGGCGGCGGCTCTTCACGAACGCGAGCTCGACGAGCTGGAGCTGCTTCTTCCGGCGAAGCCGAAACGCGGCCCAGCCCTTCGAGAAGAGCACGCCCCAGTTCTTCATCCCGAGCGAGAAGTAGCTCGACACGAGCTGCAGCTCCCGCGGGTGGAGCAGATCGCCGACCTCGCCGAACAGCTCGCGGATGACGATGCTCCGATCGCGCACGACGAGCAGGGCGAGCAGAACGAAGAACAGGATGTCGATCACCCACGAGATGAGCAACATGAGGACGAGCCCGCCGTCGCCGAAGAACGTCGGCAGGAAGTTGTGCATCGCGTGCATCGCCATTGCGCCGCCGAAGCCGATGACCGGCGCGGCGATCTTCACGAACCAGTTCTTCGCCTCGCTGGCGATCCCGAATCCGAGGCCGGTGCATGCCGTGAACGTGCAGTGCGACAGCCCGAGGAGCACGGTGCGGAGGAAGAGCAGGACGACGAACCCGCCGAGACCGCTCGTGGCGAACTGGTTCGCGACGTAGAGGATGTCCTCGGTCAGCGTGAAGCCGAGGCCGACGACGCCGCCGTAGATCGCACCGTCGAGCGGGCCATCGAGCTCGCGGAGGCCGAGCGCGCTGATGAGCGCGATGAGCGCGACGCCGATGCCCTTGAACGTCTCCTCGAACACGGGAGCGAACACCGTGGCCCCGACGACGTCCATGTCCTTCGGCGAAGCCTCGAGCAGCGCCGAGGTGAACGCCTGCGCGATGCTGGAGCTGATGCCTCCGCCGAGCGTCGCGAAGAGCGCACCCCAGACGAACGCAGCGAGGATCAACCACCAGGGCTCGGGCTCGAATCGGTCGACCCAGCGGATGAACACGAGGTACGTCAGGACGAGCGGCGTGACGCAGATCAGGCCGAGGATGAGCCCTACGAGCATCGAAGAGGACGTTAGCAGAGGCTCAGAAGAGAGCTGGGATGGAATACGGAGGCCACCGGTCCTTCCACGGCCGTGCCTCCTCGAGCTGGTAAGCGAGGCCGAAGAGAAGCGCATCCGCGCCCGGCGCTGCCGCGAAGTGCGTTCCCATCGGCACTGCGCCGTCTTCGTGGAACAGCGGTACGGACATCGCCGGGCAACCAGCGATGTTCTGAATCGGCGTGTAACCGATCGCCTGTGCCGTTCGCTTCATCAGCTCGTCGCGTCCGAGGATCGGCGAGAGGTGCCCGATCCCCCACGGCTCGGTCGCGATGACCGGCATGAGCACGACGTCGTAGCCGCGCGTCGCTTCGCGATAGGCGCGCGTCGCGCGAGTGAACACCGCACGGGCGTCGCTGAGCGCGTCCGGACCGCGTGCGAGGAAGTCGTCGACGAGCTCCCACGTGAATGGCTCGAGCTCGTCGCGCTGTACCGGAACGCCTCGTGAATGATCGGCCCTCTCGACCATGCCCGCGACAGATGCGGCGGCCACGACGAAGCAGGCGTCTCCGATCGCGGTGCCGTCGAGAGCGGGCGCCGGGATCTCCTCGACCGCGTGTCCGAGCGCAGTGAGGAGCGACACCGCCTCGGCGTGCGCGCGACGAGCTCTCTCCGCCGCCTCGGCGCCGCTCGCGGTTCGCGTCCACGTGGCGATGCGCAGCTTGCGACCGATCGGATCGCGCACGAAGCCGACTGGCTCTCCGCTCGAGGGATCTTCGGTGAGCGAGAGGAAGAGCGCGCTGTCGCGCACCGAGCGACTGATGCAGTGATCGCTCGTCATCGCGGCGAAGTCGGAGCTGACGGAGCTCGCCGCGAGCGTGCGCCCGCGGCTCGGCTTGAAGCCGAGGACGCCACAGGCGGATGCGGGGACGCGGATCGATCCGCCGCCGTCGCTTGCGTGCGCGAGCGGGACGAGACCGGCGGCAACGGCGGCCGCACTTCCGCCCGATGATCCACCGGCAGACATCGCGAGGTCCCACGGGTTGTGCGTCACGCCCTCGAGCAACGTCTCCGTGCTGAAGAGGAGACCGAGCTCGGACATCGCGCTCTTGCCGACACACGCGAGGCCCGCCTTCGCGAGGCTCCTCCCATACGGAGTCTGCTGCTGCGCGATGTTGGTCGCGTACATCCGCGAGCCCATCGACCAGCGCATCCCCGGCCACGGCAGGGAGTCCTTCGCCAGGAAAGGGACTCCCGAGAGCGGACCGGCGCTCGGTCCACGCGGATGCTCGCGAGCGACCGTGACGACGGACCGAAGCAATGGGTTCAGCGCTTCGATGCGAGCGATCGCAGCCTCGAACAGCTCGGCGGCGGACAGGTCGCCGCGAGCGCAGAGCTCGGCCTGCGCGACGGCGTCGAGCCGGGCGAGTGACGCGAGATCGTTCGACATCGCGCGTCACGCTAGCACTCGCCCGAGCTGATGAGCCCCTCCGTGCGCGCGACGAACGACCACTCGACTGCGGACGTGCGATTGCTCGGATCGCTGCTACGTTTCGCACCCATAATGAAGAGCTTGAGCCGACACGTCGGGTTCGTGCTCGTCGGCTTGCTCGCTGCGTGCTCGTCCGCGGAGGACGCGGCGCCAGCCATGAACGGGAGCGACGCTGGTGCGCCAGCCTGCACGGAAGGCGCGCCCGGTTGCATCGGCTGGGTGACGTGCCCGCCCGAGTTCGAGAAGGACGGCGAGTCGAGCTGCCGTGAGGTCCTCGCCGGCGCCGAGTGTGCACCTGGAACAATGCCGCTCCTCGGCAGCCGCGAGTGTGTCCCCGTCGCTCCGGCTTCGTGCCCGCACGGCTTCGAGGCCGATCCGAGCGGCTGGGGATGCCGCGCGATCGTGCCGACGACGGCATGTGAAGGCGCGACCCGCGATGCTCTCGGAAGCACCACATGCGTTCCCGTCGGGGACTGCAATGCTCCATTTCCGCCCTCGGGCGCGCTCCTCGTCAGCGCCGGGTTCACCGATGCCGAGCTCAGTCCGAAGAAGTTCAAGACCGTCGGCTCGGCGCTGGCCGCGGCGAAGGCAGGCGACATCGTCGCGATCGACGCGGGCGAATACCCGGAAGGCATCGTCGCCCGCGCGGACGTCACGGTCGTCGGGCGATGCGCCGAGAAGGTGCGCCTCGTCGGCACCGGCCGCGAGGCGCAGGGAGTGCTCGCTGACGCGACGAAGAACGCCTTCGTGAAAGGCGTCACCCTCGTCGATCACTACGAGGGAGCGCGTGCGATGCGCGGCGGCACGCTCACACTCGAGGACGTCGTCATCGAGTCGCCGCGCTTCGTCGGTCTCATCGCCTGGAAGGCGTCGAGCTCGATCCGTGCCGAGCGCGTCGTCGTCCGCAAGGTGAAGCCACACGCCGATCAGACCGCTGCCGTCGATTCGGTGAACGCCGACGAAGGGGGCGAGATCGTCCTCGTCGAGTCGGCGGTCGCCGCGAGCTGGGAGGCAGGCGTCGTCGCGACGAACGCGAATGCGTCGAAGACGCCGAGCTCGATCACGATCCAGCGCAGCGTGATCCGCGACACGAACCTCGAGGAACACTCGCAGGCCGGCGCCGCGATCGTGATCTCCGGCGCCTCTCGCGGCGAGGTGACGGAGAGCGCGGTACTCGACTCTCGGCGCGTCGGAGCGCTGACCGTGTTCCCCGAGCCTGAGCTCGTCATCGCGCGCTCGGAGATCCGCCGCACGCTCGACGACGCGGGCGCGGAGGTGTCTGCCGCGGTCTACTCCGAGGGCGGCAACGTCACGCTCGAGGACGTCTCGATCCACGAGGCGCTCCAAGGAGGCATCTTCGCCCGCAGCAAAGGGACCATCCGTGCCAAGAACACGGTCGTCCACGGGACGAAGCCGGGCGCCGACGGCCTCTTCGGGATGGGCGCCTGGGCCGACAGCGGCGCGAAGCTCGTCCTCGAGAGCACCGCGCTCGTCGACAACGCCTATTACGGTGTGAGCGTCATCGACGCGCCCTCGTCGGCGACGCTGAAGAACGTGCTCGTACGAGGGACCGCTGCGCAGAAGGTCGACGGGGGCGGGCTCGGACGCGGCGTGAACGTCGAGGAGGGCGCCGTCGTCGATCTCGACGGAGTGTCGATCGTCGCGAACGACGGCGAAGGCCTCTTTCTCCGCGGAGAGACGAAGGCTGGCAAGCGCGCCCACGTCACGGCGAAGCGGCTGCTCGTCGCCGACGCGAGGACCTTCGACGGTACCGGCGTCTTCGTCGCGAAAGGAGCGCTCGCCGAGATCGACGGCGCCGTCGTACGAGCCGCACAGCGTGCAGGCGTCGTCGTGAACGAGACGAGCGGAGAGAAGGGCTCACGATCCGAAGCGACGCTGGTCCACGTCGTCGTCCGCGACACGAAGCGGAACGGTCGCAAGATGAAGGACGAGAAGACCATCGCGCTCGACGGGATCGGCATCGGCAACGCCGGCAACCTCACCGTCCGTCAGAGTGCGATCGTCGACAACGTCCAGTTCGGCGTCATCATCGGGAGCCCGAAGGGCATAACGTCCTTCGAGAACACCATGGTCGGCTCGACCAAGCCGAACGCCGACGGCTCGTTCGGACACGGCATCGTCGCGTTCGTGGGCTCTAACCTCCTCGTGCGCGACAGCGACGTGGTCTCGAACAACGTCGGACTCCTCTTCGACGGCGCGGGGGCGGTCCTGGCGGGCTCACGCGTCCGCGGGAACAGCGTCGGCATCCATGCGCAGCGCGGGAGCACACTCGTGTCCGGGACCGAGCCGCCGGACGTGCCCGAGGCAGGCGTCGTCTTCGTGACGGACGACTCTCAGTTCGTCGACAACCAGAGCCGCGTCGGCGGCGGTGAGCTTCCGCTGCCTGCGAATCCTTTTGCGTCCCCGTGAAGCTCAGGGAGCGTCCGGGTAGTCCTCGGGCGGCGGAAGCGTCACGTTCGCGGGCGCGAACGCTTCCGCGATCGCGACGAACGTGCTCTGCCCATCGCGACGATCCTGCTGCACGTAGAGATACGACGAATCGCCGAGCTCGAGCAGCGCCGGTGCGGCCTCCTTCTGGCCCACCGAATACACGGGCAACGGCTGGCGAACGAGCGGCCCGGACTCGCCGTAGCGCGCTGCGAAGCCGATCGCCGTCGCACCGTTCGCATCGGTACCAGTGTAAAGTACACGCACGTGGAGGCGTCCGGCCGGGGTCGTCCGCGTGACGACGCAGGGATCCCCGACCGACGCCGTGTCGAACGGCTCTCTTTCGTTCGGCTGCTCGGGCGACGCAGTGTTCCGCGCCGCAGGACCGAGCACCGGGCTCGTGGTGATGCGCGACCATTGGACGCCATCGCGGCTCTCCGCTTCGCCGATCGCGGCGCCGGCGGCGTAGAGCATGCGCAGCCGCCCGTCCGGGAGCACGTAGACGGAGGGCGCACGCGGCGCGGTCGCCTCCCACGATCCCTCGCGTGCGTCACGCGCGAGAACGGGGCCAGGCTCCTTCCGGAACGTGATGCCACCATCGGCCGAGCGTGCAAGGCCGATCCCTTCGCTGCCCGCGTAGAAGAGGAGGACTTCGCTCCCGAGACGAACCAACGACGGACCGGACAACGCCTGCTCCCACGGTGCATCCGGCTCGAGCACGACGAGCGGCTTTCGTCCGAAGTGTGAGCTCGTGCCGAAGAACGTGCGCTCGTCGAGCGCGCGCGTACGGACGATGACGTCCTTCTCGGAGACCCGAGCGACGGCGAAGAGCAGCGTCGCATCGCCATCGCGGAGCACGGCGGGCTCGCGATAGAGCGCCTTCGGATCCTCGAACACGAACGGCGCGAGGCCCTTCATCTCCTCGGGGCCGAGCTTCCGGAACGGACCGACACCGGCCGTCGGGAGGTTCCTGTCCCCTTGCCCCTCCGCGCCCGTCGTCGCGCACGCAGCGAGGAGCAAGAGCATCGCGACCGATTGAGCTCGCGTCATCGCATCACCGCCGGGCTGGCCGCTCCGTGCTCGGTCCGCTCGGAGAACGCAAAGCCGAGCGTGAGGCCGACGTTGTAGATGCGGCCGCCCGCGGTGTAGTCGCCGACGAGATCCGCTGCGCTCGTCTTCATCGTCGTCTCCGTCGGGAGGACGTGCATCTGGATGTGCCCATCGATCATCAGCGTGCCAGGCAACTCCGGGAGCACGTCGGCGAACGTCGCGCCGATGCCGAGCGAGATCGCGTGCCGATCGCGATCGACGTAGTTCGTCACGCCCGTCTGCGCGGCGATGGGGCTCTTGGCGAGCTCGTAGCCGCCGCGGAGGAAGCCATTCGCCCGCTGCGCGCGGATCGCGTGCCATTCGAAGCCGATCCGAGGCACGACGCGATCGTGCAACTTCAGCGGCTCGATACGCGCCGGCACCGGCGTCGTCGGGGGCGTGACCGACGAAGGCCAACCGCTCGGCGGAGGGGGGATGTCGAGCACGGCGTCGAGTCTCGCCACCGGAGCAACGTATGCGCTCCAGTCGATCCATGTCGCGTCGAGCGTCGTGCGCACGTCGTCGGTGACGGCCCACGAGCCCCCGAGCACGACCTGCTGCGGGAGGAAGTTGTTGATGCTGTGCGTCTGCAGCGCGTAGAGCGCGGTCGTGAGCCCGGAGAGGTCTCCGAAGAGCCGCGCGGAAAGGTCGAGCCCGAGCTGGAATTCGCCGCGATAGACGGCAGCGAGCGCGGCGCGTTTTCCGAGGGCGACGCGGATGCCGGCCTGCGGATAGCGCACGGCCGTCAGGTCGGCATCGACCTCGTGCCGGAGCTGCGAGTCGTCCGGGCGGAAGACGTTCGCGCCGCCGCTGATGTCGAGGCGACCGCGCGTCGAGGACATGAACGAGAGGCCGCCGCCGATCCACAGCCAGGGCACCGGTTCGATCGCGACGTTCGCGGCGAGGAAGAGGCGCTGGTTGCGGTTGTCGTAGAGCTCCCAGCGGGGCTGCTCCTGCCGAAGCGCGCGCACGCGCGAGATTCGATCGTCCGGCAGATGCAGCGCGATGCCGAACGCGAACGGGAGCCGGAACAACGTGCCGGGGACCACGATCCCGGCATTCATCCCCTTCACCGGATCGACGCCGTTGTCGCGGCCGTTCATCTCGAGCGCGTGGTCCGCGCGGAAGTAGCCGATCCCGACCTCGAGCCCGCGCGACCGAGCGAGCGCCGCGGGGTTGTAGTAGCTCGCTGCGAACCCGCGCGTCTCGGCCGCGACGGCGCCGCCCATTGCGGTCTCTCGCGATCCGAACCCGAACGTGTCGGGCGGATTGGCGCTCGCGGTCGACGCCGAGAAGGCGACCGCGAGCGCTGCGGTCACCGCGAGGACGTGGCGGCACGAGCGACCGGACCGCATCAGAACCTCACCCCGGCCGTGAGGCCGAACACTTTGATGTGCCCGGACGACTGGCCGCGCGAGAGCATCGTCCCGGCGCCGTCAGTGGACGTGATCGTGCGCGGCAAGAGGCGGTGGTACTGCGCGAACACGTCGAAGTCGATCGGCGGATGCGGACTCCCGAGAGAGAGGCCGAAGCCGGTCGTGACGGCGACGCGGGTGGAGTCGAAGTAGCGTGTGGGCACGGTGACGACCGTTTTCGAGGGCACGTCGAACGCGTCCGAGGCGGGCAGCTCCGGAGGAAGCGCCGAGGTCTCGAGGAAACCTCCACCGCGAGCGTGCAGGACGACGCCCCGCGCGAGCTCGAACCCCTGCTCGGCGCCGATGCGGACGACGACCGTGTCGCGCCACTCGATCGACGGCGGGACGAGACCGCATGCACCTGCCCCACCCTCGCTGCACGCAACCGAAGGCTCGAGGACGCCGGGGAAGTCGCTCCACCGCTTGTAGACGAGCTGCAGGGCGAGGACGTTCCGGTCCTCCACACGTGCGATCTCGAGCGCTCCTTGCGCGGGATCGTATTGCGCGAGGCCGGAGATGTTGAGGAGCGGGATGGCGATCGACGAGAGCTTCGTCCCATCGACGAGCACCTGGAAGCGCGCGTCGAGCGTGCCGCGGTAGGTGGCTCCGACGCGGAGCTTCGAGCTGCCGGGGACGTCCCAGGTGATGCCGAAGATCGGCGCGTACGTCGCGACGAGCTGATCCTCGACACGCGTGCCGATGCGCCCGGTCGCGTCCGTCGCCGCGACGACCGTGCCGACGATCTCCGCGAGCGCTGCGAAGCCGACACCGGCGCGGATCCCGTACGCGACGTCGACGCCGAGCCCGCCACGGATCATCAAGGACTGCGCGCGGTCGCCGAGGAGCGGGAACTGCGCCTTCTCCGGGTAGAGCACGCGACCGCGCACGATGACGTCGGTGGGGGTGTAGAAGCCGAGCGCGATGCCGACGCGATCGCGGAGCTCGCCGCCGAAAGGGATCGGGATGTCGGCCCCGATCGTGATTCCCTTGGCGGGCTGAGTGGCCGCGCGTCCGGGTAGGCCGGCGGAGGCCGCGTCGAGCGCGAAGACCGCGCCGCCGTAACCGAGCGTCAGCTCGTTTTCCCGGATCGTCGATGCGAGCGCGGGGTTGTGCCAGGCGGATTCGTACCCGCTCGCGTGCGCGACGCCGGTCGCTCCCATCGCGCTCGTCCGCCCGCCGTAGCCGAAGAGATCCTCCGGCGAGGCCTCCGCCCGCGAGGACGCGAGCAGCATGGCCGCCCCGAGGACGAGCGTCAGGCCCCTTCCCATGGCCGGCGGCATATCACGCTTCCACCGCCACGGGTCTTCCCGTCGCCTGCTGGCCGCGGTCGCTCGCTGTCGGTGGGTGACGCGTACGCTCAGGCGCGCGCTGCGAGCTGCCCGCACGCCGCGTCGACGTCGCCGCCGCCGCTGTATCGCTTGTGCGAGAACACCCCGCGCTCGCGCAGGGCGTCGCGGAACGCCTGCTCGCGATCGTCCGCGGCGCGCACGAACGGATCGGCCGCGCCGGTGTCGCTCGTGCCGATCGGGTTGTACGGGATGATGCTGAGGCGAGGCGACCGACCCGTGCGCTCGCGAAAGCGTCCGACGAGATCCGCAAGGGCGTGCGCGTGCTCGATGCCGTCGTTGACGCCCGCGAGCAACGTGACGGCCCACATCGGCGCGAGCCCGGTGAGCTCGGCGTGCTCGCAGGCGGCGGAGATGACCTCCTCGAGCGCGTGCGAGCGGTCGATCGGCATGAGGCTCCGTCGCGAGCTCGGAAGCGCCGACCCGATCGAGATGCCGAGGCGCACCTTCGGAGCCTCGCGCGCGAGGCGGCGGATGCCGGAAGGCAGCCCGGAGGTGCACACGGTGATCGCGCGCGCGTCGATCGCGAGCGCGCTCGGGTCGCTCATCACCTCGATCGCGGCGAGCACGCGATCGAGGTTCGCCATCGGCTCGCCCATCCCCTGGAAGACGACGCCGTGGACGCGTTCGGCTCCGCGACCACGGCCTTCGAGGCGGCGGCGGACGATGCGGACCTGCTCGACGATCTCCCAGGTCTCGAGGTTCCTGAGCAGGCCCAGGCGTCCGGTCGCGCAGAACGAGCACGCAAGGGCGCAGCCGACCTGCGAGCTCACGCATACCGAAAATCGGCCGGTACGCTCGAGCGGAATACGGACCGTCTCGACCACGTGCCCGTCAGCCGTACGCAGCGCGTACTTGACGAACGGATCGACGCGGCTCGCGCGCTCGGCCGTGACCTCGAGCTGCGGAACCCAGCCGGCGCGCACGACCGCCTCACGCGATGTCCTGCGAACGCCAGAGCTCGGCGTCGCCGGATCCTCGTCACGGTGGACTTGCGAGACCACGCGGCGGGCTTCCTCGACCGAGAGCCCCGGCACTGCCCGCGCGAGGAGGTCCGGCGTGAGGCCTTGGAGCTCCAGAAGTGCAACGCGGCCGCTGCGGGCGCCGCTCACCGCGGACGGAGGCTGCGAGCCCGAGCTGGACGAGGACCGGTCGAGGACCACGCGGACGCCATAGCACGGCACCCGGAAAAGGCAGTCGTGCTACCGTGCTCCGTACGTGTTCGGCTTCAGTTTCTCGGAGCTCGTCGTGGTGGTCCTCGTGGCGCTCGTCGTCATGGGCCCCAAGGACCTGCCCAAGATGCTCCGGCGTCTCGGCCAGTGGGCCGGGAAAATCCGGCGCGCCGCTGCGGATCTCCGCGCGCAGTCGGGCATCGACGATGCGCTCCGCTCCGAGGGCCTCGCCGACGACATCGCGGAGATCCGGAAGCTCGCCCGCGGAGAGCTCGATGCCGTCCAGCGCATGGCCCGCGTCGACGACGAGGCCCCGCGCGCGGTCGCGCAGGACCCCTACCCTGGCAGCCGCGGAGACGACTTCTACGTCGTGCGCGATCGCGAATATCCCCGCGACGGCGCCGATGCGTACGGAGCGCTGCCGGACAACGCGATCGTCTACGCCGAGACGCTGCCGCGCAGCACCTGGGCGCGCGATCCCCTCTATGTGATGGGTGACGCCGACGCGGAGGTTCCGCCCGAGCCGGAGCGGCCCGCCGATACGGCAGAGATTTCCGGCGGCGTCGGGCCGACGCTCATTGGCGGGGTCGGGCTGACCGTGCCGTACGAGCCGCCCGGCGCGAACGACGAGGCCGACGACACGAGCACGCCGAGCGCGCCGCGCGATTCGAGCGCCGCCGGACCGACGCTCATCGGAGTCGCGCCTTCGGAGCTCGATCGCAAGGACGAAGCGACCGCCGAGGACGAGGCCGAAGACGCCAACGCGAGCGCGGAGGCTCGCAGCTGATGCCTGCGGACATGGATCGAGAGCTCACGCACGAGGAGCCCGAGACAGACGTCAAGATGACGATCTGGGAGCACATCGGCGAGCTCCGGAAGCGCCTCATGCGCGCGGCGCTCGCGCTCGTCGGCGGCGCCGTCGTCTGCTGGGCGGTCAAGGACAAGCTGCTCGGCTGGGTGACGACGCCGTACGCCACCGCGTGGCGAGAGCGCTTCCCCGAGCTCGTGAAGGCGGGGCAGCAGCCGGAGCTCCAGACGCTCGCGCCCGCCGACGCGTTCGTGAACTACATGCAGCTGTCGCTCGTCGGTGGCGTCATTCTGGCGGCGCCGATGATCTTCTACCAGCTCTGGGCGTTCATCAGCCCGGGCCTGTACTCGCGCGAGAAGCGGTACATCATCCCGTTCGTCCTGTTCTCGACGACGCTGTTCCTCTCGGGCATCGCGTTCGCCTACTACGTCGCGCTGCCGTTCAGCTTCCCCTTCTTCTTCTCTCTCCTCGGATCCGTCGGCGGCGACTCCGGGATCGTCCTCACGACGAAGCCGACGATGGAGTATTACCTGGACTTCGCCGAGCACATGCTGCTCGCGTTCGGGTTCGTCTTCGAGCTGCCGCTGTTCATCGGGTTCCTCGCGCTCGCTGGGATCGTGACTCCGCAGCAGCTCGTGAAGTTCAGCCGCTACGCGATCGTCGGAGCGTTCATCGTCGGAGCGTTCGTCACGCCCGGACCGGAGATCTCGAGCCAGATTGCGGTCTCGAGCGCGCTCATCGCGCTCTATTTCCTCAGCGTCGGCCTCGCCTTCCTCATCTACAAGAAGCGCGACGCCGCGCGAACGGACGAAGGGTGAACGCCCGCGCGGGAGCGCGCGATCACTGCGCCGCGACCGGAGGAGCGCCAGGATCGAGCGGCGCCCGCGCGGCGGCCGTCCGCGGCTCGAAGACGACGCTCATCATGCGCGCTGCCATCTGATCGAACGCGCGTAGGAGCATCACGCCGTAGACGCCGCTGTCGTTCGACGACGCCGAGCGCGGCCCAGGCGGCACGAGCGCCTGGAAAATCGGGTCGTGCGTGACGTCGTCGATCGGAAACGTTTCGGGAGGCTCGACCTTGATCGAGAGCGCCAGGACGCGCGCCTCGTTCGGGATCTGTACGGCGAGATCGAACCGCACGGAGACGCCGAGGTAGCGCCTCCGCGAGTCGCGCGCGACGTACGTCGTCCCGGCCCAGCCGACCTCGTAGTCGATCACGATCGTCGGCGCGGACACGTCGGCGAGCGGCCTCGTCCCGGGCGGCGGCGCCTCGGCCTCCTCGAGCGGCGGCCCGAGCTTCAGCGCGACGACACCGGCCGGAAAAACGGTGGCGAAGCTGCGCTCGAGACCGACGACGAGCGCAGCCTCCCGACGCGACGCATCCGGCCCGCCGAGATGAGGTGACACCTCGGCGTTGCCTCCCGGCGTCGGCCCATCGTCGTCGAGGAGCCCCTTCGCGAGGAGGCTGTCCGCCGACGCCAGAGTGGCTGCGCCGCGACGCCGGAACCGGACCTCGATCGGGCGAGCCTGCTCTTCCGAATACGTGAGCAGCCCGAGGACGATCGGTACGACGCTCTTGTCCGCGGCATTCGCGTGCGTCTGGAAGTCGTCGATCGTCTCCCGGTACAAGTCGCGGATCTTCACGTTTGCCGCGGGTACGTCGCGCGCGTCGGGCCATCGTGCAATGAAGGCGCGCAGCCCGGAGACCGTCTTCTGCGTGAGGAAGTCGGCGTGGAGCGCATCGGCGAGCGCGGCGCGCGCCTCCTCCTCGACGGCCGACTTCGGATACGCGAGAAGGAAGCGCTCGATCGCCACGGCCCGCTCCGCCCCGTCCGGCTCCTTCTTCGCCTCGGCGAGACGCGCGCGCGGAAGGACCACGCTCTTCACCTCCGCCGCGCGGAGGCCGCCGCCATGGAGGTAGGCGTCGACGAGCGCGATGTCGGGATCGCTCTCGAGCCGTCGAAACGCCCACTCGTCGCTCTGCCAGTTCCGGAGTCGCCACCAGCCGACGCCGCCGAGCAGACCGACGATCACGGTGAGCGCCCAGATGAATCGGGTCCACATCGGACGCCCGCGAGCGAGAAGCCCGTGATCGTGCGCCGGCTCGAAGCTCCGCGCGCGGGCATCGGCGAAAGGATCGAACGGAGACAGCTCGTCGAGGCTTCCCCGCTGCAGCGCGGCGGCGAGGTTCTCTCGCGCTGCTTGCACGGCGGTGAGCTGCTGCGTCGCCGCCGCCAGCCCGCGGATCTCGAAAGCGAACGACTTGGTCGGGAAGACGAACCAGAGCGTCGAATGCGTGTACTTTCCACCCTTCGTGTGGTGCACCGGATCGAGCGCCTGGAGCTCGGAGAGCGGATGGAGCTCGAGATCGCGCGTCCGCGCGTCGACGAGATCGAGCGGGAAGACGTACACGCCGGGCGTGAACGGAAGGGACCCCGCGATCGCCCGGCGTCGAGCGAGCATCGAGAGCGCAAGGCCGAGCGCCGCCCAGAAAAGGACGTAGCCGCCAAGGAAGCGGCGGTCCTGCACGGGCGCATGTGCCGCGCCGAAGTGCGCTTGGCTCAGACCGACGATCGCGACGACCACGACGACCACGAGGACGACCCACGCGAGCCTGCTGCGCGGCTTCGACGTGCGCTTGCAGAGCGGACGCGCAGCAGGCGAGTCCGACACGAGCGAACGCACGAAGCGTTCGCGCGTCGTCCGCGGAAGCTCGTTGAAGTCGATGAGCCGCACGTGCCCAGCTAGGCTCGCACGACTCGATGTTTCGCTCTAGAGCACGACGCCGGTGTTCGCTTGCATCGGCCTCGCGCCGCTCGCCGCTCGTTTCTGAGCGGCGGCGGGCGTCAGAGCCATGCCGGTATGGACGTCAGGCGCGGGGCTCGGAAAGCGGCACGGGGACGCGACGAGCATCCATCCAGAGGCCGTCGATGTCGTAGGCCGCGCGAGCGTCGTCCTGGAAGACGTGGACGACGACATCGCCGAAGTCCATCAGCACCCAGTTCGCGTGCGGCAGGCCCTCGACGGCGAGGGCGCGCTTGTTCTTCTTGCGGAGGGCGTCCTCGATGGCGGCCGAGAGCGCCGCCACGTGACGATCGCTACGCCCCGACATGAGGACGAGGAAGTCGGCGTAATCGACGCGCCCGGCGACGTCGATCACCTCGAGCCCCGACGCCTTCTTCTCGAGCGCTGCCGTGGCGATGAGGATCGCGACCTCGCGTGCCTCGTCGCTCGCCGTGCTGACGCCCGCCGGAACGCGCGCCGACGCGCCGTGCGGACGGCCCTCCGTCGGCAAGATCACAGGCTTTGCCTTCTTCAGCCCTTCGCCTTGCCGCGCTCGCGCGGCGACCGGACGTGCTGCGCGCGGCGCTTCACCTTCTGCACGCTCGATGCGCCGGGGCAGCTTGCTCGGGGCTCCTCGCTTCGGAGGGCGCGCTGCGGCTCCTCCGTGCGACGAACGAATCATTGGACGATCTTGCCCACCTCGGGTGGGACGTTTATTCGCTGCCAAGCGGTCTCCTCGTGTAGGGCGATCGTCGACCGAGCGCGTTGCCGCGTCAAACTCAAACGAAGGCCGGGCGTGATTCTGGCTTCGGGGCGGGTCGCTCAGCCCCGGACCTGCCCCTCGCCCTCGATGACCCACTTCATCGTCGTGAGCGCCTCGAGGCCCATCGGTCCGCGCCAGTGCAGGCGGCTCGTCGCGATCCCGATCTCGGCGCCGAGGCCGAGCTCTCCGCCGTCGTGGAAACGCGTGGACGCGTTCACGACCACGCAGGCGGCGTCGACCTCGCGCCGCCAGCGGCTGGCGTGCTCGGGATTGCGCGTGAGGATGGCCTCGGTGTGCCCCGACCCGTACTCCGCCACGTGGGCGAGGGCACCGTCGAGCCCGTCGACGACCCGGACCGCGAGGATCGTGTCGAGGAACTCGCGGCCCCAGTCCTCGGGGGATGCGGGCTTGGCCGCGGGAACGAGGGCCCGCGTGCGCTCGCAGCCGCGGAGCTCGCAGCCCGCATCGAGCAGGGCCTTGGCAACCGGCGGAAGCAAGCGCGCGGCGTCCGATGCGTCGACGAGGAGGCATTCGAGCGCGTTGCACACGCCCGGACGGCTCATCTTCGCGTTCAGCACGATCTTCGGCGCGAGCTCGACGTCCGCGCCGGCGTCGAGGAAGAGATGGCAGACGCCCTTGTAGTGCTGGACGACCGGAACGCGCGCGTTCTCGGTGACGAAGCGGATCAGTGCTTCGCCGCCGCGCGGGATCGCGAGATCGACGAGCTCTGCTTGCTGGATGAGCGCGCGGACGCCGTCACGATCCGTGAACGGGAGGACCTGCACGGCAGACCTCGGCAGTCCGGTCGTCTCGAGCGCATCGCCGATCACCTTCGCGAGAGCCGCGTTCGAGCGTTCCGCCTCCGAGCCGCCTCGCAGGACGACCGCGTTGCCCGCCTTCAGCGTGAGCGCGCTCGCCTCGACGGTGACGTTCGGACGAGCCTCGTAGATCATCGCGATGACGCCGAGCGGAACGCGCACGCGCGTGACGCCGATGCCGGTCGGTCGCACCGTTCGCGAGACGACCTCGCCGACCGGGTCGGGCAGCGACGCGACCTCACGCACGCTCTTCGCCATCGCCATCACGCGCGCGTCGTCGAGCATGAGGCGGTCGAGCATCGCGCCCTTGGTGCCCTTCTGTCGGGCAGCCTCCAGGTCGGCGTGGTTCGCTTCGATGATCGCGGAAGCGCTGCGCTCGATCCCCGTCGCGATGGCCGCGAGCGCGGCGTTCTTGTCCTCCGTCGCCCGCGGCGCGAGGGCGCGGGCTGCGCGCCTGGCGCGGAGGCAAATGTCTCGAACCTGTTCGTCGAGAGAGCTCATGACGGCGACAACCTATCAGCGCGCCGCGACGTCCGCGACCTCGGCCACCTTCCCGCTCGCGGATGAGTCAGAACCCGATCGCGAGATGAGCTCCGGTGAGCGCGTACGCACGGAGGTCGTTCACCTCGTTGTCGACGGGACCGACGATGCCGCCGGTGATGCTCGCGCCGACCCGGACGTCGGCGTCCTCGAGCCGAGCGCGTATTCGAGCGCGAAGCGTCCGGTCCCGACTCCGGCGAAGCCGCTCCGCGCATCGGGCCGGCTCACGTGCAAGAGGGCGGCGCCCATTCCGATCACCGGGTGGACCGGCCCGCGCTTGTGCAGATCGAGCGTGATCTCTCCCGAATACTGCCCGACGCTGTCGCCGGTCGGAGTGCTCGAGCCGCCGTCGTCCTTGCCTTCGCCGCGGAGCCATGAAGCCGAGAGGCGGCCGCCGACCGAGCCGGCCCCGAAGTCGGCGCCGATCC
>JAEXCN010000132.1 GCA_023402175.1 Pseudomonadota bacterium | reverse complement strand
CCGATCGAGCGCATGCCATTCACGCGCAGACATTTCTAACGGGCGTTGACGATTTCGATGGACACGATTTCGGAGCACGTCTGGGAGCTGGCGCAGCTTGCGATGCAAATGCCGCCGCCATCGCGTCTGTTGGCGGGGGACGATGACGATCGCATCGAGAAGGTCTCGCGAGCCGTTGTGCGCCTCGTTCATGCGTCTGGACGCGAATGCGTGCGTCGAAATTCTCGATGGTAGAAGCACCTCATGCAGAACGTGGGGGGACTGTCCGACGAGGAGCTGCTCTCGGGCGTGCAGGCATCGTTGGGTGAGGAGCGCCGCTGGGTCGCCCGTGTGGTGTCCTATCTCGCGGAGATCGACAAGAGGAGGCTCTATGCCGAATCGGCGTGCTCGTCGCTCTTCGACTTCTGCCAGCGCCGACTCGGCATGAGTGAAGGCGAGGCGTTTCGTCGAATGACGGCAGCTCGGATCGCACGGCGATTCCCGCTGATCATCGCTCTTCTCGATCGCGGCGACGTTCATCTGTCCGGGCTCGTGCTGCTCCGCGACCACCTCACTGATGAGAACCACGAGGAGCTCCTTCGGGAGGCATCGGGAAAGTCGAAGCTCGAAATCGCGGAGATGATCGCGACACGATCTCCGAAGCCCGATGTGCCGTCGCGCATCGTGGAGTTGCCATCGCAGCCGGCTCCTCAGCCAGCCCTCGACCTTGGCGCGCGTGCTCCCACGCGAACGGTCAGCATGCCCCTGGATCCGCCGACGCGCGTCGAGCCGCTCGCCTTCGCGCGCTATCGCGTCGAGCTCACGGCATCCAAGGAGCTGCGCGACAAGCTGCAACACGCCCAGGACCTGATGCGCCATCGCAATCCGAGCGGAGATCTTGGAACCATCCTCGAGAAGTCCCTCGACCTACTCATCGCAAAGCTCGAGAAAGAGCGTCTCGGCAAGCGGACGCAACAGCCGACGAAGTCGAACGAAACGGGTCTGCCAAAAGCCGAGAACGAAGGGACGTCGGCGAAGACGGAGACCGAGACCGAGACGACGAGCGCCGACACGAACACGTGCTCGAACGCGCCGAAACGAGCGAGCCGGCCCGCGATTCCGCGAAGCGTGCGCCGCGCGGTCTACGAGCGAGACGGGCAGCAGTGCTCCTTCGTCGACGATGCGGGCAGGCGGTGTCGTTCGCGTGCGTTCCTCGAGCTCGATCATGTCGTCAGCAAGGCGCTCGGCGGGAGTGACGACGTCGAGAACCTCAGGGTGCGCTGCCGGCTGCACAACAGGCTTCATGCCGAACGGGTCTTCGGCCGCGCTCACGTCGAGCGACAGATTCGCTTGCGCCAGCGCAAGTGCAAACCGACGGACGGCGATCGCTTCGAGGCCGCTCCGCGTGGGAACATGCGCGACCGCTTCGAGGCCGCTCCGCATGGAAACATGGACGACCGCTTCGAGACCGCTCCGCGCGGGGACATGGGCGATCGCTTCGAGACCGCTGCGCGTGGGCTCAGGAACCTGGGCTTCCGCGACGCGGAGGTTCAGCGCGCGCTTGCCAAGGTCCGGGCGAAGCTCGGCTCGTCTGCGGCCAGCATCGAGACGATTCTTCGCGAGGCGCTCGCGGTCGCAACGTAGCTCGCGAGGGACCGTGCTCTTGGGGACGCATGCGAGTCGTCGCGAACACGCGAACACGCGAGCACGCGTGGTCATACGCTCGTGAGCACGCGCCCTTTTCCCGCACGCGAGCGGAGAGGAACCGCTCCCAGTGGGCGCAGCCTGACGTCGGCCGAATTCCTTCGCGTTCAAAACACCGCGCTCACGTCGAGTGACAAGTTCGCTTGCGCCAGCGCAAGCGCGAACGGTGCGAGCCGACCGACGGCGATCGCTCCGAGACTGCTTGCACGTGGGCTCAGGAACATGCGCGCCCGCTTCGAGACGGCTGCGCGCGGGCTCAGGAACATGGGTATTCGCGATGCGGAGGTCCAGCGTGCGCTTGCCACGGTCCGCGCGAAGCTCGGCTCGTCCGCGGCCAGCATCGAGACGATTCTTCGCGAGCGCTCGCGGTCGCGACGTAGCTCGCAAGTGACCGTGCTCCTGGGGACGCATGCGAGGTCGTCGCGAACACACGAGCACGCGAGCACGCGAGATCATCAGCTCGCGAGCACGTGCCCGCTTCCTCCGACGCGGGCGGTGGCGCGAACGGTGAGCAGCCGCTGCCCGCGGGCGCAGCCTGACGTCGACCGAATTCCTTCCCATGCGGAACAAACACCAACGTCGATAAGAATCTTTCGTGTGCGCGAACACGCGAACGCGCGAGGTCATGACCTCGTGAGCACGCGCCCGCTTCCTCGCACCCGGGCGGTGGCGCTAACGGCCGCTGCCAGTGAATGCAGCCTGCCGTCGGCCGAATTCCTTCGCGTGCGAAACAAAATCCAACGTCGGTAAGAATACTTCGCGTGCGAAGGATTTTGGCACGGGCGGCGCTATCATGCGGGCGTAGCGATGAACGACCCGATCGCTCTGGCTGTCCCTGTGTTCTTCGTGCTCATCGGGCTCGAGCTCGCGTGGGCGAAGAAGCGGGGCGTGCAGGTCTATCGCTTCGGCGACGCGATCACCGATCTGAGCTGCGGGATCACCTCGCAGATCGTGCTCTTGCTCTGGGCGGCGCTCCAGCTCGCGATCTACGAAGGGGTCTACGAGCATGCGCGGCTCGTCACGCTCTCGCCGACGTGGCTCGCGTGGGTGGTCGCGTTCGTCGGCGTCGACTTCCTCTACTACTGGTGGCACCGGCTCAGT
This sequence comes from Pseudomonadota bacterium, assembly GCA_023402175.1. Taxonomy (GTDB): domain Bacteria; phylum Myxococcota_A; class Polyangia; order Polyangiales; family Polyangiaceae; genus Labilithrix. The sequence goes on along the minus strand of JAEXCN010000132.1, from coordinate 3,571 downwards.
CACGAGGTGAACGTGCTCTGGGCCGCGCACGTCGTTCACCACCAGAGCGAGGACTACAACCTCGCGGTCGCGCTACGGCAGTCCGTCATCACGAGCTGGACGGCCCTTCCCTTCTACCTTCCGCTCGCGTTTCTCGGCGTCCCCACGCTGGTCTTCGCGCTCGTGCATTCGCTCTCGACGCTCTATCAGTTCTGGATCCACACGGAGCTCGTCGCTCGGATGCGCGGCCCGATCGACTGGATCCTCAACCTGCCTAGCCACCATCGCGTCCATCACGCGATCAACGAGCCGTACCTCGACAAGAACTACGGCGCGACGCTCATCGTCTGGGATCGCCTGTTCGGCACGTACGCCGAGGAGATCGAAAGGCCGGTCTACGGGATCACGAAGCCGCTCGGGAGTTTCAACCCGATGTGGGCGCAGATCCATTACTGGTTCGAGCTCGGAGCGATGGCGCGCACCGCCCGGCGGCCCATCGACAAGCTGCGCGTGTGGATTGCCTCGCCTGCGTGGAAGCCGGATGGCTACGGGACGCCGGAGGTGCCTGCCCTCTTCGGACGGAAGAAGTACGACCCTCGGGCCTCACGCGGGATCGTGACGTACGTTGGCGTCCAGTACGCGATCGTGATCGGGATCACCTTCTGCCTGCTGATGTGGCACGGCGCGCTCGCGACGCCGACGCTCGTCCTCGCGGGCGTGACGGTCCTCGGCGCGCTGCTCGCGTTCGGCGCTCTCCTCGAGAGGCGCCCGTGGGCGTTCTGGGTCGAAGGCGCACGCCTCGCGATCGGCATCGCGGCGCTCGTCGTGTGGCTCAGGAGCTGAGCACGATCACGACGCGCTCGGGATGCGCGCGAACGTCTTGCCGCGCAGCCCATCGAACCGGCTCCGCGAGAGCAGCGGATCGGAGTCCTTCGCTCGCGCCGGCGCGGCCATGGGCGCTCCGCCCGGCTCGGTGATGCTCGGCGGAGGCTGCGTCGACGCGGCTGGCGGCGGCGCGAGGAGGCTCTGGGTGATGAGCACGGCGGAAGCGCCGAGGCCCACCCAGAACGCTCGCCATGCTGTCCAGATCAACCGGTCCATCTTGTCTCTCGAACGTTGCAGACGCTGAGGGCTGACACTCGATCCAGAGAATCTTCGGATCGGTGTCTTCCCGAAGCACTTGCGAGCTCCGTGCCATCGACTCGGGCGCTCGGAAATCCCGACAAACCCGGCCGTTCGATCCTTCCCGGGGTGCCATGGTGTCAGCACCGTGGAACGGCGCCCACGAAGCACGCGTCAGGATGTCAACGCCGCGGCAGGCGTCTCGGCGCCGCGAGCGGGCGACCTTCCCTCGCTCCGGAAAAGCTCTCGGATCGAGGCGTCGGGCCCCGTCGCGGATCGGACACCTGACGGACCTTCGACGTCTCGAGGGAAGAGCACCGGCGCGCTCGCCGTAGAAGCGCGCGATGATGCCGATCGCACCGCCGCGCCTCGGGCAGAACATTCATCCAGCGAGCTCGCCCGTCGGAACCAGCCCCGCCGCCGCATGGGCTGCTCGATACGCCTCGCCGGTCCCGCCGTCGCCCTTCTCGCTCGAGACCGGAAAGGACCACGACGCCGGACTCTTCCAAGACGCGCGCACCGGCTTCTCGCATCTGTTGCCCGGCCGCCCGTCGCTCTCGCCCCGCCCAGGCGATCATCCGCCCGCCGATGCGACGGTGCATCTCCAAGATGCCCCCGTCACGCTGCGCTACAAGCTCGAGGCGCCGAGCGTCCACGCATCCTCGGCCGCCGAGCTCGCGCGCATCACCGCCGAGCGGCTCGCGAGCTGGCGGGCTCGATCACCCGTCATCGTCGAGCCCACGAACCCGACGTGGCTCGTCGCATGGGGGGCCGAAGCGGCCGCGGTCGCGACGTACGACGTCGCCATGCCGCCGCGTACCGACGTGCTCCGCGAGGATCTCTTCGTCCTCGTCCGCCAGGGAATGATCTACGTCGTGACGTGGACGTATCCCAGAGGCTTCGTCGAGGATCCCGCGTACACGAGCTTCGCGTCCGTCGCCGAGGCGACGATGATCTGGGATCCGCTGCGATGGGAGCAACGTGGGCGCATCTGGCCCGAGAGCTCGTTCGTCGGTCCCGGAATCTATGCGCAACCGAGGCCGATTCACTACGAGCTCGCTCGTTCACTCGCGCGGATCGTGCTCCCGGACGACGCGCGCGCGCGGCTGCTCGGCGTCCTCTCGGGCGTCGTCAGCCATGCCGGAGCTCCATGGGTCGAGCTCCGCCCCGAAGTCGTCGACGCGCATCGGAGGACGATCCTCTCGACGGCTCACCATCCGGATCTCCATGCCTTCGTGAGCGCCGCATTCGCGGACGTGCGGACGGCGCACGATCTCCGTGCGCTCGCGGTCCTCCTCGGACGCGCGTTCGACGAGAGATTGCCCTCGTCACCGCCGTGACCTCCGCCTCGCGCGGCGCGAGCGCGAAACCGTCGCGCGTCAGCGCATGACCGCGTAGCGCACGCCGCCCGCGACCCACGTGCGGAGGCGCGGCGGTGGACCGAGCTCTGGCCCTGCGCCGATCGCGCTCGCCGTTGCGGGCGTCGCGAGCATCCATGCTTGCTGCAGCCCGCGGTCCATGAGCGGCGGCGCCGGCACGTCTTCTAGGCGGAAGCCCAGATGCTCGGGGCTCGGGGCGGCGGACGGATCGGTCGCATGCGCGACGGCGAGCGCAGCGTGCGCCGAGAGCAGCTTCGATCCGAGGTCGGGCGCGAAGACATCGCGCGCTCGGGCGTACGTGTACGGAGTCGCGAACGCGACGTACGGAACGGGTACGAGAGCAGCATCGCGTGGATCGAGCGGCGCGAACAGCCGCGCGCGCGTGGGACGCGGGCCGGGCGAGATGCGCCAGACGTGCGCCGGCGGTGTCGGCCCCCAGCCGACCATCCCGTCGACGCCCGCGTGGGGCGCGCGCCAGTCGACCCACGCCCCGGCATAACGCCTCCCGGCGATCCACGCCCAGCCGCGATCGCCCGTGTAGGCCCAGCGGCCATAGTGGAAGGTGACCCAGCCCCACGGCAGATCGCTGACCCAAACCCACTCGTGATACGGGGCGTGCCCGCCGTCGCTCACGGCGACGAGCTCGCGATACGTCCAGCGGCCGTGCGTTCCATACGGAACGAACGTGTCGCCGATCACTTCACGTGAGGGGATCCACACGAGGCCGAGCCGCGAGTCGTCCGTCCACGTCCCGTACGGCGCGAGCACGTCGTGGAAGAGGCGCACCGCGTCCGAGTCGGCGTCGTCGAACTGGGTCGGCGCGCTCCGGACCGGCGGTCGCATCGTGACGCCGACCGAGTCCTCCTCGAGGCCATGCTCGAGCGCCGCGACCGTGCGCGCGGGCGGTCCTGTCTCCACGTGCTCGGCGCATCCCAGTGCGAGCGCCGGCAGAGCGAGCGCCACGGGGTAGAGGCGCGCCAGGCCATCGAACGGAGAGGACCCGAGGTGGAGACGGAGGTTCATTGCAGAGGAAGTCCACGCCCGGAGGGAAGCCCTGTCAATGCGGCGGGCCGGGAGGATCGAGCCGATCC
>JAEXCN010000130.1 GCA_023402175.1 Pseudomonadota bacterium | reverse complement strand
CATCGAGGAGGCCGGCGTTCATTCCGGCGACTCGTCGAGCGTGCTTCCTCCGCACTCGCTCTCGCCGGAGATCGTCCTCAGCATCGAGGAGCAGACGCGCATGCTCGCCCTCGAGCTCGGCGTCGTCGGCCTGATGAACGTGCAGTTCGCGGTGAAGGGCGGCGAGGTCTACATCCTCGAGGTCAACCCGCGCGCGTCGCGCACCGTGCCGTTCGTCTCGAAGGCGACCGGTCGCCCGCTCGCGAAGATCGCCGCGAAGGTGATGGCGGGCCACTCGCTCGACGAGCTCGGCGTGCAAGACATCGAGGTCCCGCGCCACATCGCGGTGAAGCAGAGCGTCTTCCCGTTCACGAAGTTCCCGGGCGTCGACACGATCCTCGGGCCGGAGATGCGCTCGACCGGCGAGGTCATGGGCATCGCCGATACGTTCGCGCGCGCGTTCTACAAGAGCATGCTCGCGGCGGGCCTCGACGTCCGGCCGCCGGGCGAGCTCGAGGCGACGAAGAACGGCGCTCACCAGAAGCGGAGCGTCTTCATCAGCGTCCGCGACGACGACAAGCCGGTCGCGTGCATCATCGCGCGGCGCATGCGCGCTGCGGGTTACGAGATTGTCGCGACGAAGGGCACCGCCACAGCGCTCCACCGTGCGCGCATCCCGTGCACGGCAATCAACAAGGTGCTCGAAGGCCCGCCGCACGTGGTCGACTCGATCCGGAGCGGGACGATCGCGATGGTCATCAACACGACGCACGGCGCGCGCGAGGTGAAGGACAGCTACTCGCTCCGTCGCCAGACGCTGCTGATGAACATCCCGTACTTCACGACGATCGCGGCCGCGCTCGCGGCGTGCGACGCGCTCGAGTCCGCGCGCGGCGACGGCGGCGTCCGCGTGCGCTCGCTCCAGGAGTGGGGCGCGTAGCCCACGCGCAAGCATGCGCGGGACCGGTGCCCGCGCGCGAGTTGGTTTCCTGGTTCAGTGAATTCACTGAACTGGGAAAGCGATGATCGCACCCGTGCTGTGGAGCGTGCGTCAGCGGCTGTGCATCGTGCGGGTGTACGACGGCTGGGCGGGCGGATGGGTGGACATCCGCGCGGACGAGCGCGCCTCCGTCGCGTCGAGATAGGCGAGCTCCTGGCTCGCTGCGTCGACGTCGTCGCGGATCGCGAGGCGAAGGCGCTGGTTCGTCGTCGCGTCGCGCGTCGCCGCGACAGCAGTATCGATCCGAACGCGCGTCTCCGGCGCCGGCGAGTGGCGGAGGACGCGAGCCGCGGCGGCACGCAGCTCGGGATCCGCTTCGGGGTCCTCGAGGATGGCCCAGAGGTCTTCGCTGTCGAGCGTGTGACCCCGGTATCCCGCACCCGCGGAGAGCATCTGCCCGGCCATGTCGAGGCGGACGAGCCAGTCGCGCGGGCTCTCTCCGTTGCGACGGAGCATGTCGACGCGCCCCGTGACGTCCTCCTTGTGTGGGCCCATTCCACGCGCTCGGAGCGCGGCCGCCTTCACCTGCGCGATGAGCACGCGGCGGTCCTCGTCCGAAAGGCCACCCACGAGCGGTGAGGAGTGTTCGACGACGACTGCTTTGTACGGATCGGGGACGGTGAACGAGAGGACGTTCCCGTCGTCGATCTGCAGCACGGCATGATACGGCAGGGCGAACCAGCCTCGAGGCGTGCGAAGCCGAAGGCCATTCGCGGTCATGAGGACGCTCGGCTGACTCAGCGGAGCCAGCAGCCCCGCAAAGCCGAGGATCCCGCCGACGACGCCGAAGAGGCCGAGCAAGACGCCGGCGACCGCTCCCGCGTCGCCCGAGCCTGTGAGCGTCGCGACGATCGTGAGGAGCGTCCACGCGACGGCCAGAGCACGACCAAAGATCGCCGCGCGCTGGTTGCTGTCGATCTGTGTCTGCCACGCGACCACGCCGAAGCCGCCGTGTCCGATGCCGAGCGCGAGTCGGACCTTCTCGACTTCTGCCTCGGTCGGCAGCTCGAGGGTGATCGGCTGCTGTCGCTTTCGATGCTGGAGCGTCAGCGCGATGCCTGTCGACGTTCGCGCGGTCGTTCCTCCGGTGATGTCGGCAGCCCAGATGCGCTGGTTGCGGGAGCCCGTCTTCGTGACGTCGACGTAGCCGGGACCGCAGACGAGCTCCGCCGTGCGGGGGAGACGCTGGCGTCGGCTCACGAGGCCGAGGGCATTGAAGAGCGCGATCGAGGCGAACCCCGTCATCGTCGCGGAGACGCCGCGCATCGGGCCGTACACCGCGAAGAGGAGGACGAGGAGCGGCAAGGCGTAAGGCGCGATCCGCCACGCCTTCGGTCCCTCGGGATCCGAGAACCTCGCACGCATCGTCCCTCAAGATAAGAGGACCGCCGCATCTGGCAATCGTGGCGGACACCGCGCTGTCACCGGCGAGCACACGTTGCACGACGCGACACCGGTCCCGTGACCGCGGCGCGGAATCTCCGGGCCGGTGGGGCGCGTTCGAGGTATGCTCCTCGCGGGGCGCGGGGTGACTTCCCCGCAGGATTTCCCCATCGCCCGATGCCGAGCCCGAAGTACCCGCTCAAGCCACTCCTCGAGCAGAGGGACCGGAGCGTCGATGACGCCAAGGCTGAGCTGGGCGGCGCGGTCCGTGCTCGCGAGGCCGCCGATGCGGCGCAGAGGCGAGCGGAGGCCGAGCGCGTGGCGGAAGCCGAGCGCGCGGATCGCGTCCGGCACGACGAGTCCGAGCGGCTGGCGCGCGGAGAGCTTCGCGCCGCCGATCTCGCGCACGCCCAGGCCTGGGAGATCGGCGCACGCGCGCAGATGAAAGAGCTCGAGCGTGCGGTCGAGGTCGCCGAGGCGACCGCGGAACGCGCGCGCGGCGACGAACGCGTCGCGCGGACGGAGCTCGCGCAGCAAATGGCCGATCGCGATGTCGTCGCGAAGGACAAGGCGCGCTTCGACGACCATGTGAAGAAACGCGCGCTCGCCGCCGAGGAAGAAGCGGCCGAAGAAGCGTATCGAGGAGGACGGAGAGCATGAGGCGCCATGGACTCGGTCGCGGTACGGCGCTCGGTGCGCTCCTCCTCGCGCTTGCTGCGTGCCGGAGCGGATCGAACGTCGGGCCGCCCGCCGTCACGTCGCCGGCGTCGGCCGAGGCGAAGACGGCGTCTGCGAGGGGCGCGATGCCGCTGCCCGTCGTGAACGTGCTGCTCGACGATTCGCGGCTCGTCGTTGCTCGCACGTTCGAGCGCGTGAAGGACTGGGCAGCGGCGGCAAAGGCGGTGCACGACGCGCGCCCGGCGGAGCTCCCTGCGGAAGAAGCGTGCGCGTGGGACTTCCTCGAAGGTCGCCTCTTCGTGCTGGCCGGCTCGACCTCGGAGGCGATCGCCGCGTTCGAGCGCGCCGAGCAGCCGGCATGTCTGCTCTCTGGGCACGCGAAGCTGCGCTCAGCGCAGGCGATCGCGCGTTCGGGCCGCGCCGACGACGCCATCGCGCGTGCGCGGGCCGTCCCCGAAGATCACGCGTCTCTCCAGGACGACGTGAAGATGGTCATCGCCGAGTCGCTCGCGGCCAAGGGCGATCGCGCGGGTGCGCTCCCCATCTGGCGGTCATGGCTCGCCGCGAATCCGTATGGCTCGCGATGGGTCGACACATCGGTGCGGATCGCCAATGCGCTCCTCGACGGAGTCGACGGAGCGCCGGACACGCGCGCGAAGGAAGCCTACGACGCCGCGACCCGCGTCGTCGTCGAGGCGCCGAAGCTGGCCGACACGTCGGGCGCGAACCAGGCGCGGCTCCGCGCCGTCGCGCTGCTCCGCGCGAAAGATCCGAGCGTCACCGACGCCCTCTCCGACGCGGAGCGCGCCCGGCAGGCGCAGGCGTGGCTCGACGCGAACGACCCGACGCGCGCGCTCGACCTCGCGACGGCGGTCTTCCAGAAGTCGTCGGGCGCTGCGTCGTGCAAGGCCGCGCTCGTGCGAGCGAACGCGGCGGCGAAGAAGACGCCGAAGGTCGATCTCTGGAACGACGCGGTCAACGCGTGCGAGAAGGAGTCCGAGCTCGTCACCGCGCTCTATGCGGGCGCAAAGGCGCGGACCGGCAAGGACCCGAAGCTCGCGATCGAGTGGTTCTCGAAGGTCGAGACGCTCTTCCCGACGCATCGTCTGGCCGACGACGCGCGCTTCCGCGCGGCGCTGCTGGTCGCGCAGGGCACCGACGAAGGACGCGAGGATCGGTCGGAGCAGATGTTGCGGACGCTCCCCGACGCGTATCCCTCGGGTGACATGCGGACCGAAGCGCTCTTCCGCGTCGCGCTCGCGAAGATGCAGAAGGGCCGCGAGGACTGGGAAGCAGCCAAGTCCGCGCTCGATCGCATCGTCGAGATCACCCCCGAGGATCGCCACTGGGCGACCGCCGGTCGCGCCGAATACTTCCGTGCGCGCGCCTCGGCTGCGACCGGCGACGTCGAAGACGCCCGCAAGCGCTGGGAGCACATCGTCGAGAAGCACCCGCTCTCCTTCTACATGTTGCTCGCGTACGGTCGGCTCGCGTCGGCCGATGCTGCGCGCGCGAAACGCGTCCTCGATGACGCGATCGCGCAAGATCGCGAGCCCGCGGCGAAGGAGCTGCGCGCGTTCCCGTCGAAGCAGCTACCAGTCGTGCAGTCGCCCGCGTTCACGCGCGCGGTGAAGCTCCTCGAGGTCGGCGACATCGATGCGGCGCGCCGCGAGCTCGCGGCAGCAGGAGCGACCACCGAGGGAGCCGATCCCGAGGTCGTCTGGACGGTAGGTGCAGTCTACAACCAGGCCGGCTACTACGAGCTCGGTCACGCGTTCTCGCGCGGTCGCCTGAGCGATCATCTCGATCACTACCCCGAAGGGAAGTGGCGCCTTCCCTGGGAGACCGCCTATCCGCGCGCGTACGAGCCGCTCGTCGCGAAGGCTTGCGAGAAGTACTCGCTGCCGCGCGCGATCGCGTGGGGAATCATGCGCGAGGAGTCGAGCTTCATCGCCGACGTGAAGAGCCCCGCCAACGCGTTCGGCCTGATGCAGCTCATCGTGCCGACGGCAAAGGGCGTGGCGCCCGGGACGGGCTTCGGCAGCGACGAGGCGTCCCTCAAGACGCCCGAGGTGTCGATCGAGCTCGGGACGAAGCTCCTCGCTTCGCTCCGCAAGCAGCATGGCCACAACGCGCTCGCGATCGGCGCATACAACGGCGGCTCCGGCGCGGTCGGTCGCTGGATGAACAACCGCACGACGGACGATCTCGATCTCTTCGTCGAGAACGTCCCGTACGAAGAGACGCGGAACTACATCAAGCGGGTGCTCTCGAGCGTCGCCGCTTACGGCTACCTCTACGATCGGAAGACGTTCGACGACGTGCTCGCGATCCCGCTCCGGCTTTCACGGTGACGCTCGACGACGCGCTCTTCGTCGTCCCTGCCGAACGGCACGTCGAGCGGCTCGCCCGCGAGGGGAAGCGCGCAGAGACGCGGACGTCGCTCCGATCCCGGCTCGCGGCCGCGCTCCTCCCGAGCGTCCGTTTTGCCGACCCGCGAGAGACCCGCCTCACGCTCGCGGTCGCGTTGCAGGACGCGGTCTCACCTGCGAAGTCGCGAGCCGGGCAGCTCGATCTCTTCGGCGCTGGAGCGGGCGGCGCCGACGATCCGCTCCTCGCGACGCTGCGCGGGCGCGGCGGCGCATCGTGGGTGCGTGCGGTGGCGGCGATCGACGAAGCGATCGGAGCGCTCAGGGCGCGCGGCGCGACGGACGCCCACCTCTTGCGTGTACGCGGTACTGGAG
>JAEXCN010000129.1 GCA_023402175.1 Pseudomonadota bacterium | reverse complement strand
GGGTATGCCAGCCCGACCGGAAGCACCTCCGCGCCCGCACGCGCAGCTGCGATGAACGCGCCGCCGTGGAAGGGGCGGACCTCGTCGCCTGCGAAGGTCGTCCCCTCGGGGAAGATCGCGATCGTCTGGCCGTCTTCCAGGTGCTTCTGGATCGCGCGGATCGTCGTGGCGCCGCTCTTCGCGTTGGACCGGTCGACGAAGACCGTCCCGACGGATCGCGCGGCCGCGCCGACCACGGGCCACCCTGCGAGATCGGCGCGGCTCACCATCGTCCCGCCGAACGTCGCGAGGATGACGCCGATGTCGATCGCGGATCGGTGGTTCGCGACGATCAATCTCCCGCGCTCGCCGCGTCGAGTCGGCGGCTTCACGTCTCCGCGCACGAGGACGTCGATCGAGAAGAGGGCGAGCAGCGCGCGCGCCCAGCGCCTCACCCAGAGCTCGCGTACGAGGTCCTTCTGCTCTTCGGGCGCGCGCCGCTGATGAGCGAGATAGACGGGAAGCATCGTGGCGGTGGTCGCGAGGAACCCGCCCGCCCGATAGGCCTGACGGACCCGACGTCGGGTTTCGAGAGCGACGTTCATCACCAGAGCTTCCTCAGCGCGTAGGCCATGTATTCGATCCCGCGTCGCACGAGCGGACGCGCGCGCCACTCGTACAGGTCGAGGTGATTCGCGTTCTCGACGTCGCGGTCGAACCACTTTCGCACGTACGTGGCGAACGGTTCGTCCTCGACGGCGATGTTGACCTCGAGGTTCTTCGTCTGCGAACGCTCGTCGAGGTTGTAGCTCCCGATCATCGCGAAGCGATCGTCGATGATCGCCGTCTTCGCGTGCATCATCGGTCCGGAGTGACAGTACATCTCGACGCCGTTGCGGAGCAGCGATTCGTACATCGCCTCGAGCGCGAACTGCACGACTGCGACGTCGCTCTTCGCTGGAACGAGCACGCGTACGCGCACGCCGCGGAGCACCGCGCGATAGAGCGCGTTGCGCACGTGGCGGTCGGGGATGAAGTACGAGTTTGCGATCTCGATCGAATGCTTCGCGCGGTTCAGCCGGGTGAGGTACTCGCGGCGAAGATTGCGCCGGCTTCGCCGCAGGCTCGCCAGAACGTAGACCTTGCCGATCGGACGCTTGCTGAGCGGAACGAGGTCGTCCGGAACCGCGAGCGAGCCGAGCGGGTTGTGCGGTAGACGGCGGAAGCCGACGCGCCGCCAGGTCTTGTAGAAGAGTGTCCGGAGCTCGGAAGCGGCGTATCCGACGACCTCGATCATGTCGTCGCGCCAGGCCTCTCCTCCGTCCTCGATCGGCAGCCACGGCCGGGCGAGGTTGAGGCCGCCGGTGAATCCACGCTCGCCGTCGACGACGAGGATCTTGCGATGATCGCGCTCCTCGAGTCGGCGCAGATCGAAGGCCGGCTTCAGCGGGGAGAGCGGATGGTACTCGCGGACCTCGCCTCCGGCACGGACGAGCGACTCCCAGAAGCTCGGCGTGATCGCGAGGCTACCGATCGCGTCGTAGATCACGCGCACGGTCACGCCCGCGCGCGCCTTCTCGATCAGCGCCTCCCGGAACTTCGTGCCCACCGCGTCGGGGCCGACCCAGTACATCTCGAGGAGGATCTCGCGCTTCGCTGCCGCGATCGCGGCGATCATCGCGGGGAACGCCTCGACGCCGTCACGCAGCAGGCGCACCTCGTCACCGCCGACCGAGAACCATGGCCCGAGCGCTTCGGTGCGCGCCCACCACGGCTTGACGTCGTCCGCGATTGGCTTGCCGGTCATGGTGCCGCCGGCGGTCGCGCCGGACGAGACGCGACGACGACCATCGCATCTTCGGCGAGGTACTTCTGCGCGAACGCGCGCACGTCTTCTGCGGTCGTGCGCGTGGTCGGTGCGGCCGGGACCGCATCGCCGCGCCACGTCGCGACGATCCGTGCACGCGGGTCGAGCGACGTCGCGAGCGCTGCGCGCGCACGGGCGGCGGTCGCGCGCTCGAAGTCGGGCGAGGCGAGGCCAGCCTTGTGCACGCGATCGATGAGAGCGCGCGCTTGCATCACCGCAGCGTCGAGTGAGGCCTGCGCCGCGACGACGCGGACGACGAGCGCCGGCGCGCGAGGCCAACCGAGCACGCGCGCCGACGCTTCACGCGCGAGCGGCGAAGGTCCGCCGAGCGCCTTGTCGAGGAGCGCGCCGTCACCGTCCGACAGCGCCGCGACGAGGATCATCGCAGCGGCGTGCGCCGTCTCGTCACCCGGTGAGAACGGAAACGCGAGATAGGCCTCGGGGATCGCTCCAGGCCGCGGCGTCGCCGCGTAGGTACCTGGTTGCGGAGGCTGAGCGGCAGCCGGAGCCGTGCACGCCCGCGTCTCGCTCGTCCGGCGAGCGACCCAGCGATCGGCCGCACGCACGGCGGCGTCGGCCTGGCTCGCATCCGAGCTCGCGAGGACGGCGATGCGTACCGGCCCGGTCCGAAGCGACTGCGCACGGAGCACGACCGAGCTGTCGGCCGAGCGCGCGAGCGGTTCGCTCGATCCCCAAGGCACGACCCACGATGGATGTCGCGGGGCGAGCGCCGATGCGAGCACCGACAGCGCCGCGCCGTCGCCGCGTGCGTCGCGCCGAAGCAGATCGGCTCGTGCGCGCCCGAGGGCCGACGAGGAGATCGGCTCGGCTGCGAAGCTCCGCGCGGCGATGTCGGCGAGACGACGCGCATGCGCCGCCGGGGCCTCTCCAGCGAGCGCGGGACCGTGGACGAGGATCCCGGCGCCGTCGGCGGCGACCCACGGCTCGACGCGGACGTCCGTAGAGGTCCGCGTCGCCTCGGCGGCGGCGGCGGCGAACAGCGCGGTCAGCCCCGAGTCCGCGTCGGTCTCGCCGTCGGTCCCGCACGGCGATCCGACGAGGACCCATGCTTCGCCCTGTCCGGCTTCGACACGCGAGCGAGCTTCGACGACGGGCTTGTCCCACGCGGCGGCAGCGCGCGTCACGGCGGACGCGAGCGCCTCGCGCGTCGGCTCGACGGCGGCGTCCTTCGCGCCTCGCCGAGAAGGGACCGCAAGCGCGACGGAGCCGGCGCCGGATTTCGGCGGACCGACCTTGTCGACGAGCGCCCACCAGGCGGCGCGCTCGGCGGCTTCGCGTGCATCGCCCGAGCGGCGTGAGAGCACGCGCCCGTCGCGGCTCGACCCGGTCTCCGCGAGGAACACCGAGGCCTCGAGACGAACGAGCGCGACGGCGTCCGCGACACGTGCCGCGAGGTCGGCGCCGCCAGCGGAGGCCGCCTGCGTCGTCGGCGCTGCCTCGAGGACGACGCCGACGCATCCTCCGCGCGCGTGCGCAGCGCCGGTCACCTCGCGAACGCGGAAGGGCAGATCGAGCTCGGAGAGGCGCGCTGCGAGCGGGCCGTGCGCATCGCCGAGCGCCTCGGCGGTCGTCACTGCAGCGCTGCTCGTTCCGACGTCGAGCGTCATGTGCAGCGTCGGCACGGACGCGACGTCGCCTCCCGCCTCGAAGACGTCGATCGCCGGCTCGCCCGGATCGGCGCTGCGGGTGATGCTCGCGCCCGTCTTCCACGCCGGACCACGAAGGATCGCGGACGCGACCGCCTCTGCCGCGCTCGAAGGCCCCGTCACCGCGACCGCGACGCGCCCGAGGCCGAGAGCCGACGTCCGCCATCGCTCGAGGCGTGCGAGATCGACGTCCGCGTAGTCCTTGCCTGCGCGCTCCGGCAGCGACCTCGGCTCGCCCACGCAGCGGGACCAACGAGCGAGCGCGCGATCGCGCAGCGGCCGTTGCCCGAGCGCAGCGAGCTTGCGTCGCGCCGCGAGGAGATCGGCCTCCGTGGCCGGTGCCACGAGCGCGTCACGCAGCGTGTCCGCGAGGCGACTCGCTTCGAGGTCGTTCGCCGCGAGCGTCGATGCACGCACGCCGTCCCAGGAAGGCGTGACCACGGCATCGACGGAGCGTGCACGCAGCCGTGACTCGACGAGCCCTGCGAGCGCCGTCGCCGGCTCGGGATCGTCCGACGAGGCGTCGGTCCAGCCGATGCCCGCCGTCGTCACGGCGATCGCGATCGCCGTTGCCGGATCGCCCTCGCGCGAGACGAGGACGACCGGCGGCCGTCCGCTCGCGACACGTACGTCGGGCAGGAGCGCGCCGTCGTGGGAACCGCTCGACTTGGCGGGCCCGCGAAGCGCGCATGCCGACGCGAGCAGGACGAGACAGGAGAGGGCTACCGTGCGCTTGACGAACCCGAGCGACAGCGAGGGTGAGGAGATCTTTCGGGGGGTGTCGGGGGGCTCCCCCCCGACGGCGATGAACCCGAGCGATAGCGAGGGCGAGGAGATCTCTTGGGGGGTGTCGGGGGCATTCCTCCCGACCGCGGTCAAGCCTCTCGAGAGCATCCCATTCAGAGAACGATGTCGTTCGCGTTCCGCGGAGCGATGTGGAGGTTGCAGAAGAACGTGACGACGCCCGTGAGCGACTTGATCACGACGCCCTTCTTGAGCGCCTTCTCGGGCGGCAACGCGGCGAGGTCGGTGAGCTCGTTCGCGAGCGTGGGCACCTTCGGGAAGGGAGCGTCGCACGCGGTGTCCGCGTTCGGGATCTCCGGCATCAAGGACCAGCTGCGGCGGCCCGAGCTACCGAACGCATCGCTCGTGACGGTGACGTTCTTGACGGTCACGAGCATGTTGAGCCACTTGCTCCCCGTCGCGTAGTCCGCGAGGTCCTCGATCGTCAGCGGTCGCTTCCCTCCGGCCCCGTCGTCGACTTCGGTGACGGGCGCCGGGACGTTCGCGTCGAACCGGAAGGTGCCGATCGCGTTCGAGAGCTGCACGAGGAACGCGCCGGGCGCGAACTTGATCGGGATGTCCTGGTTCTCCTGGAACTCGCCTCGGAGATCGAGGGCGTCGCCTGGGCCCACGCGGAGGTTGCCCGGGACGAACGACGGGTTGAACAGGCTGATGCCCGAGTACGCTTCCTGCGAGCCGAGGTCCTGGACGTAGATGGTGCCGGTGCTCTTGCCGTTATGCGTCTCGTCGAACTGATCGACGGCGATGACGACCGCGCCGCTGACGGCGACCGGCGACTTGTGCGCGGCCTTCGTCGGGCTCTGCGGGTCGCGGATCTCGTGGATGCGGTGATCCTTGCCCGCGGGCGGCGGGACCACCGACGGCGAAGGGGGATCGCCCTGCTCGGAATCGCACGACGGCGCGAAGGCGAGGAGCGCGAGCGAGGCACAAAACGTCAGAAGCCGCGCGTGGTGCACGGCTCCTGATTAGCACGGAAAAGCTCGGGAAGGGACGAGTGAGAGCGAACCAGCTCAGGCCTCGCTTCCCCGACTCAGGCCGCGATTCGTCCGGGCGCGGCGCGGAGCGCGAGGACGGACTCGAGGCGCGACTGGATCTTGTGCTTCTTCGAGTAAACGGTCTTGACGCTGATGTTCATCTTGTCCGCGATATCCTGCGGATCCATGCCCTCGCCGAAGTACAGGGCCGCGAACGTGCGGTCCTTCTCGCTGAAATCCTCGAGCGTCTTCTGCGCGATCGCGGCGCGTTCGTGCTCGCTCGTGAGCTCGAAGGGGTCGGGCAGATCGCACACGAGCTCCATCGCCTCCGTGATGCACTCCTTCTGCGGCTCGCGCTTGAGCGTGCGGAGGTAGTCGTACGCGGCGTTGATCGCGAGCAGGCCGATCCAGGACGAGAAGCGGTTGCCGCGCTCCGGATCGAAGGAACGGAGCTTGTGCATGTCGTTCGCGAGGAGCGAGACGTAGAGCGTCGCGTAGACCTCGCGGACGTCGTCCTGGCTCACGATCGAAGCGAAGCGGCGCGTCACTTTCGTGATGCAGCGGATGATGAGTCGGTCGTAGCGGCTCTGGAACTCCCGCCAGGCCGCGGGATCGTTCGCGAGCATCCCTGCGATGAGCTCGTCGTCCGACTCGAAACGGTCGGCGTCGGCGCAAGGGAAGAAACCGGACTCGCGGACAGCGTTCATCATCTCTCGCATCCTCCAAAGAGCTCGGCGTCGTTCCCGCCGGCGAGAGACCCTTCAGCACCCGGTATGCCAGGCTCGTCCGTTCGGGTGACGAGCCGCAACGCACGGAAATCGTTCGCAAGAGATACGTCTTCAGGTGTTACGCTCGATCGTAACAGGCGTAACAACAGGCGTAACACTGCACCTCGAGCGTAACGCTCGACACCCGGAGGTTACGCCGGTTGCACCCGTCCTCGCCCGAGAGGGCACGGCTCGTGGCGGGCGCCGACGGTCGAATTCGGATGTCATTCAAACCGATCATGCGAGCTCATACGGCTCTTGCTCGCTCGGCCCTCCTCGCAATCGCCTGCCTGGCGGTCGGCTGCGGGGAGGGGCGCCCGGCCGCATCGCCATCGGGAGCCGATCGCGACGTCCACGCGCCCGGCGCTCGGAGCGCACCGCCGCCGAGCGGGCCGCTCCGCGGTGAGCCCGACGAGGTCGGCCTCGCGAGCTGGTACGGGCGCGCGTTCGCCGGCAAGAAGACAGCGAGCGGCGAGCGCTTCGATCCGAAGCTGTTCACGGCGGCCCACAAGAAGCTGCCCTTCGGGACGTGGGTCGAAGTCCGTCGGATCGACAACGGACGCACCGTTCGTGTCCGCATCACCGACCGCGGGCCGAACGGGCGCGCCGCTCACCGCATCATCGATCTCTCGCAGCGTGCCGCCGAGGCGCTCGACATGCTCGGCGCCGGGGTCGTGCGCGTCGAAGTTCGCGTCCTTCCGTCGAGCACCCGCTGAAGGACGTCGTCGCGACGACGTCGACCTTACCCGCCGATTCTTCGTGTCGGGACGCGGTCAGGACGAGCGGGCGCGTCGCTTCTTCGGAGTCGGAGTGGCGTCTTCGTCTTCGGACTCGGATGCCCGCTGCGCGATGAGCGCCAGCGCCTCGCGTTCGAGACCGGTCAGCACGCGCTGCCAGGTCTCGCGGGGAAAGTCGTTCCCGGAGAACGCATAATGCTGCCGAGCCTGCTCACGAACCACCGCGCGCAGCTCGTGTGGAAGCTCGTGCATCCATACGTATTCCGCTGCAGCTGCCGCGAGATTCGGCGGCATCCCATCGTTCGTTCCGGCGACTGGCTTCGACGTCGAAGCCGGCGGCTCTTCGCCGAGCGCGAGAGCCTCGAGCTGCGCGTACGTCACTCCCCAGTGCGCGGCCACCTTGCGACGAAAGTCTTCGCCCGGCTGACGCGAGGGCGTCGAAGAAAGCATGTTGCTGAGGTGCGCGCCCGACACACCAAGTTGCTTGGCAAGCTTCGCCTGAGCCCCCCGAGGAGCATTGCCGAGCTCCTCGCGTAGCCGCGCCAAAACGTATTGCTTGATGCGGCGGACGCGTTGGTCGTCCTGTCCCACGAATAGGCAACCTAAGGCGCGAAACCTTAACGGGAGCTAACTTCGGCGATCAATTTGCGAAACACGCTGTTTCCCTCCACCGTGCAGACAAACCTTCCGTGGTGACGGAACACTCGGCCGTTCAAGGCTCAAGCGAGCTCGACGGCACTAGCGAAATCGCGTGCGTACTGCATGTACAGCTCGCCGGCGTTCCGGATGTCCTCGAGGTCGGCATCGGTCAGCGTGCGCGCCAGCTTGGCAGGACGACCGACCATGAGCGAACGGCGCGCGACGCGCATGCCGGGCGGGACGAGCGCGCCCGCTGCGATGAAGCACTCGTCTTCGACGATCGCTCCGTCCAGCACGATGCTTCCCATGCCGATGAGGCAGCGGTTTCCGATGGTGCAGCCGTGAATCAGAGCGAGGTGCCCGACGGTCACGTCGTCGCCGATCGTCGTCGCCGCCTTGCCGCCGGTGACGTGGACGACGGCGTTGTCCTGGATGTTCGTGCGTGCGCCGATCCGGATGGGGAACACGTCGCCGCGGAGCACTGCCCCGAACCAGATGCTCGAGTCGTCACCGATGGTGACGTCGCCGATGACGGATGCGTTCGGTGCGAGATACACGCTGTTACCGAGACGCGGGGACACACCCTTGTGCGAGTAGAGAGGCATCGTCAGAGGACCAATGGCAGGGCTCGGCGTCGCCCCCGCCTCGTCGGCGTCGTAGACGCGACGGGGAGCAGCTCGAGCGCGTTCGGCGTGGGCTGACCGGCGAGCGAATGCTTGAACGCCTGGGTGATCTCCACCTCGACGAGCTCGCCCGCGAGCGCTTTGCCGGCGGCGAGCTGGCCGTCGACGTGGACGATCTCGTTGCGCGCGGTCCGTCCTTCCCACGCTCCAGGCATCTTGCCCGGCCCTTCGACGAGCACTTCCTGGCGCGTGCCGACGAGCGTCGCGAGGTGCGCTCGCGTCTGGGCCTCGGCGACCTCGAACAGGCGGGCGAGTCGCTCGCTCTTCTGTTCCTCGGACACGTCGTCCTTCAGCTTCAGCGCGGGCGTGAACGGCCGCGGTGAGTATTTGAACCCGAAGAGGCCGGTGAAGCCGATGTCGCGCACGAGGTCGAGCGTCGCCTCGAAGTCCGCCTCGGTCTCCCCGGGGAACCCGACGATCACGTCCGTGGAGATCGTCATGTCGGCGCGCGTCGCGAGGAGCCGGCGGACACGCTCCGTGTACTCCGTGCGCGTGTAGCGCCGAATCATGCGCTTCAGCATCCGATCGCTGCCCGACTGCACCGGCATGTGGATGTGCCGGGCGAGCACGTCGAGCTCGGCATGCGCCGCCGCCAGGGCCGCCGTCGCGTGCCGCGGGTGCGGGCTCGTGTAGCGGAGGCGCTTCAGGCCGGGCACAGTCGCCGCGATCGCGCGGAGGAGGGCAGGGAACTGGCTCTCGTCCGGATCGTCGGACGCGGGCGGCGGCAGCGAGGGATCCCGATAGCTGTCGACGGTCTGTCCGAGGAGCGTCACCTCGCGCGCGCCGCTGTCGACCCAGCGCGCTACCTCGTCGATGATCTCGCGCGACGGGCGGTACCGCTCGGGGCCGCGCGTGTACGGGACGATGCAGAACGAGCAACGCTCGTCGCAGCCCTTCATCGTGGTGACGAACGCGCTGACGGGCGCGGTCCCCGGCTCCGGCGCAGCCGAGAGGAAGCGCGGCGCGTCGAGATCGAACACGGTGCGCGCCCGCGGCGGAGCGCCCGCCATCTGGTCGGCGACGAGCATCGGCAGCTCGGCGAGGTTGTCCGGTCCGATCACGAGATCGAGATGGGGCACGCGCGACAGGAGCTTCTCGCCTTCCTGCTGCGCGACGCAGCCCGCGACGGCAAGCACGAGCCCGCGGCTCCTCCGCTCCTTGAGGTGGGCCAGCTTGCCGACCTCGCTCCGGAGCTTCTGCTCGGCTTTTTCGCGGACGCTGCACGTGTTGAGGACGACGAGATCGGCGTCCTCGACGGACTCGGCGCTCATCCAGCCGTGTGCACGGAGGACCTCCTCCATGCGGTCGGAGTCGTGCGCGTTCATCTGGCAGCCGAAGGTGTGGACGAGGTAGCGGCCCAAGACGGGCCGCTCATAGCACGCAAGCCCGGTCGCCGCGATCGAGCTCGGGCGCGAGGTCTGACCGGCAGCTCCAGCAATCCCGTCCTCCGGGAAGTGGAGCTCTCGGGATCCGAGAGCGCGGGCCGGACAACGAGGTGACCGTTCTCGGTGTACCGGGCGGGCGCAACTACTTCTCGATCACGTCGATCGGCGGAAGACGGCCTTGTACGAGCGCCATCGGAGCTCCGACCGCGGAACGAGCGCTGAAGCGGGATGGGGGCGAAGCCACGCCGAGATCGCCGGCCGGACGGGGAGCGAACGGAGCAAGACCCCGGCAAGCGGCCGGTTTCTCGCAATGCGTCAGCCCTGACCAAGCGCGAGCACTGGCCCGATGCGGATCGGGGGGCTATTCTCCGCGAAAGCCATGGCGAAATTCCAGACGCTCGTCGACATCTACAACGATGCCATCAAGACCTTCCCGGACCATCCGCTGTTCGGGACGAAGCGTGGTGGGCAATGGCAGTGGATGACATATCTCGAGTTCGGAAGGCAGACCGATGGCTTCCGGGCCGGGCTCGCGTCGCTCGGCATCGAGCGCGGTGATCGCGTCGCGATCATCGCGAACAACCGGCCGGAGTGGGCAATCGCGGCATATGCGTGCTTCGGTCTCGGCGCCGCGTTCGTGCCCATGTACGAGGCGCAGCTGCCGAAGGACTGGGAGTTCATCGTCAAGGACTGCAACGCCAAGGCGCTCATCGTCGCGAGCGACGCCATCTGCGAGAAGACGCGGGCGTTCCTCGATTCGATCCCTTCGCTGAAGCACATCATCTCGACGGACCCGTCGACGAAGACGTCGGACCGGGTCCACTCGTTCAGCGCGCTCGCCGCGACGAAGACGAAGGTGCCGACGATCTCGCCCGACCCGAAGGACACGGCCGGCTTCATCTACACGAGCGGCACGACCGGCAACCCGAAGGGGGTCATCCTCTCGCACGGCAACATCGCGAGCAACGTGAGCGCCATCCACGAGTGCTTCCCGATGTCGTCGATGGACCGGTCGCTCTCGTTCCTTCCGTGGGCGCACTCGTTCGGACAGACCGTCGAGCTCCACGGGCTCTTCTCGATGGGCGCGAGCCTCGCGATCGCCGAGAGCGTCGACAAGATCATCGACAACCTCTCCGAGACGAAGCCGACGCTCCTCTTCAGCGTGCCGCGCATCTTCAACAAGCTGTATGCGGCAGTGCAGAAGCAGATCTCGTCGAAGCCGGCCGTCATCCAGTCGATGGTGAAGTCGTCGCTCGCCACCCGCGCCAAGCAGCGGAAGGGTGAAGAGGTCTCGCTCGGCGAAGGCCTCGTCCTCGCGCTCACCGACAAGCTGGTCTTCTCGAAGGTGCGGGCGAAGTTCGGCGGAAACCTGAAGTACGCGTTCAGCGGCGGCGCGGCGATCTCCACCGAGGTCGCCGAGTTCATCGATAGCCTCGGGGTGACCGTCTACGAGGGCTACGGGCTGACGGAGACGAGCCCCATCGCGACGGCGAACTGGCCGAACAACCGCAAGATCGGCAGCGTCGGCAAGGCGATCCCGGGCGTGAAGGTGAAGATCTCCGACGAAGGCGAGATCGTCGTCTACGGCCCGAACGTCATGCAGGGCTATCACAACCGCAAGGAAGAGAACGACGCGGTGCTGCTCCCCGACGGCGGCTTCAAGACGGGCGACATGGGCCGTGTCGACGAAGAGGGTTTCATCTTCATCACCGGCCGTCTGAAGGAGCAGTACAAGCTCGAAAACGGGAAGTACGTCGTCCCGACGCCGCTCGAAGAGCAGCTGAAGCTCTCGCCGTACGTGCTCAACGTCATGGTCCATGGCGACAACAAGCCGTACAACGTCGCGCTCATCGTCGCGAACGTCGCCGCGGTGAAGGAGTGGGGAAAGGACAACGGCGTCAGCGATACGGATCCCGAGAAGCTGCTCGCGAGCTCGAAGGTCCGCGCGCTCTTCAAGAAGGAGCTCGATCACTACGGTGAGAAGTTCAAGGGCTTCGAGGGCGTGAAGGACTTCGCGCTCATCCCGGAGGACTTCACGCCCGAAAACGGCCTGCTCACGCCGAGCCTCAAGGTGAAGCGCCGCAAGGTCTTCGAACGCTACGAGTCGCTGATCGAGTCGCTCTACTCCAAGAAGAAGGAGCGGGCGCCCGAAGGTAAGACGCAGAAGGCCGAAGCCAGCGCGGAGTGACGAGGCGCGCGGGCCTCGTCCCGCGCGTCGAGACCGCACGCCGAGAGCAGCACCACGCCCGACCAGCAGCGCCACGCACGCGTCGGGCGGAAGACTAGCAGCCGTCCATGCCGGTGCCGCACACGAGCGCGCACGGGCGCTTCGCGCCTTCGAGCCGCGCCCGCCCCGTGAGGAGCGCCGCGACGGCCGCTGCGCCCGAGAGCTCGACGCCCACGCCGACGTTCTCGAGGATGTACCGCGCGGCCTGTCGCATCTCATCGTCGTCGACGAGGACGATCTCGTCGACCACCGAGCGGATGATCTCGAACGTGTACGGATCGCTCCGTCGCGGCGCGAGCGTGCCGGCCTTCGTCGTGATCGAGGGCAGCTCGATGACGCGATCCGCGCGAAGGCTCTCGTGCAGCGTCGGCGCGCCGACCGGCTCGACGCCGATGATGCGGATGCCCGGTCGAAGCAAGCGCGCGACGGCGCCGACTCCGGCCATGAGCCCGCCGCCGCCGATCGCGATGACGAAGGCGTCGGTCTCGGGGGCCTTGTCGAGGACCTCGAGCGCAATCGTACCTTGTCCGGCGACGACCTCCGGATCGGCGAACGGGTGCACGTACGTGAGCCCGTCGCGCTCGGCTCGGGCGAGCGCCGCTCGGTGCGCGTCGTCCCAGACGTCGCCGACACGAACGACCTCGGCGCCCCAGCGCTCGATCCGCTTCGCCTTGCTCGCCGGCGTCAGCTCGGGGAGGTAGACGGTCGTGGGCGCGCCGATCGAGCGACCCGCATACGCCACCGCGAGGCCGTGGTTTCCTCCGGACGCCGTGATGATGCCGCGCTTCGCCTCTTCGGGACGCAGCGACAGGACTCGGTTCAAAGCGCCGCGCGCCTTGAACGATCCGGTGACCTGCGTGCATTCGAGCTTCAGCCAGACGTCGCGTCCGAGCCGATCG
>JAEXCN010000094.1 GCA_023402175.1 Pseudomonadota bacterium | reverse complement strand
GGGCGTGCCCTGGCGCTTCGTCGGCGCGGCGAACGGCACGAAGCTCACCTATGACCCTGCCCCGCCGATCGGCGCGCCGACGACGCTCGAGAGCGGCCAGGTCGTGACGTTCAGCACCGACCAGATCGTGACGGTGAAGAGCCAGGACAGCGAACATCCGTTCTACGCCGCCGTGTACATGACGGGATCGATGTACAACGCCGCGACGACGAACCCGAACTCGCGCACGACGGGAGACCCGGACTTCGTCAACGTCGTGGCATCGGATCAGTTCCTCGACCACTACATCTTCTTCACCGATCACACGTACGCGAACACCACGCTCACGTTCGTGCGCAAGAAGACGGACAAGGGCTTTCTACCGGTCGAGCTCGAGTGCGCGGGCGTGATCGACGGCTTCGTCCCGATCGGCCAGGCCGGCGAATACGAATACGCGTGGGTGGACCTCACGAAGACCTTCCAGCCGCAAGAGTTCGCAAGCGGCAAGTGTGGATACGGCCGCCAAGCGGCCTCGAGCGAGGGCCCGTTCGCCGTCACGGTCTGGGGCACCGATCTCGATGCGAGCTACGGCTACCCCGGTGGCATGGGCCTTCGCCCCGTCAGCGAAGTCCAGGTCGTCGTCCCGAAGTGAGCTCCTGCCCCGCGAGCACGACGACGAAAGCGCGCTCGGCTGGACACGCGCCTTCGTGGTAGCGAGATGAAGACATGATTCAACGAACGTTGCGCTGGTTGTCGTTCTCGGCGATGTCGGCTGCGGTTGCCACCGCCGTCGCCGCTTGTTCGGACACTGCTCCGGCGGGGCGCGCCGAGAGCTCGGGCTGCGCCGGCGGGACATGTTCACCCGACGCCGACGGCGACGGTGTGCCGGACGACGTCGATCAATGCTCGGAGACGGAAGCGAACGAGCCGGTGAACGACGTGGGTTGTCCGATCCGGCTCGAGGCGGTCCCGTGGTCGACCGGTCCCTACGGGACGAACATCCGTGACACCGCCGGCGACTTCACGCTGGAGACGCTCGACGGGCCCCTGACGTTCTCGAAAGCCTGGACCGGCCAGGATTCCTGGGTCTTCTTCACCCGCTCTCCGGAAGTCCCCGAGCTCGAGCAAGCGTGGGAGTCCGATCCGCTGGCGCTCCTGAAGGAGTCGCCGGGAAGCGTCCACTACGTCTTTCTCTCCGCGGGCACGGACCCGGCGGTCGACGTGGCAGCGCTCGAGTCCCGCTTCGCTACGGCCCTCCGGAAGCTCGGCGCGCCGGAGAAGTGGACGGGGCGGCTCCACTTCGTCCCGACGCCGCCTGCCCAGCTCGATCCGGTACTGAAGGCGTTCGCCGACGCGCATGCAAAGCACCGCTACACGTCTCGCGCCTTCGCGATCGATCGCTTCCAGCGCTGGCGTCAGGTCGGCATGCTCGGATCCTTCACGGGATCAGGAGAGGTCCGAGGCGAGATGCGGTACCTCTCGCGCGTCCCGCTCGGCTTCGACTACGAGCGGTCGATCGAGCGAGAGCAGGCCGCGCTTCGTCCGACCGAAGTCGTCATCGCCGACGGGTTCGTTCACCCCGGCGGATGGGAAGCAGGGAACAAGAGCCGGCTCGAAGCGACGTTTCCGTCTGCCGAGCAGATGAAGTCGTTCGACTCGATGGCGATCTACGCGTACACGAGCTGCCCGAACCACCTTGAAGGCTCGGACAACGGCTGCCCCGCCTGGGACATGGCGCACCATCTGATGCTCTGCGACGAGGCCGATCCGAGCTCGTGCGAGACCGAGCTCGTCCGCTACATCACGTCGTACCATCGCGAAGGGGAATGGCGGACCGACATCTCCCCGCTCCTGCCGCTCCTCGCATCAGGCGGCAAACGGACGTTCGAATATCGCGGGCCGAACAGCTACGGGCTCCATCTCGTGATCCAGCTCTGGAACGATCCCGCGAAGACCGAGCGGCCGATCGCGATCAAGAAGCTCTGGGGCGCGGCGCCAGAAGAGACGCCGTGGGACGACAAGTACAACGACGCGCTCGCGCCCGTGACCTTCGACTTCGACCCCAAGACCGCGTCGCGCGTCGAGATCGTCGCGGCCCTCACCGGGCACGGATTCGGCTCGACGACGGAGAACTGCGCCGAGTTCTGCAACCACCAGCATCAGTTCGCGCTGAACGGCACGCCGCTTTCGCTCCTCGAGTATCCGAATGCCGGCAAGATGGAAGGCTGTTACGCGCGCGTCGCGCAAGGAGTCGTTCCGAATCAATACGGAACCTGGCCGTTCGGCCGCTCGGGATGGTGTCCGGGACAAGACGTCGAGCTCGAGAC
Organism: Pseudomonadota bacterium; assembly: GCA_023402175.1. Lineage (GTDB taxonomy): Bacteria > Myxococcota_A > Polyangia > Polyangiales > Polyangiaceae > Labilithrix. The sequence continues at coordinate 23,625 of JAEXCN010000094.1, read as the reverse complement.
CGTCGAGATGACCGATGCCCTTCGTCCGGGCGAGAACGTCTTGGACTACGAGGTGTTCTTCCAGAAGAAGAACTACACGCCGAGGTATCTCGATCCCGCGCCGAAGGACGCGTACTTCCCCCATCTCAGGACGGGGATCTGGCTCGTCACCTACGGCCCCGAGTGAGCAAGCGCGCACGCGCGCTCGACTGATTCAGGACCACTCTTCTTTCAGCTGCCGCATGTCCTTCTGCATCCCGCGGAGGGAGCGGGGAGCCTCGTCGAGGAACTCGTCGACCGGACCGGCACCTTCGCGGACGACCTGCGGCGGCTGGACGGTGAGGTCCACGACGGTCGTGGGTACGACCCCGCCGGCGCCCGCATCGAGCACCATGCCGAGCCCGCTGAAGTCGTCGTCGATCTCGCGCGCGTCGACGTGCACCTCGGCACCGGAGCGCTGTGCGGTCGTCGAGATGATCGGACGACCGAGGGCCCGGACCAGGCTGCGCGTGACCTCGTGGTTCGGAACGCGGATGCCGATCGTCTTTCGCTTCGTCTGGAGGAGGCGAGGCACCTCGCGCGTCGCCTCGAGGATGAAGCAGTACGGCCCCGGGACGAACCTCTTGAGGACGCGATAGATCTGGTTGTCGACGATCGCGTACTTCGCGATCTCGGAGAGGTCCGGGCAGATGAACGCGAGCGGGTGCGAGCGGTCCATCCCCTTCATCTGGTAAAGGCGGTCCGCGGCCTTCTTGTTCGAGATGTCGCAACCCAGTCCGTAGACGGTGTCCGTCGGGTAGCCGATGACCTCGCCAGCGAGCAACGCATCGACGGCGCGCTGGATCTTGCGAGGCTCCGGGTGGAGTGGATTGACCTGAACGAGCATCTGGACCTGTCCGGAGGGACGGGAAGGCTCGCACCGTACCAGGCTCGAAGCGCCAGCGCGACCTCACTCCACGCGCTTCTTGCGCGCCTTCACGACGCCGTCGCGCCCGCGTCACCTGCCGTTCAGCGGAGCCCCCGAAGAGCGTGGCTGCCGCGCACGACTGCTACGGTGGCGCATGACGGACCGCGACCGTCCTCCGCGATGCGACCTCGACCACGAGCGCAGCTGAGCTTCAGTACGAGCAGCTGGTGACGAGGGAGCGGCTCGAGATGCAGCGCATGACCTCGGCCGAGCAGCGCGGGACGACGTTCTCGGGCTCGCAACCCATGTCGAAGGGGCCGCACTTGCATTCTTCGAGAAACACGTCGATGCAGCACTTCGACCCGGTCGCCTCGGTGATCCCGGTGTGGAGGTCCTCGGCCTTGCAGCGGACGTCGTAATAGGGGCTCCCGACGACCGGCTCGCAGGTGAAAGGCCTGCAGGAGCAGGACGTGTCGCTCGCGGACGGCCATCCGCGCTCGGCACAGCAGTATCCACCGACGGAGCTGGCGCTGCACTCCGTGTCACTGCCTCGGCCGCCACCCGGGCTGCAGATGCAGCCGTACTTGCTGAGACTGCCGCACTCCGACGTGTAGCGAGGCCCGGCTTCGGCGCGCGATCCCGAGTCCTTCGTGCCGCCGTCGCGCGTCGCACCGCACATCGGGCAGCCCGACGCGACGCAGTCGGCGAGCGCGGAAGAGACCGACGAAATCGAGGCGCAGCTCGATCCCGACGCGCATTGGTCGAGGGTGGAGAGCTTCGCCGAGCAGTACTCGCTCGCACAGCACGCGTCGACGTGCTGCTGGCAGCTCGTCGCGATGCACTGACCGCACGGCGAGCTGTCGTCGCCGCTGAATCGGCACGTCGGCCCGAGGTCCGACGGCGCGCACGCCGCCCAGAGCCACGAGAGCGTCGCGACGACGGAGGCGACGACGACGCGACGAGCCCGGGCCGGCATCTTCGGGGAGCGTTGCAGCACGCGAGCCGCAGAGTACCTCACGTCGCGACAGCTGCGCTGCCTCGCTCACGCCGCTCGGCTGCGCTGCCTCGTGCTACACCTCGAAGGGATGTCGCGCGGCCTCTTCATCGCGGTCTCGTCGGCGCTCGTCGTCACGACGCTGGAGGCGGCGGCGCACGCGCAGACGCCGGCCGAGCAGATGCTCGCGCAGTCGCTATTCGACGAAGGGCGCGCGCTCATGGACCAGAAGCGCTACGCCGAGGCCTGCCCGAAGCTCGCCGAGAGCCAGCGCCTCGATCCGGGTGGCGGCACGCTTCTCAACCTCGGCATCTGCCACGAGCTCGAAGGCCGGCTCGCGACGGCGTCGATGGAGCTGAACGCGGCGCTGAGCCAGGCGCGGAAGGACGGGCGACAGGACAGGGTCGACATCGCGAGCACGCACCTCGGCGCGCTCGACGGCCGGATCCCCCGGCTCACGATCCGCGTCGCGCCGCAGCACGAAGCCGAAGAGGGGCTCGAGGTCTTCCTCGATGGGACGCCCGTCCGGAGACCTGCGTGGAACGTCACGACGATGGTCGATCCGGGCATTCACGTCGTCGATGCCCGCGCGCCGGGCGAGCCGACGCCGTTCCGGATGACCGTCGAGCTCCCCGAACGCGAGCAGCGCGTGATCGACGTGGCGTTCGCGCGCAGCTCGCCCCCGCCGCTGCCAGCATCACCGCACGGAACAGGCGCGTTCGCCGATGCGCCGGCGCGATCGGCGCGCCGGAACCCCGTCCACACCGCGGGCGTCGTGACCGGGATCGCCGGCTTCGTCGTCGCGGGCGTCGCCTCGGTCGGCTGGCTGGTCTCCAAGGTGGAACGGAGCGAGGCGTGCAACGAGGAACGGCACTACTGCACCCCGGACGGGCTCGCGGCGGCCGATCGAGAGCGCACGTTCGGCTGGACGACGGTGATCGCATCGACCTTCGGAGCGGCAGGGCTCGTCGTCGCCGCGAGCGTCCCCGAAGTGGTGTTCGGCGTGTCGCCGGCGCGCGGAGGCGCAGCTTTGGGCATGACGGCGCGCTTCTGACGTCGAGATCGCCCGCACGAGGATCCAAGGCGCCCCGCGCGCCTGCTAGGATGACGGCTCCAAAACGACGGTAGCTTCGTCGAGCCCACCACGATCGATGCATCTCGACGAGCTCTTCGCGATTGTCCCGCTCTGGCTTCTCCGAGCCTCCGTGTTCGCGTTCGGGCTGCTCTGGGGAAGCTTCCTGAACGTCGTCATCTACCGCGTTCCGCGCGACATGAGCGTCGTCCGGCCGGCCTCGCATTGCCCGGGCTGCGGCAAGCCGGTCGCGCCGTACGACAACATCCCGGTCGTCTCGTACCTCGTCCTTCGCGGCCGCGCGCGATGTTGCGGAGCGCGGATGAGCCCGCGCTACCCACTCGTCGAGCTGATCGGCGGACTGCTCTCGATCGCCATCTTCGAGCTGCTCGTCCTGAAGCTCCCCGGCTCGACGCCGATCGGCAGAGCGGCCGCGATCTACGGCGCCGACTTCACGCTCTGCCTCGGCCTCGTCGCGGCGGCGTTCATCGACGCCGAGCACATGTTCCTCCCGGACTCGATCACGATCGGCGGGACGATCCTCGGGCTCTTCACCGCCTCGCTCCGCGATCTCGGGACGGTCGAGGCGCTCATCGGCGCTTCCGTCGGGTTCTTCGGCGTCTTCATCCCGTTCATCTTCCTCTACAAGGGCTTGCTCGGCCGGACCGGGATGGGCCTCGGGGATGCGAAGCTGCTCGCCCTCGCGGGCGCCTGGTTCGGATGGCCGGGCGCCCTCTTCACGCTGTTCGCAGGAGCGCTCCAGGGATCGCTCTACGCCGTGATCACGCGTCTGTTCGGGATCGAGCCGAAGCTCCCCGACGCGGTCCTCGAGGACATCGCCGAGCTCGAGAAGGCTGCAGCCGAAGGTGACGAAGAGGCGAAAAAGGCGCTCGCCGAAGATCCGCTCACCGAGGACGAGAACGACGCGTTCATCCTCACGTTCTTCCGCCGGCTGTTCGGCATCAAAGAGGACGCTGTCTCCACGACGGCCACGGAGCCGGAAAGTGGAACCGAAGAGGATGCAGACGACGAGCCCGCGCCGCGAGCGCGCATCCCCTTCGGACCGTTCCTCATCCTCGCCATCCTCGAGCTGCTCTTCGCAGGCGATTGGCTGAAGGAACACCTGGCCCCGTTCCTCTGGCCAGTGCTCTGACGGGCCTGACGTTTCTACAGCCGGGCCACTTCACTGCTTCCGAAGCAGGCGCCAGACTAGCGCTTCTCCTTGCCCTTCCTCGCGGATGCCTTCGCTCGCTTCGCGAAGAGAACGGCCCACTCCTTGGGTCGGGCCGCGGCAACGGCGGCGAGCTGATCGTCGTTCTCCATCGAGTCGAACTGATCGTACCCAGCTTCCTTCGCGAGCTTCGTCACCTCGAGCGCGTCGTCGATCCTTCCCGTGAGCGAATAGATGCACGCGACGTTGTGATACAGAAACGGGTCCGACTTCGCCTTCCGCAGCACCTCGGGGACGAGCGCGAGGCCAGCGGCGAAGCGCTCCGGCCGATTGAGATACGAGTAGAGCAAGCTGTTGTAGACCCAGGCATTCGAGTCGTCGGGATACCGAGCAGCGACCTCGAGCGCCTGGATACCGAGCTCCGCCGCCTTGGGCGGCGGCATCGCCGTCACGACCGGATGGGCCGTCATCTGAATCGCGTAGGTGAGGTCACTCATCGTCGCCTCGCCCGCGCGCTTCTTCTTCTGCCACTCCTTGAGGTGCTTGCTCGCCTTGGTCGCTGCCGCCAGCTTCTCGAGCAGCGCCTCCGCCTCTTCGAGAACAGTCGGACCGCGGGCAAAGAGCTCGGGATCGCGGAAGCGATGGAGATAGAGCAGCGTCGCCTTGTGACCGGCAAAGCCACCCGGAAGCTCCTCCGCGAAGGTCGACGCGTAGAGGCCACCGCCCAACGAGACGAAGCCGCCCTTCGAAAAGCGCGAGAGAAGAAGCGGCTCGATCGCATGAGCGACGAGCGCGACCTCCGTCGGGTACTCGCCGCGAGCGACGTCACCGAGGGAGGGCTTTGCGCCGGCCCGGAGCACGAGCCCGCGACCGCCGCTCGTCTTCGTGATCGACGAGGGGAGGTCCTTCAGCCGTGACGCGAGCACGTCGGCGAACGGCGTCCCGATGACGGTGAGCCAGCTCGCGCCGCGCAGTCTCCGACGAGCGGCCACCAGCCAGCCGTCGAGGTAGGCCGGATCCAGCGCGAAGAAACGACGGCACCAAGTGAACACGGTGTCCCACGGATCCGGGGTCACTTCGTCATCCCAGATCTGCGCCGTGAAGCCCCCGATGCCCGAACGGACGGGAAGGAGCTCGACCAAGTCCTTGCACAGCGCCTCGAGCGCCTCCGGATCTTCATAGGCGGGAACGAAGACCTCGACGAAGGCCGCCCGACGCACCGTCGACGCGTCCGTCGCGTTGTCCTTTTCGCCCGTGCCCTCCGCCTCGCTTCGTGACGCCGCCGGGACGGCTCGAATGTTGATGAAGTACGTGTTCTTCGAGTCGGAGGACTTCTTCGCCGTTGGGACAAGACTCGCCCGCAGCCCGAAGTGCCCTTCATCGGTCACCGCGAGGGCATCGATGAAGGACTCACCGTCTGCGCTCGTCGCCTTCTTCATCGAGAACGTCACCGCTTCGGCGGGAGCCCACTCCATCGACGCCTTCACCGGAAAGCGCTTCCGGAAAGCGCGGTACGTCGCTATGACCTCGTCCTTCGTGGGCGCAGCGCCGAGGTAGAGCGTGAGCCCGAGCCCCACCTCGGCGACGATCGTCTTGCCCCTGCGGCAAACGAGATCCGAAGGCTTCACCGCCTTCGGCGGCTTGGCTTCGGCGCGTAGCGCCTTGGGCGGCGGCACGTCCTTCCACGAACGAAGCTCGCTCGAGATCTCTTTTCCGAGCTCCGCGTCCTCCTTCGCCCGGGCCTTCGGCTCCCATTCCTTCTCGATCGCGGCCTTCGCTTCGTTGGCGCGGGAAGCCCTCCCGAGAAGGATCGCTTTCCGCCTCTCGAGGAACGACGCGAAGTCCTCGTAGCGCCCCTTCTCGTCGTAGAGCCACTCCACGACCTCACCGCTCTCGAGGAGGAGAAAGCGGCGCGCGCCGTCCGAGCTTCCGATCACGAGCGCTTCGGCGAGCTCCTCCGGCAGAGGATTGCAATCCTCGAACACCTCGGTCGCGTCGTCGTACGCAGAGCCGGCGAGCTCTTTCGTGCTGTGGAGCTGGTCCTGCCAGGAGAAGTGTTTCCAGCCATCGAACGTCTGAAGGAACGTCCGGTAGGCAGTAGGAAAGGTCTGCTTCCGCTTCTTCTCCGCGCGCGCGATCGCGTCCGGCGTCGCCGGCTTGCCCGGCTGAGACTTCACCGCGAGCTCACGTGTCCGCTTGGCCTCGTCGGTTTCGAGCCTCAACGTCTCTTCGACTATGGCGCGGTAGCGGTTCGCGAGCTTCGGATCGAATGAGAGAGACGGCATGGCGGCATTTACCAGCGCGGATTGGCGGCGAGGGGGGTGAAAGGCGTCGTCGCTCGTATGCGGGCGCGCAGCGACGGAACCCAAGACGAAGACTTCGTCTTCATGTTGAGGTGCCGAGGATAGAGCGCGCCATCATCGTCGACGGCCACACCGTCACATCTGATTCTATAATCCACCACGGTCATCACCCTTCATTCGACGGCACCGTTGCTCAGTAACTAGGAAGTGCAAGCCTGCCATGATCGCAATCGCGGTCAGTCGGGCTCCGGCTGGCTCAGCATCAAGGCCTCGATCGAGGCTCGGTCGCCGGTGTACTGGGCCGTGAGTGTGAGATTATCCGCGATGACCCAGCGATCCCAGCCGATGTCGCTTTCCGATTCACTCGGTTTTCCAAAACGGGCGCGCAGATCAGCCTGGGAAGAATCTCTTTTGATGTCACAGGGCAGCGGCCCCGTGTAAGTGGAAGCCTTGTCCTTTTCGAGTCGGAGAACCACCCCGGTAAGGACGCAATTGCCCGAGCCGACTGGAGGCAGGTCTTCAAAAAGCTCCGCGTCTTGGAAGTTCACGGTCATCCCCGGAATGTCGACGAGAAGATCCTGTTCGTCGCGAGGCATGACGAGCTTCTTGGTGACCCCGGCCGATCGCAGCAAGGCTTTCACCGCCGGGTCTTCGGCAGTGCGGCCGAAGAGACCAATCCAATCCTGGAAGTTCGTCTGAGCCATCGGAAGTCCACCCTGTTGTGTGACTACTTGCACGCGTTTACGGCTAGATCGACTTCAGATACTCGAGGAGAGCATCCTTCCGCTCGCGCTGAGGTCGGTGCCGTAGGTGTGGCCGCGGGCGGTGTTACCTGCCTTCGCGGTGTCGAAGACGAAGAGCTTCTCGCCCGGCTTCGCGGGCCGGACGTCGCGCTCGAGCGCCATGAAGATGTCGTCTTCGGTCAGGAACGAGCCCTGAGCGGTCGTGTACCAGGTCTTGCGTCCCGACCACTCCGGCGTCGCCCATGCGACGCAGTCCGGACGCTCGGTGATCTCGTCGCCATGTCCCTCCGTCTCCTCTCCCTCCGCTCCGCAGCCTGCAGCGGCGACGGTGAGCGCGACGATGACGAACCAATGGCCAGTAGCCTTCATGATAATCCCCAGTGACAAGAAGCAGGGCAGCGCCACGTGCGTCGAACGACGCACGCAAGGACCCTCTCGAACGCGAACCAACGGCGTCGCGGAGGGATCTTTCGTATAGCTCACGACACGTCGGTGTCAGGCGCCGGGCGCTGACGGAAGACTCGATTTTCGTCAGTCGCCGTCCATCGATGACGAAGGCATGCGTGAGTCGGAGGGAGCCAGCGCGGTGACGCGTCGAAGGATTGCCGATCGAGGCGTTTCGCGAGCTTGCTCTGCGCCTCCAGAGCTCCGGAGCGCGGGAAGTGCAAGTTTCACCCACGGAATCAGGGCATGGCGAGCGTTTGGCAGGGCGACGAGGGACGCATCACGCTCGTCGAAGCCATCTTCGAAGAGGACACGCGCTCTCCGACGACGACCGCACGCTCTTCTACGCGTTCATCAACGCGTAGCCTCGGCCCGCCCGAGGTGCAGGGTTTGCGAGCACCAACTCGTGATCGCCTCGTCGCGGAGGGCCGCCCTACGCTCGTAGAGCGACGGGCTTCCAGCCCTTGCCGTCGAGGCGGGCGATGCCGTCGCTCGTGTGCTTCCAGAGCGCCGCGCCGTCAGATGCGAGGCGGCGCGCGGGGGCCTTGTCGAAGACGGAGAGCTTCGTGCCTTCGAGCTCGAGGATTTCCTCGTCGGCCGCGATGAGGACGCGGTCGGACCACGTGACTGCGTTCATGAACGTCGCGGTGCGGCGGCCGGCGTCGAGCCTCGTCCACTTCGTCCCGTCGCCGACCAACGCCGTCGCCGACCAACCCGTGACGAGAACGCTCTTCGGCGAGAGCGCGAGCAGCGACGTGAGGTTCGCGTGCGTCGGGACCTCGACCCGCTTCCACTCGCCCTTCTCGACGACAGCAACGAATCCGTTGTCACCCGTCGCCGTCAGACGGCCGCGGCCGTCGAGCGCGAGATCGAAGACATACGTTTCGTCGTCGTTCGGCGTGAGCTCCTTCCACTTCTTCCCCGTCCACTCGCACACCACGCCTTCGGACGTCAGGCCATAAACGCTCTCTCCGACCGCGCGGAGCGTGTTGATGCGCGGTACGCCCTCGCCGACGTCATTCCAATCCGTCCATTTCCCTTTGGCAAAACGATGGAGGTTGGCGTCGGCGTCGACCGCGAAGAGCTCGCCCGAGACGTGCGCAATACCCGTCACCTCGAGCTCGTGCCTTCTTGGGCTGGGGAAACGAGGCGCTACCGATGTTCCGAGCATCGGCCGTCAGGTGAGGAGGCGGAAGCCGCGCCTCGAAGGCAGACTCGATCTCGTCGAGGAGTCGACGGAGCTCGTCGATCGCCAGCTCACGTATGCAGTCCGCCTCGACACATCGATCGAGCGCGCGACGCGCAGCCGCGAGTGCGAGCCGACGGAGCACCGACGACGGCCAACCCCAGAGGGAGTCCTCGTCGACCCTTGGCACATCGAGAAGCGAGGGCGGGGCGAGATGTGGGTCGAATCGCGGGGGCTGCTCGCCCAGCACGGCGCATAGCCAATCGGGCTCGCGACGCGTCGCAAGCGGAATGCACGGGTCGATCGCGCGCCGCGCCCACTTGCGATCGACGTTCGCGATCAGCGTCAGGATCCGAGAGCGGCGCTCGCGGACCACGTGATGCGGATCCACCTCGAAGACCTGATCCGCGATCTCGCGCACCGCGAGTCGCACGAGGAGCGCTCGGTCGTCTTCCCCCTTCCCCTCGAGCCAATCGGCATAGACCAGCCGGAGATCGAAGTCTTCCGGCCGGGCGCCGATCGCGTCGAGAAGCTCCTCTTCTTGCCGATCCAGCTCGCTCCTCCGCGCTCGGAGTCGGCATCGTACTGGGATGGGAGGGCTGATGTCAGTCGCATCGCGCGCTGCCTCCGGATCGTAGGATTCGAACCGGCCTGATGGGCGCGTCGAGAGTTGGCGGCATCGTGGGGGCGCGACATAGGCATCCGGGATGGTGCACTGGTAAGACTGGAGAGACCTCATGCTCCGCGAGGCATTCGAACGCCAGCGAGATCGCTTCCTCGGTGAAGACGAGATCGCCCTCCGGTTCCGTCGCGCGACGGAGCTCCTCCACGGGACCGCGTCCGAGGTCGCCGAGGGCATCGTCCTCGCAGAGCAGACGATCGCTCATGATCCGTACAACGTCGCGATGCATCGGGAGCTCGCGAGCGCGCGGGCTCGCCTCGGAGACGCCGACGCACTCTTCAACCATCTTGCGATCTGCTTCGACATGGAAGCGCTGGATGCTGCGGAGATCCGCGCCGATCCGCTGCTCCGCGGCGTCGTTTCCAAGAAAGCCTTCGACCGGCTCGTCACCCAGATCGAGCGAGAGCACAGAAATCGCGCGCGCTTCCGCGACGTGCGCTTCGAGGAGATCGCCCCCAGAGCGAAGACGTTCGAGACCACCTTCGTCTGGGCGGCAGAACATCAGACGAAGATCGAGGCCGCATTCCGGCGGCTCGTCGACTCCGCCGCTCGGTCGCACGTGGCCGGCCGCGCCGGGGAGGACCTCGCATCTGCCGTCGCCTGGCTCGACACGTACTTCGAACGGCTGAAGAGCCCGTTCACCTTGGATGATCGCCTCATCGGCACTCACGCCTACTTCGGTAAGGTCCACCAGTTTTTTCGCGAGATCGCACCATACGTCGAGGACGTGCGCTTCCTCATGTTCGACCAGGTCTCGCCACACGACGAGTTCTGGATCGTCAGTGGGGCGTTCCACGTCTGCCGTCATGCCCTCGCCGACAGCGACGCCGAGGGTCGCGCCTCGTTCTTCGAGGAGCTCTGCGCGCGCGAGGGACTGGACGACCCGACACTACGCCCGTACCTCGCGACGCTCTGGACGACCGTCGCGCACGTCGATCTCGAGGCCAACGAGAATCGCCGCTCTCACGCGGACGGGATCGCCGCGCGGGCCGCACACGCGATCGATCGGCTCGTCGCCCTCGGCGGTGACAGCCCGAGCTTCCTCCAGGCGCGCCTCCACTCTTTTCGTGGGGAGCTCGCCGAGGCCAGTCGTCATCTCGAGGCGACGATCGCGGCTCATCCCGACTTCCGTGAGCCTATCGTCATGCTCGCCAAGCGGCGTCTCGAGGACCATTGCTACGAGGAGACGGTCGCCCTCGCCGATCGCGCGATCGCCATCCGACCGGACTACCGGGATGACATTCATCTGGTGCGCGCGGTCGCGCTCGAGAGCCTGGGCCGGCGCGAGGAAGCCGAGGCGGCCTATCGCTACGACACCGAGCTCCGTCGCGACTCGGCGGGGGTCCTCCTCCGCGACGCGCAGGGCCTCGTCGATCGCGGGCTCCATACGTCGGCCATGCTCGTCTACGAGCGCTTGCTGGAGGCGCCGTTCGTCACCGGGCTACGAGCAGAGCTCGGCCTCGCTCGGTGCGCGGAGGCTCTCGGCCGGAACGCAGAGGCTCGCCATCACTACGAGCGCGTCGTGGCGCGCGCGCCCGAGCGCCGCGACGCGTACCGCAATTCGCCAGGCCTCGTTGCCGAGATCGCTCGCGTGGAAGCGGACGCGCACGCTGGGATCGCGAAACTCCCCTAGTTACTTGGGCAGGTCGTCGACGCGGCGGACACTGAGGCGGGCATGGATCTCGCCCACCATGTTGTCTTCGTAGACCGGGGCGGGTGAAAGCGTCTCCGTCGAGAGCTCGTAGATGCCATTGGGGAGGGACACCAATGCAAGGTTCCCCCATTCGAGGTCACCTTCGAGATCGATATTGGTGACCGACTTCGATGCTGCGGCCTTCTCGAGATCAGTGTCGGTGACGTGAGTGGCCGACTGTGAGTCGGCAATGAGCCCGATGCAGCCGCTCCTCACGGGGAATCTTCCGAGCTTCGTCGTCTTGTGAGCCGGTAGCTCCACGAGCAGCCTGCCTATCGCTTCGCGGAGCGAAGGACTCTCCTTGATCGATCCCTTGGGGTACGCCCAGACGAACGCGAAGCCGTCGCTCGTTCGCCAGAGGTCAACTCGGAAGTTGTGAAAATGCATCGTGACGGCTTCGTGCGCATTGGCCTTCTTGGGATTGCCGTCCCAGCGACAGAGCTGCCGGCCGTCCATCAGCGCGATCGTCATGTCGGGAGCGTCGACGGACATGTACCCGATCCAGCCGCCCGCCCGGTTCGCGCCAGTCCTGTTCGCAGCCTTCTTCTCGGAAGCCGCCGTCTTCTTTGTTTGGCTCGACTTTCTTGTGGAAGTCGCCTTCCCCGCTAACGACGTCGCAGCCGTCTTCGTAGCCGGCGCTCCAGCGCGCTTCTTCGTGGCCATGGACCCGTTGATATTGCGTTCCCGACCAGCAGTCAGCCACGGAACGCGGGCTACGAGTAGGTAGGCCCGGACCAGTCGGCACCGTCGAAGCGAACGGCGTCGGCTTCTCCAGCCAGCGTCAGGTGCTTCGCCGAAGACGACAATCGATACACGGCGAAGGTGTCCTTCACCTTCGTGAGGCCCTTGGCGCCAAGCCGAAAGACTCCCTTGCTTCCCGCCCCGACGTAGGTATCGCCCGCGAACGAAGCGAGGGCATACACGTCGACGCGCTCCGTCGGCAGGCTCTTCCACTTCGTTCCGGCGCCGCGAAACATGGCGCCGCCGCTGCCGCCGACGAGGACTTCTTTCGGCGAGAGGACGAGCAACGCCATCAACCGTGCGTCGGTCGAGAGACCGACCTCGTGCCAAGACTTGCCGTCGTAATGAACGAGGAGCCCGCCCTCCGCGCACACGTAGAGATCGTTCGGCGAGGACCCCCGAACGTTCGCGATCGGATGCCCGAGGGGCTTGCTCAGCTTGCTCCACGTCTTGCCGTCCGACCGATAAACGATGCCTTCGCTGCCCGCGGCGTACACGTTCCCGTCGTCGAATCCCCACACGACCGTGAGCGGTTTGGATGCGATCTTCTGTTTCTTCCACGTCTTTCCCGTCGTGCTCATGTGCACATGGCCCGTGTCGTCGCAGACGTAGATGGAGCCGCGTGGCGAGAGCCACAGGTCGTAGAAGGCGACTGACTTTTGCAGCAAGTTCGAGGTGACGTTCGCGTCGTCGGCCACGTCCGACTCGGACATGACGACGGACGAGAAGGCCTCGCCGTCGTAGTACGCGACCGCCGCGTAAAGAACGCCCTTCTCGCTGGTCGCCGCGCCGTGAACCGTCACCGTGTAATCGCTCATGCCGCGAACGAGCATCGCATGCCTTCGTCATCGTTGGACGCCGACTGACGGAATTCGAAACTTCCGTCAGCGCCCGGCGCCTGACACCGACGTTTCGTGCGCTACAAAAGATCTCTCCGCAACGCCGTTGGTTCGCGTTCGAGACGGGCTTTGCGTGCGTCGGTCGACTCGCGTAGCGCTGCTCTGTTTCTTCTCACTGGGGACGATCATGAAGGAGAAAGTCGCAAAGCCGGCGCGCGCGCTGCCGCTCCTCGACTTGACCCACTTCACGCTGAACGCGCTCGACCTGAAGAAGGCGCTCGAGGAGCGCGATCGCGCGCGCAACGTCTCCGTCGGCGGCACGGTCCCGAAGACTGTTCTCGAGCTCCGTCGGGTGACGAGCCTCGATCTCGGGAACAACATGCCGCCGCCGTGGCTCTCGAGGCTCCCCCATCTCCGCGTCCTCAAGATCCGCGCGAAGGCGTTGAAGACGCTGCCGCCGGTCCTCTTCGAGCTCCCGAAGTTGAAGGAGCTGTATCTCGACGACTCGGGGATCCAGAGCCTCGAAGGCCTCGATCGCGCGCCCGCCCTCGAGACGGTGAGCCTCGGCCGCACGGCGCTCAGCAAGAAGGCAGACGCGATCGCCACGATCGCAAAGTCGATCCCCGGCGCGAAGCCGAGCATCCTGCTGCCGGGCATCGACATAGGACGGAAGCCGTCCAAAGCGCCGAAGCGCAAAGCCGAGCTCGTCCGCACGCTGAAAGCGGACGCGCTCCACGACGAAACGGACCTTCGCGGTACCGATCTGTCCGGCGCCGAGCTCGAAGACCTCGTGATCGGGCAGGACCTCCGGAAGGCGAAGCTCGCGAACACGGTGTGGAGGCGATGCGATTTCGCTTCGTCCGCGCAGTTCGCCGGAGCGGATCTGACCGGCGCCGTGTTCGAGGACTGCTACTTCGACACCGGCTTCGCGAGCAAGAACATGGAAGGCGTGAAGGCGCCCGGCGTGACGTTCCTTCGCTGCGGCGGGGAGCTGGTGCTGAAGGGCGCCGACCTCCGCGGCGCACGCTTCATCGACCTTGATCCGGACCCGCGTCTCGACCTCACCAAAGCGAAGGCGGAGAAGCTCGAGCTCCGGATGACGTTCTCCGGCGAGGACGACATCGAAGTGAAAGGCGCCGGCGCCGATCTCCGTGGAGCGCGCATCGGTTTCGACGTTACTGCCGAACGCCGGCGCGAGCTCGCGCGGGACAAGAACCCGCGAATCAAGTGGACCACGGGTCAGTTCCGCGGTGCCAAGACCGACAAGGAGACGCGCATCGTCTACGCCCCGCTGCCGGGGAAGGGCAGCACGGCGAAGCCTCTCATCGACGAGCTCGGTCCGGCGAGCGAAGTGATCGGACGCATCGACTCGGTGAACTCGCTCCTCTGGCTCCTCATGGTCGACGGCGCCGACGCGGCCGGCTGGACGGGCGCCGGAGCCGACGGGACCGGGGGCGACTTCGCGCGCGCAGAGCGCGTGAGGAACGGGAGCATCGCCGTCGGCAAAGCGCAGGGCATCATCTGCAACGTCGCGGAGAGCTCGGGCAGCTCGTACATCTTCCGCGTCGACGGCGGGATCGTCCTCATCGACCACCTGCGCCGCGGGAAAATGCCCGAGCCGAAGTTGAAGCAAGCGCTCGGGCTGCGCGTCGCGCAGTTCCCGGTGACCGGTGCGCGCCGCATCGGCCGCGTCACGGTGAAGAGCGGATGCTTGGCGTTGCTCATGCCCTATGAAAAGGGTGCGTTCAGCGCTGCCGAGCTCCGTGCCGCGCGGGGCGGCACCGCCGCGAAGAACAGCGGCAGCGGGCGCGCGCTCGTCCCGCTCGCCAACGGCGACTACGACGTCCTCAGCGACACGTTCGCGCCGAGGAACGGCTACGAGGACGAGCTCGGCGAGTACTACGGAGCCATCCGCATCGTGCGAGCGAGCAAGTAGCCTGTACTCCGGTCCGACGAGCAGCTCCCAACCTCACCTGAGGTGCAGCAGCAGCGAGCGGATTACCTCGATCGCCTCGTCGGTGAGGAACGGGGCGCTCACGACGCCGTAGAGGATGCTGTGCAACGCGACGATCTGCTCCTTCGCGAGGTGCGGGAACGCGGCGGAGAGCATCGCTTGGTAGCGCTTCTCGATCTCGATCAGCTTCACCGCCAGCGGTGAGCGCTTCTGCGTTCGCCAACGGAGATAGAAGACGGAGAACGCCGGGCGCTCGAGCACCATCTGCCGCGTGTGCATCAGCGAGTCCCATGCCTTGCCTTGGCGGAGCATGGCCGCGCGCTCCGGTGAGATGCCGAAGTACTCCACGGCGATGAGCTCGATGCCCGCGTCGAGGATCTCTCGCTTCGTTCGGCCGAAGTGGTAGTACACGAGCGTTCGGCTCACATCGGCGGCGCGCGCGAGATCCGAGATCTTCCAGCCGAGATGGCCTTTCTCGTTCTCGAGAAGCATCATCGCTTCGAGGATGTCGAGACGCACGTTGCGCTTCGGGACTGGCTCCGACTCACGCATGTCTTCGTCATAGTCGGACGACGACTGACGGAAATCGAGACTTCCGTCAGCGCCCGGCGCCTGACACCGACGTGTCGTGAGCTATTTCGCCGCTACCCTCTGCCTTCCACGCGTGTCTCCGAGGCAGACCCTTCGCCCGCACGAGGGTTCGCGAGAAAGCAGGACTCATGTCGTCGACGCGTTCATCGATGAGAGGTCTGAAGTGGCTCGAGCTGGACGGGGCGCTGCTCGGGTTCGATCGCACGACCGGGCGCAACGTCCTCCTGCGCGGCGACGAGACCGCGCGCTGCATCCAGCGCGCGCCACGCGTCGTCCAGATGTCGCTCACGAACGCGTGCAACAAGACGTGCGGGTTCTGCTACCGGCCGCTCGAGGCGAAGAGCCGGTGGACGTACGACACGGTCGTCGACTTCGCGGCGTTCCTCGATCGCTGGGGCGTCCTCGAGCTGGCGCTCGGCGGCGGCGAGCCCACCGTCTTCCCGCGATTCCCCGATCTCGTTCGCCAGCTCTGGCGCGACACCTCGCTGGCGATCAACTTCACCACGAACGGCACGCGCCTCACCGACGACCTGCTCGACCAGCTCGCGGGGCACATCGGGCAGATCCAGATCTCCGTCTACGAGGACGAGGACCTCGACGGGACGATCGCCCGGCTCGTGGCCCGAGGCGTGCGCTTCGGACTGAACTATCTCGTCACGCCCGGACGGCTCCGGACGCTTTCCGCCGACATCCTGCGCTGGGCCGAAATGGGCGTCGGCGACGTCCTCTTGCTCTCGTACAAGGGGCGCGACGCGCTTCACCTCGACGACGCCGAGCTCGCCAGCCTCGACGCGCGCATCGTGCGGTTGCACGAGCACCTCCGCGGTCGCCTGCAGCTCAAGGTCGACGTCTGCTGGTCGAAGCGTCTCACGCAGACGCCGCAGCTCTTCTTCGACGAGGACTGCCGGGCGGGAAGCCTCTTCTTGAGCGTCACCTCGGACCGGAAGGTCTCCCCTGCTCCTTCGCGAACGGCGGCATCCCTTTCGAGCGCTTCGACGAGCTGCCGGAGATCTATCAGAGGCTCGCGCCTGCGCGCCTCCCGGCACCGAGCCCCGGGTGCGCCAGGCTCCCTGGGTTCGGTTCCGAGCTCGTCTCGCTGTCCCGCAGCAAACCCAGCTACCCCGAGGTACGTCGATGACCTTGCATGTCTACGAGTGGTTCTCCTACGCCTGCAACAACAGCTCGGACCACCGCCTCGTCGCCGAGTTCGAGACCGGCCCGAAGGCGGCCGCCATGGCGAAGGAGCTCGCCGCCGTCTTCCTCGCGAATGCGAAGCAGGCCGAAGCGGCGGCCGACGAAGAGGGCGAGTGGGATCCGTGGGACCTCGATCCGAGCCCCGCGCTCGTCGCATTCGCGAAGAAGTACGGGACGAAGTTCGACGAAGGCCTCATCTGGGGCGACGACGGCGCCTTCACCGAAGACCTGCCCGAGATCGCGACCCTCGGGAACAAGGTCTACGTCTACCACGGGTACATGTCCGGAGGATTCGACGGCGACCTCCCGCGCGTCCTCAAGAAGGCAGGAGCGAAGTCCGTCGCGCCCGAGTCTGGGCCTTCGTGGGTGAAGTTCACCGCGAAGGCGAAGGCGAAGAAGGTCGGGGCCGTCCAGGCGGCGGTCGACGCCCTCATGGGCCAGCGCCGGACGACGGCCAATCTTTGCGACTGGAAGGTCCCGTGGAAGGGCCGGCTGCCGATCAGCAAGAAGCTCGAGAACGCCATCGTGATCCACGACGACGCCGGAACGACGTTCACCCTCGCGATCGGGGCCGCCGGGATCCCCAAGATCGAGAGCTGGCTGCGCAAGGTGGGAGCGGAGCAGGTCGACGTGCAGCTCGTCACGGACAAGGACCTGACGGCCCTTCGTCGCGCGGAGGACGCGGCCGTCAAGGCGGCACAACGAGGGGCAACGGTGACGGACGGACCGGGGTTCGACGCGCGCGGACGCTCGTTTCTCTTCACGGGCAAGCTCGCGTCGATGTCCCGTGACGAGGCGAAGAAGCGCGTCAGCGAGCTAAGCGGCAAGATCGCTGGCTCCGTGACGAACACGCTCGACGTCCTCGTCATCGGCGACGAGGGCTCACCGCTCTACGGCGACGGCGCAAAGGGAGACAAGCAGCGCAAGGCCGAGGAGCTCATCGCTGCCGGCGCCGGCATCCGGATCATCTCCGAGTCGGCGTTCCTCGAGCTCGGCTCCTCATCCGCCCGCGCGCCGTCGAAGTCGAAGTCGAAGAAGTGAGCAGGCGAAAGAAGAGCGGCGCGAGCAGCACGCGGCGTCCTACGAAGGTGCGCGACTGGCGAGACTCCGCCGGCGAGGCCGAGCGGCTGGCGGCGCTCCGTCGCCGGACGCCCGACTTCATCGACGACGATCGGCGCGACGCCTTCGACCACCTCTTCCACGGCAAGAATGCGCTGCCGGCCTTCGAGCGAGCAAGGAGCCGGTTCTACGGCCACTCCACGTGGCAATCGACGCAGCCGTACGTCGGTCGCGCGATCGCGAGCGCCCGCGCAGCGGCGACCCCGGCTGGGCGAGCTCGCGCAATCGCGCGCATTCGCGAGGTCGGGCAGTACTTCGAGGGAGGGTCGATCGAGGGGCACGCGAACGCCCTTCATGCCCTCCTCGCCACGTACGATCGGCTCGAGGAGTGGCCTCCGTTTCCCGCGGAGGGCGACGGGCTCGACGACGACCTTCGGACGCGACTCGCCGCGCGGAACGCGCTCCTCCGGGACGAGGTCCGCGCCACGTGCGCGGTGCGCCTCGGGCTCCTCGCGCGAGCGACGCTCGCGGCGAACGCGTACAAGAGCGCCAAGGCCGACGATTCGCTCGCCGGCGAGGGCGCGCTCGTCGCGGGTGATCTCGCGCACGCCGAGCAGCGCTTCCGGAAGGTCGCGTCCGCGAGGCCGAGCTGGATGACCGACATGAGCCGCGGCGATCCGCGGATCGCCGGCTTTTTGGGCCTCGCCCGCGTCGCGCGCGCTCGCAAGGCCCACGCGCTGGTGTTCAAGCACGTCGACGCCGCGCTCGGCCTCGACCGCACGAACGCGAAGGCGCTGCTCCTCGGGATGGCCGAGGCGGAGGCCGTCCGGCTCCTGCCTCGCGCGCGGAAATACCTCCGGGTGCTCCGCAAGGCGCATCCGCTCGACGACGTCCGGCTGGACGACCTCTCGCGCGCCGAGGTCGAAGCGCGCCTGGGCCCGCTCGATCCGCGCTTCACTGCGTTGCTCGATTCGAGGAAGGCGCTCGCGGCGCGCGACTTCCGCGCGGTCATCGAGGCGTCCGAGCGCCTCTTCGGCAAGGCCAAGCCGGCGCTGGATGGTCCGAGGCGCGAGCCGGCGGCAGCCTTCCTCTACGCGCTCGCCGAGACGGGAGACTTCCGGCGCCTCGCGACCGAGGCCGCACGCTTCCTCGCCGCCGACCGCACCTTCGTGTCTGCTCGCGAAGCCCTCGCGTTCGCGCACGGGAAGCTCGGGCGGCGCACGGCCGGAGAGGAGCTCGCCAGGACGGGGCTCGCCGCTCTCTACCGCAAGGACGCATGGAGAGATCCTCGCGAGTGGGCGAAGCTCTCGCCCGCCGACGCGCTGTCTCCGCGACCGGTCTTTTTCACCGAACGCGCAGAGGCCCTCTTCATGATGGGCGCCACCGATGCGGGGCTCGCGGTGCTCGGCGTCGCGCCCGTCCCGAAGCACGACCCCATACGATGGCTCGCCGCCGGCAGTCGCTTCCGGCAAGCCGTGCTCGGATCCGAGCTCGAGAAGAAGACGGCGGCGAAGGACGCATGGGCGTGGATCGAGCCGCTGACGACGGGTCTCGGCGAGAAGCACCCGCTTGCCGTCCGTGTCATGGTCGCCGGCATCGAGATCGCGCACGCGCTCGGCGATCTGCGGCGGGTCCTGGGGGTGAAGGTCCCCTACGAGGCCACGGCCTATCGATCACTCACCGGCCGGGCGCACGCCTACGTCGCGCCGCTCATCGCCGATGCGCTGATCGCGCTGAAGCGTCCCGAGAAGGCGATCGCCATGATCGAGAAGATCTTCTCCGACGCGAAGGACGAGCGCAGCAACGTGCGCCTCATCGAAGCATGGGGCCGCGCGGAGGCCCTCGTGAAGACGACCCCGAAGCGCCGGATGAAGGTGGCGCCCGCAACGGAGAGGCCCGCACGCCCGACCGCCGAAGAGCGCGCAGCAGCGCACGTCTTCGGCGACGAGATCCTCCTGCGTCTCTCGGACGAGGCGTGGGCGCACGAGCAGCGAGGCGAGAACGAAGCGGCGATCGCGAAGTACCTCGCGGCGGCGGAGGCCCAGCCCGAGCGCGGGAGCATCGGGCTCGGGAACGCCGGCAACCTGCTGACACTCCGCCGCGACCGCGAGCGGGCGTGGAGGTTCCTCTCCGCGGCTCTCACGTCGCTCAGCGGTCTCTCGCCGGACGGTCGCGCGCCCGTCCTCGCGCAGGTCGCGCACCACTTCCGCGGACAGGGTCGTCATGCTGATGCTCTTCCCTCGGCCGCGCTCGCATTCGAGCTCGAGCCGACCGCCGAGCGTGCAGGCCTGCTCGCCCTCGACTACCTCGCGCTCGGCGACCGTGCTCGCGCGCAGGCCGCCTGCACGCGAGGCGAGCGGCTCGATCCACGTCATCCAGAGCTCAGACGCGCGCGCGCCGCGCTCACGGCCGCCGGGTGAGCGGCACATCGCACGTTTTGTGATCCGGCGCCCCCGAGACCGGAATGGCGAATGGGGCGCTCCTCAAGAGGGCAAGTACAGGTTGCACACCCTGATATGCCATCACCGCAGTGAATGATGAGCGTTCATCCAACGATGCCGATCAAATCAAGAAGGAATATCCGATGGCAGCAAAGAAAATGACGAATAAGCAAGTGGCTCCGTCTGTCGATCTCGAGGAGCATAATCGACTACTCGCGCTCCTCGGTCTCCCCGCCGTGACTGCACCACTCGAGGAAGGCGAGCCGGCACCACAGGCGCATCCGGCGCCGCCGAACAGCGCGCTCGCCATCTTCGACGACATGTACGCGGGCGAAGGGCCGACTGCTCCGCGCGGTCGGTTCATTCATTGGTGGGGGCAGTTCAGTGACGCTCTGCCTTCGCCATTCACACTGCCCGACGGCGGCCACGGTTACATCGAAGCACGCGACGTCGAGCACGCGACGCGCTTGTTCGCGACGCTTCGAAACGCGGTGCTGGCGATGCGACCGAAGCCGAGCCGTCCTGGAGACGAAAACTACGACGAGGAGGTAGAGGAAACGGCCAAGGAGCTCGCCCTCGAATCCACTCGCGAATGGGCTGGCATCAACGCGCAGGGTAACGTGTGGTACCGCTGGATGCTGATCAACAGCAAACAGATGACCGTCGAGCTGAAGCTGCGGTTCACAAAGAGCGACCTCGACGGGGAGGAGCTGCTGCGCCCCGACTGAGTCGGACGGCGACTGACGAAAATCGAGTCTTCCGTCAGCGCCCGGCGCCTGACACCGACGTGTCGTGAGCTATACGAAAGTTCTCTCCGCGACGCCGTTGGTTCGCGTTCGAGAGGGTCCTTGCGTGCGTCGATCGACGCACGTAGCGCTGCTCTGCTTTTTGTCACTGGGGATGATCATGAAGGCTACTGGCCATTGGTTCGTCGTCGTCGCGCTCACCGTCGCCGCTGCTGCAGCTGCAGGCTGCGGAGCGGAGGGAGAGGAGACGGAGGGACATGCCGACGAGATCACCGAGCGTCCGGACCGCGTCGCATGGGCGACGCCGGAGTGGTCGGGACGCAAGGCCTGGTACACGACCTCTCAGGGCTCGTTCCTGATCGAAGACGACATCTTCATGGCGCTCGAGCGCGCTGATTCGAGCACGCCGTTCGTCTCGCCCGCGAGCCTCGAGCCCCTCGGCTTCCTCTATCCGCCCCCCGGAGTGACCGATCTCACCAGCGGCCCCCGGGTGCCGCTCGGCGTGGTGCGGGATCGAAAGCCGGGCGAGAACACGCTCTACGCCGGCTTCACCTGCGCCGCGTGCCACACGGGTGTCGTCGACACGCCGGACAAGAAGACACGCCTCCTCATCGACGGCGGGCAGGGCTTCGTGAACCTCTCCCGCTTCCTCGGCGAGCTTCGCGACGCGCTCGATGCTGCATCGAGCGATCCGTCGAAGCGAGCGCATGTCTGCGAGGCGATCGGCAACCCGGCCAACTGCAACGCCAGGATCGAGACCGCACGTCAGCGGGTGAAGGGGCTGCTCGACCGCAACCGCGACGGCGCGAGCCCCGAGGGGCCGGGGCGTGTCGACGCGCTCACCCGCGAGGCGAACGAGATCTTCTCGTCGCAGCTCGCGCACGAGCCGACGTACACACTCGACGCGCCGATCAGCCTCCCTCAGATCTGGGACGCGCCGCGCCTCAGCTGTCTCCAGACCAACTGCATCCCGCTCGATCCGCTGTCGCGGAACGTGTCGGAGCAGATCGCGGTCTTCGGTGAGACGAAGCTTCACCGAGACGGGAGCTGGATCGTCGCGGAGGGCACCGCGGAGCTAGAGAACCTCTACACGCTCGAGCACTCGCTCGTCTCCCTCGCGAGCCCACGCTGGACCGGCACGTCCCTCCCCTCGCTCGACGCTGCAAAGGTCCGCCACGGAATGCGCCTCTTCGAGTCGCGTTGCGCGAGCTGCCATACGGAGCCTTATCGAAGCGACGCCCCGTCCACGGCGTTCAAGGTCGAAGAGGTCGCGGGCCACACGACGAAGGTCTGGAAGGCGACCGCGTGGCCGCTCGACGAAGTGGGCACCGACAGCGCGTTCCTCGATCGCCACTTCGATCGCTTCGTCTCGGATCCTTTGCTCATCGACGTCTTCAATCAGAAGATCTGGAACGCGGCCGCGGCGCGGCTGGGGCTGGATCCGAGAGACCCGTTCGCCTCGATCGTGATCGCGCCCGCGGTGGGCCTCGCCAAAGCGGGACTGGCGACGCAGGGCTTCTACGACTTCTGGGGTAACCCCCTCGAGCTCGCGGTCTACGGCGCGCTCACCGACGTGGTCATCGACGACGAGCTCGCGCGCATGGAGCCGGACGAGGACAAACGAGCCGCCCTTCGCAACCGCTACGAGTTCTTCCGCCAGCCATCCGGCTCGGCCACAGCCATCCAGAAGTACAAGGCTCGCCCTCTCAACGGGATCGCTTTCACCGCACCATTCGGTCACAACGGCGCGTGGCCCACGCTCCGCGACGTCCTCGAGCCGCCGTCGTCGCGTCCGAAGTCGTTCGTGATCCGTCCGGGCAGCTTCGACGCGGACCGCGTCGGCCTCGACATCCGACCCGCGAAGCCGGGCGAGAATCTCTTCGTCTTCGACACCGCGAAGGCAGGCAACACCGCCGGCGGCCACACCTACGGCACCGACCTCAGCGCGAGCGAGAAGGATGCTCTCCTCGAGTATCTGAAGTCGATCTAGCCAGCGATCGACGGGGCCGAAGACCGACACACCGAATGAGAAAGCCCCGGAGCACGCCGAAGCGTACGTCCAGGGCTTCCTTCACGCGATCGGTGGCGCTTACTTGCGCTGGTCGATCGGGATGTACTGGCGCTCGGTCGGGCCCGTGTAGATCTGACGCGGACGGCCGATCTTCGTCGTCGGGTCCTCCATCATCTCCTTCCAGTGCGCGATCCAGCCGGGCAGGCGGCCGATGGCGAAGAGCACCGTGAACATGTTCGTCGGGAACCCGAGCGCGCGATAGATGATGCCCGAGTAGAAGTCGACGTTCGGATAGAGCTTCCGATCGACGAAGTAGCTGTCCTTGAGCGCCGCCTCCTCGAGCTCCTTGGCGATGTCGAGGAGCGGGTCCTTGACGCCGAGCTTGCTGAGGACCTTGTCGGCCGCAGCCTTGATGAGCTTCGCGCGCGGGTCGAAGTTCTTGTAGACGCGGTGGCCGAAGCCCATGAGGCGGAAGGTCGAGTTCTTGTCCTTCGCGAGGTCGACGAACTTCTTCACGTTGCCGCCGTCGGCCTTGATCGTCTCGAGCATCTCGATGACTTCCTGGTTCGCACCGCCGTGGAGCGGGCCCCAGAGAGCGAGGATGCCGGCGGCGACCGACGCGAAGAGGTTCGCGCGCGAGCTGCCGACGAGACGGACTGTCGACGTCGAGCAGTTCTGCTCGTGATCGGCGTGCAGGATGAACAGGAGGTTCATCGCCGCCTCGACCTCGGGATCGACCTCGTACGGCTCCGACGGGACGGCGAACATCATCTGCATGAAGTTCGAGACGTACTTGAGGTTGTTCTGCGGATAGACGAACGGATGGCCGACGGACTTCTTGTACGCGTAGGCCGCGATCGTCCGCACCTTCGAGA
>JAEXCN010000044.1 GCA_023402175.1 Pseudomonadota bacterium | reverse complement strand
GACCGGGCCCCCGCGGCGGCGCGCGCGGTCGGCGCAACTAGAGCGCATCTCGCATCTTGCGATAGCGTTCACGAGCCATGGTGCTCCTCGAGTTGCCGGTCGTCGTTGCGCTCGTCATCTGGGCACGGTGGCTCGGAGGGAAGTACGGCGTCCCTTCGTGGGTGCGACGCATCGGGTGGGCCATTGCGGCGCTGTGGGCGGTGACCCTCGTGGTGTCCGTCATCGGGTTGATCGGGGGCTTCGGCTCAGTGGTGACAGGCGAATCCGTCGATCCAGCGCAGAAGGCGCGTGTGCTGGCAGAGGCGATCAGCGAGGCGATGATGGCGGCCGTCTTGGAGATGGGCGTCGTCGTCGCCGGCAGCGCGCTGCTGCTCGTCCTCACGTGGCGGTATCACTGGTCGGCGAAGCCGGTGTCGGTCCCGCGCGATCCGCCGTATCGGTGAGCCGCGAGGAAACGTCGGCCGCGTCATCATCCGCGGTGACGGCCCAGACACCTCGTTCATTGGCGGCTCGTATGAGGACGCAATGCGCTCGCCTCCGGTCGAGGCTGCATTCGAGAGCTTGGGCCGCCTCTGCCTGCGCTTCGGCGGGCGCGTGTGGCTCGTCTCGAAATGCGGGGCGAGGGTGCAGGAGCGAACGAGGCGCTGGTTGGATCGACACCTCTTCTTCCAGACGACGGGGATCCCCTACGGACAGCTACGCTTCTGCCAGGAAAGGCGTGAGAAGGCGCCCATCTGCAAAGACCTCGGCGTCGGGCTGTTCGTCGACGACCGGCTCGACGTCCTCGGCGCGATGCAGGGCATCGTCGAGCATCGGTTCCAGTTCGGAGCCAGCTCTGCGCCGCCCGGCATCGTCCCGGTCCCCACGTGGCCCGCAGCCGAGGAGGCGATTCTCGCGGCGCTCAGTGACTCGCCGCACGGACCGTGAGCTGCCGCACGGACCGTGGGGGCGGCGCTCAGTGTCTCGCCGCACGAACCGGAGTCGGCGCGCGAAACATGGTGGGCGGTGCCGACCCCGCCGACCGAGTGTTGACGCACCGCGACTTGTGCTGGCGCAAGTCGACGTGCGCGGTCGAGGGTGGCCCTGGGCCGGCCCGCACCTGGCCCGGGCCAGGGGTGGTGCTTGCAGATGTGTGAAATCATGTCGTGCGAAGTCTGGCCCGGCGTGTGCTGGGGCGACGCGCATGACGACAACAGCCTGGGGTAACGCTTCGATCGTGGAAGAAGTCGCCATCAAGCAATCGGCCGAGGGGAAGGAGTTCTCGACGCTCGTACAGCTGCTCGAGGGACCGGAAGGAGAGAGCCTCGTGCGCTTCGCCTACTCGACCGGCGGGGCCGCGCGCCGTGGGCCGGTCACGCTTCGCCCAGCGGATATCCACCGGCTCAGAAAGGCGCTCGCCAAGGCGCCGCGTCTTCGCGCTGCGCTCGCGTGGACCTGACCTCCGCCGCGACGCGGAGACGGGCGCCTAAGGGATCTCGAGGAAGGCGGGCGGCACTCTCTCGGTCAGCCAGACGCCGTTCTCGCTCATGAAGAATGCGTGACCTGCGTCGTGCACGGCTCGTGCACGGACACGAAGGATCACCCGTCTGCCTGCCCGTCTTCGCGCGACGATCGCCGCGGTCTCTGCGTCCGCGGAGAGGTGGACGTGCGTCCGCGCTCCACGAACGAGGCCGTCACGCCGAATCGGCTCGAGGAATCGATCCACCGTTCCGTGGAAGAGCACCTGCGGAGGCTCGCTCGCGGCAAGGCCGAGATCGACCTCGACGGAGTGGCCCTGGTTCGCTCGGATGCGCTCGCCATCGGCGGACAAGGCGAACCGCTGCTTGTCGCTCTCAGCGACGATCTCCTCCAGTTCCTCGTCCGTCACGCGTTCGCCCCGCGCCGCGAGGCCATCGAGGACGGCGGAGACGTCCGTCCACCCGGCGCCGTCCAGCGTGATGCCGAGCGCTGCCGGCTCGTGCCTGAGCGCAAGGCTGAGGAGCTTCGAAATGCGGGTTGCGCGCGCTCGGTCCACGCGCGGAGCGTAGCAACCCCCTGCGCGAGCAGGTTCTTGCGCGACGGCTGGCGTCTTTTTGCCTCGCTCGGGAGGTCTCGAAGATGCGTATCCTGGGAGCCGCCGTGCGAACCATCACCGTCGAAGAAGTCATCCTGGCCATCGACGAGGCTCGCGACCGCGAGCCTGGGGGCGCGATCGCGTTCGACGGTGACGGCACGCTCTGGGCGGGCGACATCGGGGAGGACTTCTTCGGCGCGCTGCTCGAGGGAGGGGTTCTCGACTTCGCTCGCGATGCGCTCGTGCGGGAAGCGGTCGCGGAGAACATCGATGCTTCCGGTACCGCGCGCGAGATCGCGCATCGCATCCACCTCGCCTATCTCGCAGGGACGTTTCCCGAGGAGCGTGTCTGCGAGATCATGACGTGGGCGGCCGCGGGCCGGCCACGCGCGGCGCTCGATCGGTTCTGCGCGGAGGTCATCGAGGCCGTCGGTCTGCGTGCGCGGCTCCACGACGAGGCCATACGCGTCGTCGAGCATGCAAGGCGCGTCGGTGTCGAGGTCTTCCTCGTAAGCGCATCGCCCCGAGCGATCGTTCAGCAGGCGGCAAAGGTCGTGGGGATCGATGTCTCGAACACGATGGCCGTGTGCGAGACCTGCGACGAAGCGGGGATCGTGCAATGCGCAGTCCAGCGGCCGATCCCTTACGGCGAGGGGAAGGCGACGCGCCTCCGCGAGCGGCTCGGGCTCGAGCGCGTGCTCTACGCTGCCTTCGGGGACAACGCGTTCGACGTCCCGATGTTGCGAGCGGCCCGTGTACCCGTGGCGATCCGACCGAAGGCGCGGCTCCTCGAGCGCGCCGCCGAGGTGCCTTTGCTCGCGGTGCTCGACAAGGAGAGCGTTCGACAGGGCGTCCGGTAGGGCGGCGAAGAGCGCCGTGTCGATGTCCCGGGGAACCCGCCCGACGCGTCGCGGTCAGACTGCCCGCTAGAAACGCCCGAGCGGGCGGGCTCAGGATCGGTATGATGAGCTTTCGTGAGCCTGGACAGCGAACGCGAACGCGAGCTCGAGGCGCTGCGCACGCAGGTCGCCAACCAAGCGGCGTCGCTCGCCGAGACCGTCACGGACGGCTTCGACGGCTTCCACATGGGAGCCGGCGACTACGTCGTCGATCTGAAGGGGCCGGAAGGTCCGTCGACGGGCGGCGGGGCGCGGGCCCGACAGAGCATTCGCCTCGTTCCGCGGAGGAAAGGCTACGCGGTCGTCGTCGCCGGGACCGTCGATCCGGTGACGTCGACAGCCGAAGTGCGGACGTTCGAGCACGTCGCCGTGCTGCACGAGCTGCGCTTCCGGCGGCCTCTCGAGATCACGGCCGACGAATACGCCGACTTCCTGAAGAAGCTCGATGTCGTCCTCAACCTCGCCCGCGTTCGGGCAAAGCAGATGCCCCCTTCGCCGGAGCTCCTCGCGCAGCGGAAGGCGCTCGGGAAGATCTCGGTTCCTGCCGTGGTCCTGTTCGTCCTCGTCGTCACGCTCGCGGCGATCGTGGCGTACCGCGTGTTGCACACTCTGTCGTCCTGACGGAGCTACCTCCCGGTCGACGAGGACCGCGTCGAAGCAGGCCCCTCGAGCCTTCGGGCGGCCTGAATTGTCCGTGTTAGGATGATCGAGCGCCATGTCCGGCACCCGGAAGATGGAGAAGTTCGAGCTCGAGGCCTTCACCAAGGCGGACGAGGAGGAGCACGCTGGTGAAGCGTGGGTCCCGGGTGAATGGATCCCGCCGCAGAAGACCGATGATGCGCCGCCTTCGGAAGGGCAGGGCAACTCGAGCGAGCAGGACCCAGAGGCGCTCCGCACGCGGCTCGCGCGGAAGTTCGTCACGCTCGCGGATTCGGTGACGGAGGCGTTCCGAGAGTTCGCGATCGGCGCGGGTGCATACGCCGTCGAGCTCACCGCGCCGCAAGGCATGTCGACCGGCGGCGGCAAGCAGGCGCTTCAGCATCTTCGCCTGAGGCCGCGGCGCGAGGGATATTCGGTCCTCGTCGCGGGCACCGTGAACCAGATCGAACGTCGCGCCGAGCTCCGCGACTATGATCACATCGCGATCGTCCACGAGGTCCGCTTTCGCGAGAGGATCGAGATCAGCCGTCAAGAGTGGGAGCAGCTCCTGCGCAAGGCCGAGGTCGTGCTCAACGGCGCGAGCATCCAGTCGATGCGAACGCCGCCGCCGCGTGAGCTCCTCGAGCAGCGGCGGCGCCTGCAGCGCGTCTCGAAGAACGCGGTGATCGCGCTCCTGGTCGTGCTTGTTCTCGCAGCGGTCGTGATCTGGCGCGTGATCGTCGCGCTCCGCGCCGGCGGATAGCGGCCGCTAACGCCGGGTGTCGATCGTCGGATGCTGAGCCGACGCACATGCGCCTCCGTCGGTCCGAAGCGCGCCCCAGAAACCGCCCCAGAAACCGCGCCAGAAACCGCGAGTGGTCTTCGAGCAGGGCGTCGCCGCTAGTTCTTGAGACCCCGCGTAGCCCCGACTAGAACTGCCGCGATGGATTTCGATCTGACCGAAGAGCAGCGACTGGTCCGGGACACCGCGCGGGATTTCGCGCAGCGCGAGATCGCGCCGAAGGCCGCCGAGATCGACAAGAGCGGTCGCTGGCCCGCCGAGATCGTCGCCAAGCTCGGCGAGCTCGGGTTCATGGGCGTGGCGATCCCCCAGGAGTACGGCGGTGCAGGTCTCGATGCGCTGACCTACGCGCTCGTGATGGAGGAGATCAGCGCGGCGTGCGCCTCGAGCGGCGTCATCATGAGCGTCAACAACTCGCTCTTCTGTGACCCGGTTTACAAGTTCGGCACCGAGGCTCAGAAGAAGGAAATCCTCACGCCCTGTGCGTCCGGCCAGAAGCTCGGCTGCTTCGGTCTCACCGAGCCGATGAGCGGCTCCGACGCGCAGACGATGGCCACGCAGGCCGAGAAGACGTCGGACGGCTGGGTCCTCAACGGCGCCAAGAACTGGATCACGAACGGCCCGCACGCCGACTTCATCATCGTCTTCGCGGTCACCGATCGGAGCGGCCCCAAGATCAAGCACACCGCGTTCGTCGTGCCGAAGGGCACGCCCGGGTATACGCAGGCATCGCCGGACCACAAGCTCGGGATCCACGGCGCGCACTCGTGCACCGTCTTCTTCGAGAACTGCAAGGTCCCCGACAGCGCCATCGTCGG
>JAEXCN010000059.1 GCA_023402175.1 Pseudomonadota bacterium | reverse complement strand
GCTCGGGCTTGGTGAGGAGGCGGGGATCGCCGCGAGCTCCGAGCCGGTGCGTGTCCTCGGCGTCTCCAACGTTCTCCAGCTCGATCACACGTGCGCGGTGAACGTGAGCGGCGAGATCTGGTGCTGGGGAAGGGGCCCGTTCCTCCGCAGTACAACGTCCCCGACGCTCGAGCGGACTCCGGTCAGGCTCGATCTACCGCCCGCGACGCGCGTCGCCATCGGGACGTTGATCGGGTGCGCCGTCATCGACGGCGGAGCGCAGTGCTGGGGACGGAACTCTTTTGGTCAGGTCGGACCGCTCAACGTCGTTCCCCAGACCGGCATGGTTCCTCCTCGCGCGATCGAGCTGCCTCCGGGCGTCCCGATTCGCGATCTCGTCGTCGGCTTCACGACCTTCGTGCTTCGTGAGGATGGCACCGTGTTGAGCTGGGGAGCGAACCCTCCGCTCGCGCGGGTGTCCTCCTTCTTCCCCGATCCGAGCCCGGCGACGATCGATCTCGCGGCAGTGCCGTCGCTCGACATCGTCACCGAACACGCATGTGCGGTAGCCGGAGGCGCCGGCTACTGCTGGGGTGCCAGGCTCGATTCCACGCGCCCGCTGTTCGATCGCGGTTATCCCGAGCGCGTCGTCGCGCCCGAGCCCATCGTGCAGATCGCGACGACGACACCGATCCCGGTGACGAACAACGGCGTCACGATCGTCGAGCCTCCGCGCTGGTGCGCTGTCGGCGCGAGCGGCGACGTTTACTGCTGGGGAAGCAACGCGAGCGGTCAGGCCGGCGACGGGACGAACGATTATGCGTTCGACGCGGTGAAGGTTGCCGGCCTCCCGGCGCCGGCCGTAGAGGTGAGAACGATGCCGAGCTCGACCTGCGCGCTCCTGGTCGACGGCAAGATCCATTGTTGGGGTACCAACGTGAACGGACAGCTCGGAAACAAGAAGGTGCGAGGCGTCTATTCCACGCCTCAGGAAGTGGTGTTGCCATGAGGCGTATGCTCGCGGCTGTTTGCGTCTCCGGCCTTGCGCTCTTCGTCGCTGGCGCGTGCAGTAGCGAGCGTTCGTCGTTCGTGGAGAAGAACGCCTTCGCCGTCGACGCGTCAGCGGACGCTCCGCGGTGTGGCTTCCGCTGTTCGCTCGACGGGCGCTCGGTCCTGCAGACATGCACCGGGGAGGTTGTCGAGACCTGCGGGCCCGACGAGGCCTGCGGAGCCGGGCGCTGCCAGGAGCCATGCTCCGCGGCGGCGGCAGACAAGAGCTCGAACGGATGCGAGTTCTTACTTCAGAAGCCGCAGGTGAAATGGGAGAGCCTCCAGTCCTGTTACGCGGCATACGTCGTCAACGTGTCGACGATGCCCGTCGATCTCACCCTCGAGTACAAAGGGCAGGCGCTCGAGCTCTCGAATGCGGTCTTCCGCACGAATCCCGGTGGCCCGACCCTCACCCATCACACGGGGCCGATCCCATCGGGAGAGACCGTCGTGCTCTTCGTCGCCGACCGCGATCCGGACAAGCAGCGCTCGGCCGTCGAGAACGCCACCCACGTAGGCTGTCCGGAGGGCGTCGTGCCCGCGCACCCGCATGACATACCGCAGGTGTTCAGCGGGCTCGGCGACTCGTTTCGGCTGAAGACGAACGCGCCGGTGAGCGCGGCGGCGATCTACCCGTACGGCAGCGGTGGCCAGAGCTTCATCCCGGCCGCGACGCTGCTCCTGCCCGTCGCGTCGTGGGCCCAGGAACACCTCATCGTCGGGGCCTGGGAGAAGAACAACGGGGATCCGTTCACCCAGATCGTTGCCGCGGAGGACGATACCGAGGTCACGATCGTGCCAACGCGCGACATCCAGGATGGGCTTGGATTCGTCGGCACCGCGGCCAAGCGTCCGGTGACCTACAAGATCGATAAGGGGCAGTATCTGCAGTTCCTCCAGCCCGAGCTGCTCTCCGGGAGCGTCGTCAGCTCGAACAAGCCCACGACGATCTTCGCTGGCCACTCCTGCTTGACCTTCCCGAGCGGCGGCGCGTGCGACGCGCTCCATCAGCAGATTCCGCCGTTCGAGCAGTGGGGCCACGAGTACGTCGGCGTCGGCTATCGACCGCGTCTCGGCAACGAGCACGAGACCATCCCATACCGGATCATCGCTGCCCGTGACGGAACGCGTCTCGACTACGATCCGGAGGTTCCGCGTGGAGCGCCCACCGAGCTCGCGGCGGGGGAAGAAGCTGTCTTCACCTCCGGGACCGGCGACGCGTTCGTCGTTCGCACGCAGGACCCCGAGCACCCGATCTACCTCGCAGCCTATATGAGCGGAAGTCTCGGCGACTTCGTCACACGTCAGCCACTCAATGGTCGAGGCGATCCCGACTTCGTCAACGTCGTCCCCGCCGGACAGTACATGAACTCGTACAGCTTCTACGCCGACCCGACGTACGACGACACGTCCCTCGTCATCGTCCGCGCCAAGCACAACGGCCGATTCGAGGACGTCTGGCTCGAGTGCGCCGGCACCATCGGTGCGGCGACTGGAGCCCAGGGGGTTGGGTTTCGTCCCGTCGGAAAGCGCGGCGACTACGAGTTTGCGCGCGTGGATCTCTCGAAGGCAGGTGGCCCTGGCGATACGTTCGGCGACCGCGTCTGCCGCACCGGTCTCCAGCGGGGGCGAAGTGAGGGCCCTTTCACCGCCACGATCTGGGGCTGGGATTCTTTCGCGAGCTACGCCTATACCGGTGGCATCGCCCAGCGGAAGCTCGTCGACACGCCACTCACGCCCGTGAACTAGCGAGACCGAGGTGGCCGAGGCGGCTCTTCCGCTCTTCCGCCTCCTACGAAAACGCTGCTCGAGCGCCGGTAACGAACGGAATTCCGCGTCAGTCCTTCACGTCCGCTTGCGGGACGAGGATCATCGCGCGCTGCTTCGGGACGGTGAGCCGGAGGTCGCCGCTCGGCGGGACGGAATACGACTTCCGCTCCGGATCGAGCACGTCGACGAGCGTGCTCGACGCGCCGGCGCCGGTGAGCTTCATCACCTTCTCGCCGTCTGCCGTCGCGCTGTCCTTGCGGTTGTTCGTGTTGATCACGACGAGCACGTACGCATCGCCGGCGTCTCCGCCGGTCCGCTCGTACGCGATCATCCCCGCGTCTTCTTCGGTGCCGACGTGGCCGCTCGACCAGACGACGTTCGTGTCGCCCCGGCGGAGGGCCTGGTACGTCACGCGCGTCCGCGCGAGCTTCGCGAAGTGGCGGAACGTGTCGCCGCTCGTGTTGAACCCGGTGTTCCAGAGGACCTCGCGATTCGACGGATCGTTACCGCCGGCGAAGTCCTGCTCGGTGCCGTAATAGAGGCACGGAATGCCCTCCTCCGTCATGAGGAGCGTGAGCGCGTTGCGGAGGACATCCTTGTCGTTCTGCGCCTCGTAGAGGAAGCGCGCGACGTCGTGGTTGTCCATGAAGTTCACGAGCGCGCGGCTCGGCGCGATGCCGATACCGTCGGGCTGTGGCTCGTTCCGGTAGTTCGTACGCCGCTGCGCCCAGAGGTTCGCGATCTGCTCGGTGCCCTTCTGCTGGTTCTCGTCGGACGCGCGCATGAACACGTCGCGGAACACCTGATAGTGCTGCGAGAAGTAGAACACGCTGTCGAGCATGTTCTCCGCTGTGTACGAGCCGAGAAGCTGGTCGTTGCCGTCGAAGGCCTCGCCGAACATGAGGAACCGATCCTTCCCCTTCTGGCGAAGGCGCTCGCGCACGCTCCTGCCGAACTCGGACCAGAAGTCGTGCTCGACGTGCTTGACCGTGTCGATGCGGAAGCCGTCGAGATCGGCGAGCTCGACCCAGCGCGTGTAGAGGTCGATGAGCTCCCGGCGGACCTCGGGAAGCTCGGTCGCGACGTCCTTCAGGCCGCCGGGGAAGTCGCCGAGCTTGCGCTGGTTCTCGTCGTCGTAGTTCAGGATGCGGCCGAAGCCGTGATAGGCGCGCGCGGTGCCGAGAATGCCCGGCGGCGGCACGCGGTTGATCTTCGGATCCTGGATGAAGATGATCGGCGCGCGGCCGGCAGGTCCGAGCGACGTGAACGCCTGGACGCCCTTCGGATCCCAGTCGGGATCGTACTCGGTGATGCGTGACAGGTCCGAGCGGCTCGAGACGACGGGCAGGTCGCCGCTTCCGCCGATGTAGATGTCGGGGTTGCCGTTCAGATTGGTGTCGTAGAAGAACACCTGCCCCATGTGGTTCGTGACGATGTCGAGCACGACCTTGAGGCCCATGTCGTGCGCGCGCGCCGTCAGCCTTCGCAGATCGGCGAGATCGCCGAAGTGCGGATTGAGCTGCGAGAGGTCCTGCGCCCAGTAGCCGTGGTACGAGTCGACGTCGGCGTCGGTCTCGACGTTCTTCACGATCGGCGAGATCCAGAGCGTCGTGACGCCGAGCTCCTTCACGTAGTCGAGGTGCTCGGTGAGCCCGCGCCAGTCGCCACCCTGGAAGCGCGCGAGGTGGCCGGGCCGGACGTTGTAGTCGTTGTTGACGTCGCCGTTCGCGAAGCGGTCGATGAGGACCTGGTAGATGACCTCGTCGCGCCAGTCGCCGACGTGCGTCGCGAGCTTCGGCTGCGAGCCCTCGTCCGGAACGGTGACGCAGCCCGTCCCCGGCGCGATACACGCCGCGACGACGAGCGCTGACAAGAGAGGCTTGGCGACCTTCAACATGATCGATCTCTTGCTCAGGGGTAAGACGACGAGTTGAACCACCACTCCGCGCCGATGCCGGCGAAGTGCTCGACCTTGCGCTGCGCGAAGACGTCCTCGATCGGGTAGAGGCCGCGCGTGCCCGAGTCGCGGAAGCTCGCGACGTAGAGCAGGCGGATCTGCGGGCGCTTGAAGCTGCCGCGTCCCGACGGCGAGAAGTACGGGATGACCCCGGCCTTGAGCACGGACGCGGTGAGCGGACCGTCGCCGTCCGGAGTCGCGATCGCGATCCGCCGCTGCTGATAGCTGCCTTCGAGCGAGACGCCGAAGTGCTCGCCGATGAAGATGCTCGGCCGAGCGACGACCGTGCCCTCGTCGTACTTCTGCGTGGACGTCTCGCCGGGCGAGCCGTCGCGGAAGAAGCGGACGTAGCCGGCCGCCATGACGGCGAAGTCGTCGGTCTCGAAATTGCCCGATGCGGCGATCTGCGTCTCGCTCGCCCCGCTCACCGTCCGATCGAGGGCGAACGTGATCGGCACGGAGAGCGGATCGTAGGCGGCGATCCCGCGCGCATGCCGCATCACAAGCGACGCGTACGTATCGCACTTGCCCGTGAAATACGTGAGCTGCGAGCCGAGCAGCCAGCCCGAGTCGTTCGGCAGGCCGCGATCGACGTTGGTCAGCGGATCGCGGTACACGCCCGCGGCGAGCTGGTGGAGCTCACCGTAGAGGATCGCCTTGAACCCTCCGAGGCCGCCGCCCGGACGGACGAAATGCGTCAACTTGAACGTCTCGATCGTGCGCGGCCGATCGAGCTTCGTCACGTCGACGGTGCCGAAGCCGATCGGAGCGACGACCGGGATCTGCTGGAACTGGTACGGGTTGTCGAGCCGCTGCTGCCCGACGTGCCCCTGGAGGATCGTCTCCTGCGAGCCGTCCTCGGTGCGGAAGATCGGCGCGCCGACGCCGCCGCCGATCGTGTTCTGGTTGTCGAGCGGCCACCAGTTGAGCAGATAGATGTCGTCCCCGCGGTACATGCGGGAGCCCGCCCAGATGGTGACCTTCTCGTACGTGCCCTGGGCGTAGAGATTGCGAACGCCGATCTGCTGCGTCGCCTTGCCGTCGAAGTGGAAGAACGGCGGAAAGAGGGCCATCGTCGCGACGATGCGGCTGCGCACGTTGTCGCTGAACTTGTCCTCACGCCGCAGCTCCAGCTCCGCGTAGCTGCCCTCGTCGACGGCGCGGGGTCCGAACGCGACGACGTTCGTCCCTCGGCCGGTGCCGCCACGGAGATCGCTCGCCGCCCACACGCGGCCGTACGAACCGAACTCGAAATGGCCTTCGTGCGCCTGCGGAGGCTCCTTGACCGTGCGCGTCGCGTCGTTGCCCTTCGTGACCTCCGAAGGAGCGACCTTCCCGGGCTCCTCGGGCGCGGGGTTCGCGCCGGGAACCGAGGGCGCGCTCGTGTCCGAAGCGACCGGCGCCTGCTGCGAAGGCGGGTTGCCCCTCGGTTCGCTCGGCGGCGTCGCTGCCGATGACGAAGGCGAAGGCGGGGGCTGAGCGCTCGCGCGAGGCGCCATCGCGAGCACCGTCGCAGCGGCGAGCATCGAGACGATCCGGAGCCGCACGGGGTTTCGGACGTAGCACGCACCCGACATGGAGTCCTGGAAAAAGGTAACTCAGAGCTGCGTGACGGCCGTCGGGACGTCGAGGAGACGCGGGCCGCCGTCGGAGGACGACGCGTCGCGTACGTCGCCGCCCGCCGGCGAGTGGGAGATCCGCCGAGCAGCCGATTGCCACGCGTGGCGGTGATGCGCGCGGTCGCGGAGATCGAGAGGCTCATTCGAGCGCGCTTTTTCGCACGCTCGTCGCGGCATCGACGTTGCTCCTGCCCGCGTTCATGTCGCTCAGCGTTCGGGCTCTCTACCTTGGTACCGACGACACCGGCAGCTCACACGACGCCGCGGACGAGAGCGGCGAGCACACCGTCCTCGCCAAGACGACACGCCTCGCCCGCTTCGAGCTCGAGGCGGTGCTGCAGGCGAGCGCCTCCGCTTCACGAGCGACCGATTCAGGAGCAAACGACAACGACGACGCCGAGTCGACGCTGGCGGTGACGGCCGAGGAGAACCGGCTGCTCCTCGCGAACGCGTTCCGGAGCACCGACGACGAGATCACGCTCGAGGCCCCGGTCCCGTCCCTCCCCGACGACGTCCCCTCTCCGCTCGGTGACGGTGACGAGCGCTCGCCGGAGCTCCCGCCGCTCGCGCCCTCACTGCTTGCTGATGACTCGGGCCCCGGGGACGAGCCAGTGTGCGCCGTGCCGCTGCTCACGCCCGAGGCCCTCGCCAGCCGGATCTCGGGCATCACGCGACCGTCCGTCACACACGAAGAGGCGAGCGCGATCCGCTCTGCGCGCGAGGCTTCGCGAGCGGTCCGGGAGGAAGAGGCGAAGACCCGCGTCATCGTGCTCGGGATCTGGGGCGCTGCCGTGACGCTCTCGGCGCTGCTCGCCTTCTTCGCGCTGACGACCTGACGGAGTCGTCGACGTCGATCGCCGACCGATCGCGCCGCTCGACGAGGTGGTGACGGCGACGCTCGTACGCGGACGGCGCCGCGCGGAGATTCACTACTTCGCTCGGAAGTGAACGGACGCCGCTCACCGAAAGAGCGCGGTGAAGACCGGCTCTTTCCCGGCCTTTCGTCGACGCTCTTCCTCCCATTCGGCGACGCGACCGGAGACGACCGAGACGCTCGCCGCGAGCAAGAGCCCCGCGATCACGTCGACGAGGTAGTGCCAGCGGAGGAACATCGTCGAGATCACGATCTGCGACGCGAAGAGGGCCATCGGCGCCCACGTGTAACGGAACGGCGAGAGCCGGCGATGGCGGATGGCGAAGAGCGCGAAGAACGTCGGTGCAGCCGTGTGAAGGCTCGGGAAGATGTCCGTCCGTGCGCTCACCTCGCCGGCATCGACCGCCGTCTTGACGAGGCGCCACCAGGTCGGGCCGTCGAGCTCGTGGATGAAGCTTCCCGCGAGGTGCTGATACGGGCCGTAGCCCGGCACGACGATGTAGAGCAGGTGGCCGATGCAGAAGAGGCTCACGATGCCGAACGAGATCTCGGCGACGAGCCGCACGTTCTTCACCGCGAACATGAACGGGAAGATGTGGATGGCGAGGATGAAGAAGTAACCGAAGTAGAAGAACGAGAACCACTCGACGGTCGACGTCGTCACGAAATGGTCGAACAGCTCGGCGGGCTCGAAGCCGAACACGAGCTTGTCGAACGCGTAGATCTCCGCATCGAGACGGACCGAGCGCGCCGTCGGCAGGATGTATTGCAGATGCAGGAACGATCCGAAGATGCCGGCGAAGACCCCGAGGCGATAGACGACGGCGCCGAGGGTGCCCGTCAGCACCTTTCCCCGCGTCAGGCCCACTCCGATCGCGAACGCCGTGATGTCGAGCGAGAGGTATTCGAGCGCCCTCGTGCGCCGCGCGCCGTCGCCGGCGACCGTGAACGCGAGCAGCGCGAAGAGGTAGACGAGCACGACCCAGTCCTGGACCGCGAGCTCGCGCCAGACATTCGACGACGCGACGACGCCGCGCGCCCGGATCGGCGAGCCTGCGGGTCGGATGGATGCTCCACGGACGACGGTGTTCGGAAAATTCATGGCCTGAGCTGGCTCTGCCATTGGCTGAGTGGTTGAACCACTCGATCATCTGCAAAGCTCGAGCCCAGCGGCTGCGCGCCAGTTGCGCCCGCTTTCGCAGGCGATTTCGCGGCGGAATCGCGTACGGCGCTACGCACCTCGTTGCGTATGGGCGCGCAGGAGCGAAGCGCCGTTCGCGTCCGGTTCCGTCGGCGCGCGATCGCGACCTCTTCCGTTGCCGCGGGGACGAGCGCGGGGAGCGCTCCTCGAGCGTCCGCTCGCCGAGGCGCGCGCACGACGCCGATGCCACGGCTCCGCGTCAGAACTCGGGCGCAGACGTCGGCGCCGGCAGGACGAAACGTTGCGGCGCGAGCCCGTCCTCCTCGGCCGCGAGGTCGACGTTCGGATCGATCATGGGGGCGCGCGCCCGGCCGTTGAACGACACCTCGGCGTCGGCGTAGACCCGCACCGGGCCTCCGGTGCGCCGCTCGAAGTCGCGCGCCACGACGTGCGCGAGCTCGAGGATCATGTCCGGCTGAGTCGACGCCATCCGTACCTGGAACGGCGTGAGGTACTCGCGCGGGTGGACGAGCGTGCGTTTGTCGTCTCCGTCCACGACCGTGAGCTCGAGCTCGCCGCTCTTCTCGATCAGCATCACGCGCCACGCGAAGCGGAAGCCCTCCTCCGTCCAGAGCGTGTTGCCCGGGTACGCGAGGTGGCGCAGCGGAACGACGATCTGGACGAGCGCATGGACGAGGAGCGCGACGAGCATCGCCGGCCCGAGCGCTGCGCCCGCTGGTGAGCTGGTCGCCGGAGCGGACGCTTCGCGGCGCCCGCCGCGGAGTCGCGCGAGCAGATCGCGCGGCCACGACGGGTCGAAGAAGAGCGTCGCCGACGCCGACATGATCCAGGGGAACATGCCGATGCGGAACAGGAGGCCCGTCAGCGTGTGGAACGCGAGCACGACGACGTACGCCATCCGACGCGTCCGCCGCCACGAAAGCAGAGGCACGATCGAGAGATCGAACAACATCCCGCACCAGCTCATCGCGATCGCGAACCAGCGCCGATCGAACAAGGGCCCGAGCACGGGGAGCTCCGCATTGGCGGCGAGCCAGATGCGGAGCGGCTCGCCGTGCACGAGCCAGTCCGAGCCGAGCTTCGCGATCCCGCCGAACACGTACACGATGCCGATCTGGAAACGCAGCAGCCAGAGCATCCACGCGCGCACCTCGGGCCTGCGCTCTCGAGAGCAGAGGAGCGTGCGAACGGACCACTCGCGGTCGAGCGGCACGACCACGAGGAGGAAGGCGACGATGCTGACGAGGTAATAGTGATTGAGGTAGTTCGACTTGTCGCAGAGGTGCGCGTACGTGAACGTCACCGCGAAGACGACGCACGCTGCGCGGTAGAAGACGCCCGCAGCGACGCAGAGCGCGGCGGCGCCCAATACGCCGTAGTGCACGTACATCCCGGCGCCGGGCCAGGGCCGCACCCACTCGAAGCCCCAGTAGTGGAAGAAGACCTTGGGCGCGATGTAATCGGCCGCTATCCAGCCATGCGTGAAGAAGCGCGCGGTCGCGACGGCCATCGCGATGCCGAAGGCGATCCGGAAGACGGCGAGCGACGCGCCGTCGACGGGACGGTTCGCGGCGTCGATCACGCGGCGCGCGCGGGCGAACGTAGCGCCCGGCGCAGGGCTCACCCCGGCGTGGTCCATGCGAGCGTCAGGTACACTTGCCGGAAGCCGGACGTGAAGATGCCGTTCGGGATCCGGTTCGAGACGTAGACGCGGTCGAGCGCGTTCTTCACCGCTACGGCCACGCTGAGGCCGGTGCTCGCATGGAGGTAGCGAGCGCCGAGATCGATCGCGGTGTACGGGTCCATCCGGCCGTCGAGTCCCGTCGGCCCCGCATCGATCGTGTTCTTCTCGTCGGTGAACTGCGCGCCCACGTAGTGAAGGGCAACGTGCCCGCCGAGACCGATGCGATGCGCGACGTCGAGCGAGGCAGATGCCGTGTGCATCGGCGAATACGGGATCGCGTTCCCGCCAAAGTCGCCGCCGACGAAGCGCGAACGCACGAACGTGTAGTGTGCACCCAGATCGACGATCAGCGGCAGGCGCAAGGCCGTGCCGGCGTGCACGAGAGCGCTCGACTCGACGCCGAGATGCCGCGTCCGCCCGCCGTTGACGAACTCCGAGGTCGATCCACTGAGCGGGTTGTTCGAGACGAGCTGGTTGTCGAAGTTGACGAGGAAGCCGTCGGCCTCGAGGCGCAGCCACTTGCCGACGCGTCCGCGTGCACCGACCTCGTAGTTGCTGCTGTGCTCGGCATCGAGCGCGGCGTCGCGGCCGTCGGGCGTGATCGCTTGGCTGATGCGCGGCGCCGAGTAGCCAAGGTACTCGCTCGCGAACACGTTCAGGCGCGGCGAGCCGATGACGAGGCCGAGGCCGGGCATGAGGCCCGTTGCGCGGCTCGTGCCCGTGACGTCGACATCGCGCGCGACGGCGCCGTCGAGAAAGCGGTGAATCGTCTTCTCGGAGCGCGAGTGCTCCACCCGGAATGCCGGGGTGAGGACGAGGTGATCGGCGAGCGCGATCTGATCCTGCAGCCAGCCGGCGAAGCCGAAGATCGTCGTCGTGTCGTCGGTGAGAAGCTCGCCGCTCTCTGCGCGCGGGAAGGCGCCGCGCGACAGCTTCCGGCGCGCAACGTCGGCCACGACGCGGGCACCGCCCGTGACCTTGTGGGCGACATCGCCCGTCGCGAATCGGTCCTCGAGCTCGGTCGACAGACCGGCAACGTCGTAGACGCGATCGCGGAGCGACGTCGTCTGCCGGAAGAAGAGCCCGTTCGGGTCGGCGACGCGGGCGTACGCCACGTTCGGATCACGGCGTCGATCGAAGTCCTGCAGGCGCAGGTCCGTGTCCATCTGGTACGCGAAGACCGTGCTCCTGAGCTCGGCGTTCCGCCCGATGCGCTGCACGTGGCGAAGCGAGATCTCGGAGCGGCGGATGCCGAAGTGGTCGTCCGGCGCGATCGTGTCGCGGCGCGGATCGGCGCGGTAGAGCGCGTCGGTGAGGCCGGTGTACGTCGTGCGCGCGAGCTCGTCGTGGAAGGCGATCTTCGCGGTGAGCTCGCCGTCGCGCCCCGTCGGGAAGCGCACCTTCGCGAGGGCGTCCGTGACCTGGAAGCCCATGTTGCGATAGCCGGCGCCGCCTTTGTGAAACGCCTGCACGACGTAGCCGACGTCGTTGGTCGTATCGGAGTAGCGCGCGAGGCCCTCACCGAACTCACGCGAGCCTGCGGTGCCGGCGACGTACCACGACGGCTTCTCCGTCGGCTCCCACGTGTGCAGATCGATCACCGCGCCGACGGTCTGCGGGCCATGGAGAAGGACATCGCTGCCCTTCACCACGTCCATGCGCTGGATCCGCTCGAGCGCGGTCGTGTAATAGAGCTCGGGCTCGCCGTAAGGGCTCACGACGACGGGCACGCCGTCCTCCTCGACGAGGACGAGGCGGCTCCGCGTCGGGCTGAGCCCACGAACGCCGACGTCGAGGCGCAGGCCCATCGCGTCTTCCTGACGGACCTGGATGCCGGGGACGCGCTTCAGCATCTCGCCGGCGCTCTCCGGCTGCGCGCGCTTGATCTGCTCCTCGGAGATCGCCGTGCTCGATCCCGACGCGCGCTTCAGGTTGTCTGCGCGATCGCCGCGCACGACGACGCTCTCGGGCGCAGCTTCGGGTTCGGGCGCATCGTCCTGCGCGAACGCCGTCGTTTCCCAGAACAGCAGCACGAGCGCGGCGCCGGTGAGGCGTCGTATGGCGTCAGTCGCCGTCATTGTCGCTCGGCTTGAGCGTCGCGCCGAGCGCGCTCGCGAGCTCGGTGTTCCACGTCGTGCGGACGATCTTGCACGCCGTGTAGGCAGCTTCGATGCTCGCTGCGTCGGAGCTCAACGTCGCCACGAACGGCCTCGGGATCTTGGCGATCGCGGCGCTGCACTCGGCGAGCTGGTTCGTCACGCGCGTGTCGAGCGCCGCGCTCTTGGCGTGGATGAGATCGTGTACTCCGTCGTCGACGTAGATCGCTTCCACGCCGCTCATGGTCGCCTTCATGTCGGCCACGGCGCTGTCGCTTGCCTTCGCAGGCTCCGCATCCGGGTTGGGCGTACCGCCGGCGTTCTTGCCGAGCGTGCGACCGAGACGGATCCCGGCGACGAGCTCGATCCCGTTCGCGACGCCCGCCACGAGATCGTCCATCGCCGCGCGCTGCGTGGGATAACGCTGGCTGCCTGCGCCCGCAGTCGCGAGCTCGTTGGCGATCGGTCGGTCGCCCGCCGTCCACGCATCGAGCAGCTGATGGGCGCTCTGCGCGATCTCCTCGCCGATCGCGCGTGCGAGAGTGCGACGCCGCGCGGCTGGGCCGTCGCCCGTCAGCGCGGCGAGCGCGGCATCGGCGCCGTTCGCGGAGAAGAGCAGGTACTCGGCGCCGAGCAGGCCCTTTTGCTTTCCGGGGGCCGCGGCGACGAGCGCGAGATCGATCGGCTGCGTCCCGTTCACGACGGCGTCGATGTCCGCCGGCGCCGCGGGCACGTCGATGCGCTCGGCGATGCCGAGATCGAGCACGGGCCCGAGGCGGAACGCATCGAGCTCGCGATAGGCTGCCCGCGCGAGCTGCCATTTTTCCTGCGCGTCCGACACGTGCGCCCGATCGGGCGTGGACTCCAGCGCGCGCAGCGCAGTCGCGAGCTCATCGGCGCGGCCGGCGAAGGCCGCGTGTTTCGTCCGTGCGGACTCGCTGACCGTACGCAGCACGGATGCGTAGTCGGTGGAGCGCGTCCCGCCCTCGTCGCACGCGGTCGGCAAGAGGACGGGGACGACGAGGGCGAGCAACGCAAGCTTCTTCATGGCTGAGCTCAAAGCGAACGAAGGAAGGCGAGGAGCGCGTCGCGGTCCGCGGCTGGAGCGAGCCGGAAGCGCTCTCGAGCGGCGGTGGCCTCTCCTCCGTGCCAGAGGATCGCCTCTGCGAAACCGCGAGCGCGACCGTCGTGGAGGAGAAGCTCGTGACCGTTCACCGTCGAGAGAAGCCCGATACCCCAGAGCGGCGGCGTCCGCCACTCGCTTCCCGAAGCCTCGTAGTCCGGCCGGTCATCCGCGAGGTCCGCGCCCAAGTCGTGGACGAGCAGATCGGTGTACGGGTGGATGGTCTGGAAGGCGAGCTCGGGCACCTCGGGAAAGGGTCCGGTCTCGAGCGTCGGGCGGTGGCACGTGGCGCAGCCCATCGACCCGAAGAGCGCCTCGCCGCGGAGCGCCTTTGCGTCCGTCGCGGCGCGGCGCGCCGGCACGGCGAGGGTTTGCATGTAGAATACAGTTGCCTTGAGCCGGGCGTCGTCGATCTCGGGCGTCCCGCCGCTCTTCGCTTCGTTGCAGGCCGTCATCGGCGCGGTGCACGACTCGTTCGGGAAGAGGCTCGAGGTGATGCCGATGTCCCCGACGAAGGCTCCGGCGGTCTGCTCGAGGACGGAGGGCACGTTCGCCTTCCAGCCGAAGCGGCCGATCACGGTGGCGCCGCGTGCGTGATCCCAGACGCGGTTCACGTGCCCGCGTACGCCGTCGGGGTCGTTCGTCTTCACGCCCTCGAGGATCGCGCTCTCCGGCACCGCTTCGAGCAGGCCGAGGCCGATCACGACGGGCGCCACGCGCGGCGAGATCATCAGGCCGGGAGAGGGCGTGCCGTAGCCCCAGCCGTCGATCGTGTACGTCGGGGCTCGTAGCGTGAACGGCGTGCCGTCGCCGTACGTCCCGGACTTGTCCTCGTAGGTCACGTGCGGCGTCGCCGCGACCGG
The DNA here is from genome assembly GCA_023402175.1 of Pseudomonadota bacterium. Taxonomy (GTDB): domain Bacteria; phylum Myxococcota_A; class Polyangia; order Polyangiales; family Polyangiaceae; genus Labilithrix. The sequence continues at coordinate 3,175 of JAEXCN010000059.1, read as the reverse complement.
CACGCCGAGGATCGCGTTCGGGCGGATCTGCGTGCCGTAGATCGCGTCGCCGAGCGGACCGCCGTGCTCGTCGCTGCCGGGCACGCTGATGCGGAGCAGCATGCCCAGCATCGCGCCGGACGGATCGAACGGTGCCGCGCGGCCGTCGCGCGAGTGGCACGAGGAGCACGCGCGCTGGTTGAAGAGCGGACCGAGGCCATCCATGTCCTCGGTCGTCGCCGGCGCGGTCACCCAGTTCCGCAGGAAGACGGCGTGACCGAAGTTGAACTGATCGAGGCGATCGCCCTTCAGGTTCGCGGCCGAATTCGCGTACGCGCCGTTCGTCGTGTCGAACACGGTCGTGTCGCCGCCCAGGCGCACGTCGACGACAGGCTCGGGCTCGGCAGTGCTCTCGACGCACGCGACGACGCCCGCGGCGATCGCCGTGGCGAAGAGGACGGCGGCTCTCGTCACGGGTTCTCCTCCGGGACGACGATCGGGACGCCGAGCGCCGATGCCGCCTCGGCGAGGAGGTCGGCCTGCGCGCGCAGCGAGGCGACGGCCGCGCGGATCGCGACGCGACCCGGGCTGTCGTCGGCGCCGACGACGGAGGCCTCGAAGGGCTTCGGGATCGCCGCGATGGCCTGCACGGACTTCGCGAGCTGGTCCTTGATGCGCGCGTCGAGGTCCGCGTCCTTCGCGCGGACGAGCGTGTCGAAGCCCACACCGGTCTTGCCGCCGTACTCGCCGAGGTACATCGCCTGCACGCCGCGCGCGTCACGCTCGTAGTCCTCGAGCGTGAGGCTGCTGAAGCAGTCGTGCTGATCGCGGCGCGACTTCGAGACGTACGCCGCGTTGATGCGCTGGCCAGCGAGCTCGCCCTTGCTCATCTTCGCGAGGCCGCTCAGCGCGAGCGCGACGGACGGCATCCCACCCGACTCGAAGCTGGTGCGATACGGAGCGTTCGGCGCCCACGCATCGCGGACCGCGGTGAGGTGCGTGACGATGCCGGAGACGGCAGCGCGAAGATAGCTCGCGCGGCGGTCGGCGTTCTGGCGCGGACCGCTCGTGAGGAAGTCGGTGTACGGACGCGCGCCCGGCCCGACGTCGGAGAGCGCCTGGCCCCAGAGGAGGAACTCGACGGCGTGATAGCCGTTCGAGACGTTCTCGTCGCCGGCGACGCCGTTGAGCTCGTCGAGCCCGTCCGGAGTGATCTCCTTCAAGACGTCCGGCTTGTTGACGATGCCGGCGGTCTCGTCGACCGTGCCAGAGGCCTTGTCGGTCGTGTAATCGATGTACGCCTCGTCGAGCGGCCACGAGTTCAGCGCTGCCTCGTGGTTGTCGGGCTCGGCGTCGATCGGCCCGCCGTAGAAACGCGCGCCCTCCGTCAACATGTAATGTGCACGCGATGCGATCCAGCCCTCGCGCGCGGCGGCGAGGGACGCCTCGCTCGGCGACGCGAGAAAGTCGTCGATCGTCTTGCCGAACGCGACTTCGTCGTCGACGGAGTCGGAGTACGCGGCGTGGAGGTTCTCGGCGTAGGTCTTCAGGGCCGGCGCCGGATCGACGGCAGGGGCGGCGGGCCCGTCGTCGCTCGAGCATGCGACGAGGGTCATCAGGACGGCGGCGGAGGCGCGAAGGAGAAGGGATCGGGACGGCACGGCTCCACACTCGTCCCACAATTGAAAGTAACTTTCAATATCGATTCGCTCGAGATCGTTCCAGCACTTCTCGCTTCGTCGAAATCGACGACCCCGCCCGCCTCAAGGGCGAGCGGGACGCCGGTAGAAGGAGGAGATCAAGCGGGGGTTGGCGCAGCGGTCGCCGGAACGACTTCGTGTCGCCCCCACCGGCGAAGCTGGATCCCGAGGGCGATCAGGAGCCCGCCGAAGAGGATCGCGTAGCTGCCGATCAACCAGACGAGCGCCAGCGCCCCGGGGCCCGGTGCCGCGAAGAGGAGGACGCCGAGGACGATCGAGAGCACGCCACTCAGCGCGAGGAGCCATTCACCAGTCATCACGCGCCGAAGCTCGATCGCTGCAGCGATCTCGAGAATGCCGGTCAACACCGCCCAGCCGGCGATCACCATCAGCAGCACGAGCGCCGTGATCCCGGGATACGCGAAGGTGAGCACTCCGGCAGCGATGCTGATGAGGCCTTCGAAGATGAACCATCCCCACCGGCGTCCTGCGCGCCCGGCCTTGGCTCCCAGGCCGAGGTTGAACACGCCATCGACGAGCGCGTAGACGCCCCAGACGATGACGAGCGCGAACAAGCTCATCGCAGGCGCGACGAGCGCCAGGATCCCGAAGGCGATGGCTGCGACGCCGCGGACGACGGGCACCCACCACCGAGGCGTCAACGTCTCCAAGCCGATCTGAACCGAGTCCATGACGGTGCTCCTTGTGCGTGCGGAAGGCGCGCGCTCTCGGCTCGACCTCGTGCGGGCACGCCGCCTGTCCGGCTCCTGCGATGTGCAAGCGATACGCCCTGCCCTCGGAAGCCGAGCTCGGCGCTCGCCTCGAAGCTCACGAGACCTGCGACGAGCATCCGGCGATGCTCCGTAGCCGATGCATGAGTCAGGGAGCAGCCGCCTGGGCTCGCCGTCATCGAGCTGCGGTCGACGGCTCGTCGCCAGCATCCTGGAGCCCGCGCGACGAACCTTCCCGCCGTCGAGGCGTGTCATGGCAGCATGCCGTCCGACTCGCGATGATCGCGCTCGGATCGAGGCATGCCCGGCGGATCGCCCGTATGGCGAGCGGCGCCCTCGCGTGCGCGTCGATCGCACTCGTCCCTCGGGCCGCCGAGGGCGCTCCACAGGACGGCGCGGCGAGCGTCGAGCTGCGGTACGCGGTCGCCGACGGGATCTCCGGCTGCATGTCGGAGACGGCGTTCGAGGATGCCGTTCGCACGCGCCTCCCGCATCAGTCACTCGCCGCCGAGAGACCCATCGTCGTCTCCACGAGCATCGAGCGCGAAAATCAGCGGCTTCGCGCGACGGTGATCCTGCGCGAAGACGGCAGCACCGAGGCGTCCACCGAGGCGTCGCAAGAGATCCTCGCGGGCGCGGACGAGTGCGCGACGTTGAGCGCCGCCGCAGCGCTCGCGGTCAGCCTCGCGATCGAGCGCGCACGCAGTCACGTGCCGCGGCCCGCGCCCGAGCCGGCGCTTCCCGAGCCGGCGCCGACGACCGACG
>JAEXCN010000242.1 GCA_023402175.1 Pseudomonadota bacterium | reverse complement strand
GAGCAAGCCTTCAGCCGCGCCGCGGGCGCGCCGCTGAGCGCGGGCAATGCCGTCGAGCTTCTGATCGATGCACGGGCGAACTTCGATGCGTGGCTCGCGGCGATCCGATCGGCGCGCTCCTCCATCTTCATGGAGAACTACATCTTCAGCGACGACGAGCTCACGCACGAGCTCCGCCGGGCGCTCGTCGACCGGGCCGAAGCTGGAGTGCGCGTCAGCGTCATTCGCGATTGGTTCGGCTGCATCGGCGAGTCGCGTGACGCGTTCTGGAAGCCGCTCCGCGCGGCGGGCGGCGAGGTCCGCACGTACAACCCGATCACCCTCGCGAGCGCGTTCGCGTGGATGTCGCGCGACCACCGCAAGCTGCTCGTCGTCGACGCCGAGGTCGGCTTCGTCTCCGGCGTGTGCGCGAGCGCGCGATGGCTCGGCGATCCCGCGAGAGGAATCGCTCCATGGCGGGACACGGGCATCGCGATCCGCGGGCCTGCGTTGCGCGATCTGGCGGTTGCGTTCGCCGAGAACTGGGCGCGCCTCGGGGAGGCGCTTCCCACCGATCTGCCCGCCCTCGTCGAGTCCCCCGCTCCGGCGGGCAGCATCGATCTGCGCGTCATCTCTACCGTGCCGGCGACGGCGGGCGTCTACAGGCTCGATCACCTCATCGCCGCGCTCGCCAGCAAGTCGTTGTGGCTGACGGACGCCTACTTCGTCGGCCTCGCACCGTTCGTCCAGGCGCTCGCCGCGGCCGCGCGCGACGGCGTCGACGTACGGCTGCTCGTGCCCGGCGCGAGCGACCTCCCGATTGTGAGCACGCTCTCACGCGCCGGGTATCGCGCGCTGCTCGAAGCGGGGGTGCGTGTCTACGAATGGAACGGGATGCTCCATGCGAAGACCGCCGTCGCCGATGGCCGCTGGGCGCGCGTCGGCTCGAGCAACCTCAACATCGCGAGCTGGGTCGGAAACTGCGAGCTCGACGTCGCGATCGAGAACGAGGCGTTCGCCCAGCGCATGGCGGAGCAGTACGAAGAAGACCTGCGCGGAGCGACGGAGATCGTCCTCCGCGCGCGCCTGGGTCGCCGGAACGTCGCCCCCACGCCCGCGACCGTGCGAGGACCAGGGCGCGGAGGTAGCTCCGGCCGGACGGCCACGGGCGCGGTACGGCTCGCGAACACGGTCGGTGCGGCGATCGCAGACCGGCGTGTGGTCGGCACGAGCGAGGCCGGGATCCTGCTCGCCAGCGCGCTCGCGTTGGTCGGCGTCGCGGTGGTCGCCTTCGTGTGGCCGCTCGTGCTGGCATGGCCGCTCGCCCTGCTCGCCTCGTGGTCGGCGATCGGACTCTTCTCGCGCTGGATCGACGTCCGTCGCCGAGCGAAGCATGGTGCGCCCCCTCCTTGGGCGCACCGCACGTGATCCGTCCGGCATTGCTCCTGCGAGCAGCCGTTCATTCGTCACGAGCTCCGTGCCTCACCGATTGCGAAGAGGCACGGGCGACCTACCCACGACTCACTTCGAGCCTTCGGCCTCCAGCGCAGCCTTCACTGCAGGGCGCTCCTCGATCCGACGCCGGTACGCGGCGAGCGTCGGGTACGCGCTCAGGTCCACCTTCGCGACGCGCTCCCACGTGCGGAGCGTGTAGAGAGCATAGGCATCGGCCACCGTGAAGTCGTCACCCATCAGCCACGGCTTTCCTTCGACGCCGGCGGAGAGGATCCCGAACCGCTGGACGAGGCGCTCGTTGACCGACGCCTTGTAGTCGTCGTTCGCCTTGGGCGAGAAGAACGGACCGAGGCCTTTGTGAAGCTCGGTGGCGATGAACGTGAGCCACTCCTGGAGGCGCAGACGCTCGAACGTCCCGTTCGCCGGCGCGAGCTTGGACTCGGGCTTCAGGTCGGCGATGTACTGCAGCATCGCCACGTTCTCCGTGAGCAGACGCCCGTCGTCGAGCTCGATGGCCGGTACGTAGCCCTTCGGATTGACCCGGACGAACGGGGTTCCGTCGGGCAGCGACTTGCCGCGCATGAAGTCCACGCGAACGAGGTCGAACGGCAGCGCCGCTTCACGGAGGGCGACGTGGGGGGTGATCGAGCAAGCGCCGGGGGCGTAGTAGAGCTTCATCGTCTGGTCCTCTTGTCGTGCTGCGCGAAGCGTCGGTGCGGAATGCACGACGACGCGGCGCTCCCTTCTCCGATGCCGCCGGAGACCATGCGGCTCGTTCGTGGATCGCGAACAGAGTGTTCCAGCGGAGAGCGGAGCGCGTCGGCCCACCCGCGCCTCGAGGGGAACAACGCTCGTCGTCTGGCAGGCGCCGGCGCGGGACGAAGAGGCCCTCGCCGGCGCACTCACCACTCACATGATGCGTCGGCGCTTCAGTGCCCGCCCGTCCCCGTTGACCAGAGCTCCACGTCGTTCGTGTCGTAGATCACCAGGTTGCCGTCGTTGTCGATGAGGAGGCTGGCGCCCGGATGCCCCGCCGTTCCCGCGGACCAGACCGTCGCGCCGGCGATATCCTTGATGACGAAGTCTCCGTCGGCCTGCATCATCGCGACGAACGCGTCCTCGGTCGTCAGGCGCGAAGTCCAAAGCCGGTTCCTCGTGCCAACGACTTGATCGAGCGTCAGCTCTCCGTAGGACTGCATCGTCAACGTGAAGCGGCGATCGCAGGAGCTGTGCCCACTGATCGTGAGCCCCTCCCCCGCTTCGATCCGTCCGCACCGACGAGGCAGAGGCGGTACGGTCTGTACCACCGGCGTGTTCGTGATCGTGGCGGTCGTACGCCCGGACGTAAGCCCGATCCCGCAGACGGGGAAGCTCGTATCCCCGAGCCAGGTGGGAACGATCGTCGCTCCGCGGACATCGAGGACACTCACGTTCGTGAACGACACCACGCCACTCGCCGGAAGTCCTGCGCAATGGTCGACTCCGTAGACCTCGAGCGCGGACGAGAACGCCCTCGTGACCGGCACGTTGTACGACGTCGTGCTGAGCGTCGTCGATTGACCGGTGGTCAGGTCCTCCGTGCGAATGGCCCAATCCGCGCAGACCCCGGTCGTCGCATTACATCTCGAGCCCGACACGGATCCGCGGATCGTGTCGCCGGGACTGACCGAAACCGGCGTGCTGTGCCAGGTGTATCCATCCTCACAGCAGTTCCAGCTCTCGATCGTCCACGGCCCCGTGCCGCTCCTGTACGCGAGAACCGGTTGAAGAATCGTCTTAATACCCCCCTCCGTTTGGATACCAGGGAAATAGTAAACGGTCTGCGCGCCCCTCCACTTCGGAAGCTCCGGCACGTTCCACGTCGCCGAAATGCCTCCGAGTGGACGCCGGATCTCGAGCTCGGTGTTGACGATCCAGCCGTTGATCGTGCCGCCACGGGGCTCCGCCGAGGCGTCCTTCTCGTCCTCCGGTGGGCGGTCTTCACCGAGCGTTCGTTGCGTCGTCGGTACGAGATTCGCGTTTCCGAAGCGGTCGAAGAAGTCGTGGCGACACGGCGGAAGGACGCGCGTCGATCCATCCGCGCGCTGGAGCGTCCTCCCGACGACCCGCTCGCCTTCCGCGACCTCCAGGACGCACGACGGATGAAAGTACCCGTTCGGAGTCAGCCTGTAGTCCGACGGGACATTTGCAGGTCGTAGCGAATCGAGCACTCCGAGCTGGCGAGGCGTCGTCGATGACCGGAGCTCGCTCGTGCTCCCGCCCGCTCCCCTGCCCTCGGAAGCGCACCCCACGAACATTCCCCAGACCAGAACGGTCGCCGCTCCGACGACTCCAGCGACGGCACCACGCCGTCCAAAGCTCACGACATCGGATCCACCGGATTTCATGATTGCCATGCCAATGCCTCCTTCACTCTTTCCGAGTGAACAGCCACTGACGGATCCCGCGAGCGACCTCGACTGATCGGCGAATCGAAGCCCCCGTTGAAGCCTCGAAGTGTTGCGCGGGGCCTCTCGCACCAAGTGGCGGAGGTGAGCGTGACATGCACGTGAAGCTCGAGCGTAGTGACGTCATCGAAATACGACGCGAATTCCCTTCCGCGCTCGAGACGTTGTAAGGACGGAGCCGTCGCCGCGTTGTTGGTTGGCGACCCCCTTCACCTTAGAGGTCCCCCTTCATGTTCCGTTCGAATCTCCTGTCGAAGTCGCTCGTCGTCGCTGCGTTCGTTGGTGCCTGCTCGCTCACGACCGGGTGCTATTCCGCGGCTCATTCTGCGCCCGTCGAAGATGCCCACACGAACGTCGTCATCGTGATCGGCAAGGGCGAGGTCTCGCGCAAGCCGGACATCGCCCGGACCACCATGGGGATCTCGGTAGCCGCCCCGACGGTGGCGGAGGCGTCGCGGCTGGCCAACCAGCAGATGACGAACCTCATTGCCGCAATCAAGAAAGAGGGCATCGCGGAGAAGGACATCCAGACCGCGAACTTCTCGATCAACTTCGAGCGTATCGAGCCCCCGCACTTTCCTCCGCCTGTCCCGACGCCGCCAGGAAAGCCCGGAAGCGGTGCGGTTCCGATGCCGGCTCCCGCACCGGCACGCGCAGCAGGGCAGTACCGGGTATCGAACACGGTGCGCGTCACCATTCGCGACCTCGACAAGGCGGGGCATCTCCTCGACGCCGCCGTCGCCGCAGGAGCCAACGAGGTCTGGGGAGTCACGTTCGAGATCGAGAAGCCCGAGCCGCTCGCGGCCGAGGCACGTGACAAGGCCGCTCAGGATGCACGCGCACACGCGGAGGCTCTTGCCAAGGCGCAGGGCCGAACGCTCGGCGACGTCGTCTCGGTGAGCGAGAGCGTGGGCGGTGGCGTCCGTCCGATGCCGGCGCCGTACATGGCGAAGACAGCCGACATGGGAAGCATCGAGACGCCGGTGGCGCCGGGCGAGGTCGCGGTCTCCGCGCAGCTCGAGGTGGTGTACCGCCTCGCGAAGAAGTAGGTCGTCGAGGACGACTGACCGTCGTCAGCGGATGATGGGCGCCGGTGCCTCGTTGACGGGGCGGGCGCCCATACCGCCGGCGTAGCCATAGCTCGCGTCGATGGCGGTGCCCCAGACATGCACCGAGAACGGGCCGTCGCTGTGCACGACGTGGCGGCCGTAGCCACACTCTCCGTTCGGGAACTTCTGCGGGAGGTAGGCGCTCGTGAGGACGACCCAGGCGAACTCGTACTCACTGCCGTCGCCGATCGGTTGCCAGTCACCGATCTCGCCGCCGCACTCGAGGCTCACAGGCTTGAACTCGCCGAGGCTCTTCCGGCGCACGATCGTGAGTGAGGTCTGGGGAAACGTGTAGTCGGTGAAGAAGACGTACCGATCGAGGAACTGGTCGCTCGGGACCATGTTCACGAAGTCGGGGTCTCCGAGCGTGTGTCCCCCGGCGCCGCTGCCGAAGGTGGAGCCGGTCATCAAGACGGAGGCATGGAAGGGGTGCTTCTTGTCCTGGCTCTTCACGCTCGCGATGACGTCCGTCATGAAGGTCGTGGCCTGGCCTGCCGAGAGCCTGTCGGGTGCGCCTGCCGGCTTCGAGGGCGACCACGTCAGCTCGGTATCGTCCGCGCCGCCGACGAAGCTCCAGACGACGAGCTCGCGCGGCGGTCCGGAGACGGGCTCGACGCGAGGTTGGAACGGGACGAGAGCGTACTCCGTTCCCCATTGCGAGAAGGGAGCGATCTGTTGCTGAAAGAGGTCGCTGAAGCCGACGCCTCGCGGGATGTCCGTACACGGGGCTCCGCCGAAGAGGCCGACGGGCTTGTTCGCCTGGATCGGGCTGCCCGATACGAGGCCGCGCTGGGTGAGCTGGAGGACCTCGCCGCGATGGAGCTTCCACGTCGTGACCTCGCCTGCGACGGCAGGCTCGACGTCGTCGCCGCGTGCGATGTCGAACGTGGGGCGCATCGAGACGTCCGTATCGTCGGCGGCGGCGACGATCTGCAGCGTCCGTCGATCTCCGTCATCGTCGGTCGGCTCGCCGACCCTGCCGACGGTCACGCCGAGGTACGTCGTGTCCCAGGACGACTCGGGCAAGAGTAACGTCGCGCTCGGGAAGTAGCCTTCGGCTCCGCCGTACGGAAAGATCGAGTACGCGGCGACGGGCGCGTCCGTCGTGATGTGGAAGGCCTTCGTACGCGCGGTCCCGTGCCTGATGGGATCGACGTCGACCGCAGCCTGGACTGCCTTTGGACAGCGAATGGCCTCCGGATCGTTCACGAGCGCCTTCGACTCCGCGAGGAAGATGAGCGCGACCTCGCCGGGAGGAAGTGGGCCGTCGAGCTTCGTGTAGACCGGCTCGCCTGAAGCGCGGCTCGCCGTGAAGGTCGAGTTGGAGATGTCGAGTGGATCGCTCCCCCACTCTGCTGCGATGGTGATCGGACGGTCCCAGGTGTTGGCGACCATGGCCGCGAAGCACGTGCCGGCCCCGAACTTCTGGTCGTCGGCAGGAAGCGTCCAGAACCCGCAGCCGATGGAACCCTTCGACAGCGCGGCTGCAGCGCAGGCATCGACGCACTTGTCCACGCCGCACCCCTGATCGACGGAGCACTCGGCCACGACGGTCTCCGGTTGTCCGTCGCACCCCTTGAGGACCTTCTTCAGATCGCGAGAGCAGCGGAAGCCACACGCCGGCGCGTCGACGGAACCCGAGTCCTGATCGACCAGCTTCGTTTCGTCCGGCGGCAGCTCGCGGCTCGAGCCGCATGCCAGTGGAGCAGCGAGAACGAAGGCGAGCAGGGAGACCACCGAGGCCGAAGCCGCGTGGCGCCGTGTGAGCTTGATGAACATCGCACGCCTCAGAAAGCGATGGGGTGAGGTTCGGGGTGAGCGTCTTCGTCGGGCTCGGTCGTCCCGAGCTCACGTGAGAAGTTGGCGCCCCAGCATTGGACTGTTCCGTCCGCGAGCAGCGCGCAGACGCTCGCGTTGCTCGTGACCACCTGAACGGCATGCCCCACCAGCGTGCTCACCGGCGCGAACGACGCCGAGTGCGTGGTTGTCGCGGGCATGCCGAGGCGACCCTTCTCGTTGCCCCCGCAACATTGGACCGTGCCGTCCGTCATGCGCACGCAGGTGATCTCGTGGCCAACGGCAAGGCGTTGTGGCCACGCCTTGCTGTCCACCGGAGCAATGCGGGGGAGCTTCTCCGGATCGGGCAGGCCCGTGCAGAGAGCAGCCTTGTCACTTCGGCCCCAGCAATAGACGTCGCCATTCATGATCGCGCATGCATGCGCTTGCGGCGGCGGCGGCTCGGGCCTCGGCTCTCCTGGCCGTGGTCGCGGCGGGAGGACCTGGAAATGGATCGAGATGGCGAAGCTCGTGACGTTCGAGAGCGACTCGATCTTGCGCGGCGCGACGCTCGGGCTGAGGGCAGCGATCACGCCCGAGCTCACCCCCTCATTGCCCGAGATGGCGCCCCACACCCAGAGCTCGCCGCTCTCGGCGAGCCCGAGCATCGTGTGTTGGCTCCCCCGAACGGCCTTCACTGCGAGCGGATCGATGGGCGCCTCTCCCGGGCCGCCCACGGGGTTGCCGTCGATCGGCCGCGCGAGCTGTCCGGCGGCGTTTCTGCCCCAGCAGGCGAGCTTGCCCGATCCGAGCACGGCGCAGACGGCGGCGTGCCCGACGTCCACGCGCGTGACGTTCTCGACGCCCTCGGGTGCGACCGGCACCGGATGCCGCTCCCAATCCGACGTGGGCGGATCGACGGTGACGCCGAGCTCACCGTTCTGGTTGCTACCCCAGCATCGAACGCCGCCCTGCTCGAGGCGTGCGCAGGTGGTATCCCCCGCGGAGCTGATCTGCGTGACGCCGGTGAGCCCATCGACCGGCAATGCGATCGCGCCGGCGTCACCGGCATCGCTGTCGTCCGAACCGGCCTTCGGCGGAGGCCGACCGAGCTGGCCGAATTGAGCATCGCCCCAGCAACGAACCGTTCCGTCCGCCATGCGCGCACAGAAATGGTTTCGGCCGGCGACGAGCTCCTTCGCGCAGGGGCCTGCGTCGCTGCAGACGACTTCTTCATCCGCAGAGGAGTACGGCTCCTTCGCATCGGGCTTCGGACTGCTCACGTCGGAGAGCTCGCCGGCGTCAGGGAGGTTTGCCTGCCCGTCGCGCGCTTCACCGGCGTCGACCTCATCGAACGGCGGTCGCGCATCGGGATCGTCACCACACGCCACGACGAGCGCGATCGCGGCGGAGAGCGCCGCGATGCCGAGGACCAGCGTCTGCGTCGCGCGAGAAGCAAAACCGGAGCGAAGCGTCTTCATGAGCTTCAGTTCTTCGGACGGTGGAGTGCAATGCCTTCGCCGACCGCCCAGACCTCGCCGCCCGAAGCCCAGACTCCAAAGAAGGAGTCCGTCACCGGCACGTTCTTTTTCACGGCGATCGCCGCTTGCGTGAACTTTTTGCCATCCCAGGAACGCAGGCGTCCGTAGCCGCCTACGGCCCACACCTCGGTTCCGGAGACTGCGAGTGCCGTGTACTCGGAATCGTATGGGTCTCTGGAATACGGCACGACGGTCCAGTCGAAGGACACTCCGTCGTCCGTGCTCGTGCCATGGTAGAACGCAAATTGGTATTTGTCGGTGATTGCATTGAGCCAGATGTCGGCGCCTGACATCCCGGCCGCAAACACCAATGCGGGAAACGCCTTACCCTCGGTCACGTCGGGATGAGGCGGGAGCTCGACGTCCTCCCATGCCAACGCGCCCACGGGACGGCGAAGGATGCAATGCTTCGTGGTCTGGTCGATCGTGCAGGTACCGACGACCCAAACGCCGCTCTCGGCCGAGCCCCATACGTGAGCGAAATCTCGTGCGCTGGACGAGACCCGATCGAGCATCCACATGGCCGACCCTGAGCCCGAGGTCGCTCCCATGAAATGAAAGACCCGTCCCGAGGGCTCGACGCCGTCGAGCCGGGCCCCGGCGGCCCACACATCGTTGGGTCCACTGCCCCACACGGCATTGAGCCCTACAGGACCCTCGCCAGGCAGATCGTTCGGGGTGAACGTCACCGTCTCCGAGGAGGAGCCTCTTCCCTGGAAAATGCCATTCGCGCCGACGGCCCAGATCTCCGTCGGGCTCGCTCCCCAGATGGCCTTGATTTCACCGAGGCCTGTGGCGTGCACCTTCCAGTCGGTGCCATTCCAGCGAAGGATCGCTCCGCTTTTCGTCCCAGCCCAGGCGATGCCGTTGCCATCCGACCAGACCGAGGCGAGCGTCAGCTTCGGAGGCGGCGTCGTGTGGCAGAAGTTTTCGTCCGAACAGACGCGCGGTCCGGCGTCGACGTCGTTTGCCGCGTCGACGACGCTGTCGGGCTGCGCGTCGAGGCCGCCGTCCGAGCCGGGTGTGATGTTGCTGGAGGCGTCTGGCTCAGGAGAAGGCGCCACGTCGGAGTCCGCACACGCGACAAAGACACCAAGCGCAACGACTCCGAAGGAGAAGGCAATCAGTCGCTTCGACAAGGGGGCCCTCGTGAGGAAGATCAAGGCGCGCCGCCCTTCTTCCCCGTGTAGTGCAGCGCGAGTCCACCACCGACGATCCAAACGTCCTCCGGTCCGCTGCCCCAGATGCCGGTCAGCGCCGGCTTCTTCTTGCCGACAGGAAACGCCGCGCGCTCCGGGGACCACGTCGCTCCGTCGTAGTGGAGGATCGTTCCGTTCTCGCCCGCCGCCCAGATGTCGGTCGCGCTCGTGCCCCAGAGCGCATAGAGCGCTTCGTTGGTTGGCGAAGGAACGACTTCCCACGAGCTCTGGCCCGGTCGCATCCGGCGCAATGCCCCTTGATCGCCGACCGCCCAGACGTCGTTCGGGCTACTTCCCCAGATGGCGTGTAGCTTCGCGAGCGAGTTGCTCTCGACTTCCGACCACACGAGCTCGCTGGTGAGCTGCGAGCGAACACCGTGCATCGTGAGTGCCCGCTGCCACGGCTTGAAGGTGCTGTTGTCTCCGATGAGCCAGAGATCGTCAGCGTTGCCGGAGAATCCGAGCACGCTGGCCGTTCCTTGTTGAGGCTCCCAGATAAGCTTTCCCTTGTTCGTCGACGTGCCCACGAGCTGATTGCCGTTGACGCGCAGCTCGCCCCCCTTCGGCATCCAGATGACGTATTCGAAGGCACTCGTGCCGAGGCGCAGCTCGTCGGGGCCGCTGCTCCAGATCGAGAAGACGGGAACGTCGTAGCCCTTCGGCGTGGGCGACTCCTCTTGCAACCAGCCGCTGCCGTCGTTGTGGAAGATCGTGCTCGTCGTGCTTGCGACCCAGACATCGTTCGGGCCCGTCCCACCCACGGCGAAGAAGGTGTTCTTGACCTTTGCCGGAGTCGGTGGAATTGGGGAGGGAGCCCATTCCGTGCCGTTCCAGTGGATGACGGTGCCGCCGGACCCAACGGCCCAGACGTCGCTCTTCGACGTTCCCCACACCTTCGTCAACACGTAGGCGCTCGCGACGGCGGTGCTCGAGGGACACCACGAGACCTCATCGCACGAAAGAGGAGTGGTGACGCAGCCCGGATCGCCGTCATCGCAGCCGGCATCGTGGTCGGCTGAGGCTTCCTTCGCGCCTCCATCCGTGCTGGCCTCCGGAAGCGGATTCGACGCCGGTGGCGGTCCTTGTCCATCCTCCGTGGCCGCGCAGCTGCTCGAGGCGAGCGGAATGAAGGCGACGGACGCAGTCGCCAGGACCAACAGAGCGTGCCTGCGATTCATCGAGTCCCCGGATCGTTGCAGTCGACGAGCAGGCATTTGCCGTCGATGCATGGCTGGCCCGCTTGCAGGTCGCACTTGTTGCCGCAGGCGCCGCAGTTCTCGGGATGCGCGCGAAGGTCTACCTCGCATCCATCCACGGGGTCTCCGTTGCAGTCGGCGAATCCTTCGATGCACTCGTAGGAGCAGACGCCCTTCTGGCAGCTGCGGGTCCGGTGCGGGCCGGCCGATGGACAGATGAACCCGCACGCGCCACACGAGTCAGGGTCGTTGAGCAAATCGATGCATTCATCGTCGCAAAGCGTCCGGCCGTACTTCTCGCAAGGGATCCCGC
>JAEXCN010000209.1 GCA_023402175.1 Pseudomonadota bacterium | reverse complement strand
GCGTGGCTCATCCCCGTCGTCGTCGGCATCGCCGCGCTCATCGTCGGCGGCGGCCTCGTGATGGTCCTGGCGCGCTGACTGGCGCTTTCACGTCGCCCTTTGATCACTCGGGCAGCGAGTTTGCAAGTGAAGATGTGTAGGATCGTGAGAGAGCGGCCCACGTCACGTGGCAGCGTTCATCATCACAACAGCGCGCGTGCGAGCTGGACAGCCGTAGATCTCGTCGGCAAGTCGAGCCGCTCTCCTCCTCCCGAAAGTCTCGGGACAAAGCTTGGAGAGCGCACCGTTTGCGGAACAAGGATGGAGCTCGAAAGTGAGATCTTCCATTCCGAAGGAAACGTGAAGTGCTCGCGAAGCGAGCGCTTCACGTTTCCTGAGGCCCAACGAGGGGTCCAGGTCGAGAAAGAGGCGAGGCCCTCTCGCTCCCTCTCGGCTCCCTGTCGCCCTGTCTCACTGTGAATCTCGCAGGCGACGACATCGCGGACAGCGTGTGAGGCGTAAGGTCTCTCTGAGCAGCGGATGCTGCGCTCGCGCTGACGGTGGCGGGAGATGAGACCAATGCTCAGGCCATGGCACGTCGGCGCGGGCCTCGTGTCGAGCTTCGCGCACTCGCTCTCGTTCCACTTCTTGCACTGCCCGCCCTTCTTGACCGTCTCGTTCCACTCCTTCTCTTGCGCCTTCGGGACCGCGCCGGTCGTGCATGCAAAGCCGCAGGCGCGTGCCTTGATCGGCACGCAGTCCGCGTCCTTCTTGCACTGCTTGTCGACGGCGATGCGCTCCGCGTCGCGTCCGTCGACATCGTGCCCGCGCTGAGGGCGCCGAGGCTTCCAAATGCCACACCCCGTCCAGCATCGATTCTGTCTCGCGGCTCGATTTACGCTTCTTCGTTGTCTTCGGCCTAAGGCCTGAATGCAGCGTATATGGATACGCAAGACGCAACAGGGACGACGTCGACCCGACATCCGGATGCTAGTGTCCGCCCATGGCGCGCTGGTCGATGCTTACTAGCGTGGGCGTGTTCGCGACCGGCGGGGCTCTCGTCGCGCTCGCGTGTGGTTCGGACGAGCGGAAAGCGTTCATAAATCCTCCGTCGGACGGGGGCGCAGACGCAGAGCGAGTCGGATATGCCGATGGGGGCGCGCGATTCGACCCGTGCGACTCGAAGTCGCTGGCCGACGCGCGCAGCCTTGCTGGCTGTCAGTTCTTCATGACCGCATCGACGTGGGTTCCGAAGAACGATTGGGTCCCGAAGTCGTGTTATGCGCTCATCGTTTCGAATCCTTCCTCGTCACCGGCGTCTCTTCGTTTGCGATTCAAGAGCCGCAGCGAGTCCGACGCTCGAGAGGAGAATGGAGCGCCGTACACGCGGCGCGCCATCGTGAGCGGCCGCAGCGTCCGATACGAACCGCTCATCGACGACGTCCTACAGCCACGCGAGTCCGCGGTCGTATCGGCAATGGTCGCCCCGTTTCAGGGCGACGAGCCGTTCGGGAAAGGCAGCCGGTGCCCGACGAAGGCGTTCGTCGCAAGCGTCGAACCCGCAGCCCGCGATGAGCTCGTCACAGCGTCGATCGAGCTCCTCGCTGACCTCCCCGTTCTGGCGAGCCAGGTATCGGCGTACGTCCTCGACGCCGAGTACTACGAGGACACTGCGGTCTCCCCGTACGCGCTTTTCCCCGTGCACCTTTGGGAAAAGGATGCCGTCGAGACCGGGATCTACAAGCCTGGGCTTCCTGCGACGATTCCCGCACGCGACGCGCCTTTCGTCACGTGGCCTGGTCGCACGTTCGCGCTCGCCGCGTTCGACGACACGCACGTCTCCTTGCCCACGCTCGACGGCCCGCCGCGGGACGTCACCCTTCAGCGCGGCGAAGTGTTCTCGCACACGACGAATGACTCCTTCGCCGGGCGCATCGTCGCCTCCGACAAGCCGATCGGGCTCGTCAACTTCGCACCGCATACGATCATCGACTGGAACGTCAACCAATTGAACGATGGGATCGACTGCCAGCGCTCCTACAGCATGGCGTCACCGCCCAGCCTCTGGGGATCCGAGTATGTCGCGGCTCGGCACGCGAACCGCTGGAAGAACCTCCCCGAGGCGCCCGTCTGGCGAGTCATCGGCGGCGCCGACGGCACACTTCTCTCTTACGACCCATACCGCCCCGAAGGTGCTCCGGAGCGAGTCGCGAAAGGCGAGCTCGCTGTCTTCTTCGCGGACGATCCTTTCACGGTCCGCAGCCAGGACGATGCGCACCCGTTCTACTTCAGCGAGAGCATGACGAGCTCGCGTTACCAGCAGGATCGTCATGGCGTTCCGATCGGCCCTGAAGGCACGACGTATCGCGGGGGCGCCGTCACAGTGCATCAGATCGCGACCTCGCGATGGAAGAAGCAGTACCCGTTCTTCGCGCCGATGGACTTCGCCGATCATGCGCTCGTCCTCGTGCGCGCTCGCAGCGGACCCGATGTCCGGCTCGACTGCGCCGGCACCATTTCCGGCTGGCAGTCTGTCGGCGATCGATTCGAGTACGCACGGGTGCCGCTCACCGGGCATCTCTACGAGCCAATCACGTACCCTTCCGGCACCTGTGAGGCCGGCCCCCATTGGATCGAGAGCGATGGGCCTTTTTCAGGCACGCTCTGGGGATGGGGCAACAGCGACACCACCTATGAGCTGAACAAAGGATCGCCAGGTGCTTACGCCCTCCCCCTCCTCGGTGCCGACGATCTCCCTTCGCCTCCACCTACGAAATAGCGTTTTGGACAACGATCGATTCGATCACCTTCGGGGGCCCGCGGGGGTGGTCGCGCCGGATCCACTGACGCCCGCGTCACACCCGCGCCCGGCATGGCCCACGACCCTGAATCGAAAGGCGAGAATCTGCACGCGAATGGGGATGATCTCCATGCACGGCGGCCTGGCACGTCCTCTGCTCCAGTCTCGAGCATGCTGCTCGCCAGGCTGCCCGCTCTTTCCGCGCTGACTCTTGCCGCTCTCGCTACCACGCTCTTCACGGCCACTCCGGCGCACGCGGAGCCCGGAGCTTCCGCGCGTTCGCGCGTCGAGCCGGAGGCGTCGCCCGCGGCCGACCAGCCGGTAGCGAAGGTCTCCAAGGAGAGCCACTGGTACGGTTACCAGACGCTCGCTGTCGATGCTGCCGCGCTCGGCCTCTACGCGCTCAGCGGAACCGCCGACGGCACGACCGCCGGAAGCGTCCTCGGCACGACCGGCGTCGTCGCGTACGCGGTGGTCCCGGGCGTCATCCACCTCGCGCATCACTCGCCCGGAAAGGCAGTGGGCGATCTCGCGCTGCGCGTCGGCACGCCGCTCGTCGCCGGTGCGATTGGGTTCGTGATCGGCCTCGCGACGTATTCGCCTCCGCCGCCGAGCCAGCCGGCGACGATCGGCGAGGCGATCGCGCAGCCCATCGAGGAGACCGGCCGCGTGATGAGGGCTGGAGTGGACGGCCTCCAGGTCGGCGCCCTGATCGGCGCGGCGGCCGCGATCGGGATCGACGCCGCCTTCCTCGCTCGCGAAGACGTGCGAAAGCCCGAGCCCGCACCGACCGCAGCAGCGAAGACGGCATCGACGACGACGATCGTCCCGAGCCTCGGGCCAACCAAGAACGGCTTCAGCGCAGGGCTGAGCGGTACGTTCTAGAGCTCTGACGAGCTCGCGCGACGAACGTGGGCACTCCGCTTGCTGCGTAATTGCGTCCCCTCGACCACGGATTCGAAAGGGCTCCGCAATGGCCACGACCGCAACCTGGCGCGAGACGACGACGACGAAAGAGGTGATGGGCGCCTGGGCGATCGATCGCTTCGGCGACCCGATGAGCGAGCCGCATCTCCTCTCCGTCGAGCAACTGCCGGTCCCGAAGGTCGAGCCACGCGACGTGCTCATCCGGATGCACGGCGCAGAGATCGGTAACTGGGACGCCATCGTCGCGAGAGGCGAATGGTCCGTCGAGCGCCCGTTTCCGATCGTCCTCGGGCTCGCAGGGTCCGGGATCGTCGCGGCCGTCGGCTCGGACGTCGTCGACTTCGCGAAGGGCGACCGCGTCTACACGTACAGCCATCCGCATCGTCACCTGGACTGTGCATCAAGGGAGCACAACGGTTCTTGGGCCGAGTACATGCTCGTGCCCTTCGAGCGCGTCGCGGACGCGCCGACGTCGCTCGACCTCGTCCACGCCGGAGCGATGCCGATCCGTGCGCTGACCGCGCACGAGACCATCTGCGCCATCCTGAAGGTGAAGGAAGACGAGCGCGTGCTCATCACCGGAGCAGCGGGAGGAGTCGGGCATCTCGCGGTCCAGATCGCGGCCCGTCGCGGCGCGCGCGTGATCGCGACGGCACGCGAAGAGAACCACGAGTTCTTGCGCGCGCTCGGGGCCGAGACGGTGATCGACTACACCCGCGAGGACCTGCTCGAGGCGACGTTCGACAGATACTGCGACGGCGTCGACAAGGCCCTGAACTGCGTCGCAGGCGAGACGGCGAGCGAGGCGATCCAGGTGGTGCACCCCGGCGGTGTCATCGTCGACCTCACCGGCTCCGAGAGGGTGGACCTCCCCGCCCGTCACGTGATCTCGGACTACGTGGTCCGGCCCGATCCCGAGCGCCTCGAAGTGGTCGCGGACATGTTCGACCGCGGCGAGCTGAAGCTCGAGGTAGCGCACGCCGTGCCCTTCGACCGCGCGCGCGACGGCCTGGCGGAGGTGCTCCGGAAGGAGGGGCGCGGCGTCATCGCGCTCGAGATTCAGTAGCCCCACGACATGCGCGAGAGCGCGATCACGGCACGCGGGCGCAGCGCGCGATCATTCTCAGCGTCGACTCCCGGCGGCCACCCGAAGCGCCCTTGAATGGATCGTCGGGTCCTTCGACCACGGACTTCACGCGTGCGAGCGCGGCGTCGTCGCGCACGGCGCACGCCGCGATCGCTCGCTGACGGAGCGTCTCGCGTGCGATGCGCGGCGTCGGCAAGAGACCGGCGAGCGCGTCGTCGAGCACCTGCGCGCCCTTCTCGAAGAAGCCGCGCTGCACGAGGTTTCGTCCGACGAGATAGCTCGCGAGCGGCGAGCGGCCCACGGTCGTCATCGAAGGCCATCGCCCGAGCGCCGTGCCTGCGACGAAGATGTCCGGTCCGTGCTTTCCGTCTCCGAGGAGCAGCGCCTGGATCGCCTCGCGCGCAGCGGGGTCTTCCGTCCCGAGCTTCTTCACCTCGAGCGTCCGCGCGCCGTCCTCGTCGAGCGACGCGGCGGCGAGCTTCTCGTAGCGCGTCCGCGCGCCATCGAGGTTGCCGTCGATGAGGTCGGCATCGGCGAGCGCTTCGTCGGCGCGATCGCGCCAGGTGCGCGGGATGTCCTGCCGCGAAGCAAGCGACTCGAGCTCGGCTCGGCCCTTCTCGCGATCGCCGTGACGACGCATCGTCTGCGCGCGCGACTGGCGGGACGCGTAGTCGAGCGGGTCCTTGTCGAGCGCCTCGGAGTAGAGGCGAAGCGACTCCTCGAAGCGCTGCGTGTCGCGGCACACGTCCGCCTCGTGACGGATCGCGTCGACCACGTGCGGGCACTTCCGTCCGAAGATGCCGGGGCGACCGAACTTCGCGCGCGCGAAGCTCTCGGCCTCGGGAGGAAGCGGGACGGTCTTCAGGTGCTCGCGGAACGCGTCGTCGAGCGCAGGCCAGCCGAGCCCCGTGAGCGTTGCGATGTCTTCCCCGCCGTACCACTTTCGAACGGCGTCCATTCCCCACTTCTCGCCCACCCACGAGACGAACGCGCCTGCGAGCGTGTAGCTCTTGGCCGACGCACCGCCGAGGAACCCGAGCGAGAAGATGCCCTCCATCTTCGGCAGGAGGTCGATCTGCATCATCGCGCGCGCCCACTGCGCGTCGGTGAGGTCCTCGTCGTCGGGCGATGCGGCGACGGCGATGCCCTCGATGAGCCCCGGGTTCGGAAGGAGGCCGCCGATGTCGCCGGCGATGCGGAACGGCCCGCGCCCGGCCTTGCCGGCGATCACGTGCGCGAGCTCGTGGCCGAGCACCGGATGCGGATACGAGAGGAGCTGGAGATAGACCTCTTCGCGCCACGGCTTCGCGATGTACGTGTGCGCCGCGCCCATGAGGCGCTTCTTGTCCTCCGCGTCACGGAAGAAGAACGCACGGATGCGCGCGGGCCCCTGGATGCCGAGGCGCTGCTCGACGGCGCGGACTTGCTCATCGCAGTCCTTCACGAGGAGGTTCGCCTCCTGCTCGCGCGTGGTCGACGGATAGACGACGTCGCAGCGCTCGCCGTGCTTCTCGGCGCCGAGGTCCTTCACGATCGATTCGGTCGTGCTGTAATGCCCGAGCTTCGAGCCCGCGAGCGTGATGCCGACGCTCGCGGCGGCGGCGACGAGACCGAGCACACCGCGCGCACGAGTCGCGGCGGTGCGAAGATCGAGCACGAGGCCGAAGGGACGTTCGGGATCGCGCTCCAGGATCGATGCGAAGAGCGCGAGAGCGCACAGCGTCGCGAGCGATCCGAAGCGGTACGTGAGGAGCGACGTCCCGGCGTCGATCACCGTGTCGTAGAGCGTGCCGCTGAAGTAACCGACGAACGGATCGAAGGCGAAGATCATCGCCGACGAGTAGAAGCGGTAGAGGCTGACGACGACGCCGCTCACGGGACCGGCAATAGCGAGGAGCACGGCGACGAGGCGCAGGCGACGGATTCGCTGTCGCGCGACGAGCGCGCCGGTGACCTCTCCCGCGACGGCCCCCCATGCGCCGCCGACGGCGGAGCCCACGCCCGCGGTGAGCGCGAAATAGAGGAGTGCGCCCCAGAGCTCGCAGATGCCGACGCGCGCGGCATGAAGCAGCGCCGTCACGAGCGCGAGCGTCGCGTACGCGAGCCCAGCGAGGACGCCGCGCGCGACTGACGCGAGCGGTGACGGCGACTCACCGCGCGCCGTCGACACAGCCGTTGCGATCGCCGCCGTGACCGGGACGACGAGCCCCGTCGCGAGCGCCTGCTCGTAGCCGGGGCCGCCGAAGAGCGGCAAGAACCCGATTGCGAGGAGCAGACCCGCGACGACGACGGCGCCGATCACGTACGGGCGCATGGGCCGCGCCGTGTCAGGGCTCGCTCGGGTGCGGGTCGGGCACCGTCGGCGCGCCGTCCGCGCCGGAGACCGGCGGCTGCGCGTTCGGATCTTCGAGCACGAGCGGGAGGACCTCGTCGACGCGCTTGACGAGATGGACCTTCAGCTCGGCCAGGACGTCCTTCGGGACGTCCTCGAGGTCCTTCTCGTTGCGGCTCGGGACGAGGACCTCCTTGATGCCGGCGCGGTGCGCGGCAAGGAGCTTCTCCTTGATGCCGCCGACGGGAAGGACGGCGCCGCGGAGCGAGATCTCGCCGGTCATCGCAATGTCCTTACGGACCGCTGCTGCGAGGAGCAGCGACGCGACCGCCGAGAACATCGTGACACCAGCCGAAGGTCCGTCCTTCGGCGTGCCGCCCTTCGGCACGTGGAGGTGGAGATCGATCGTCCTGAGGAACTCGGGGTCGAGCCCGAGCTGCTTCGCGCGCGAGCGCACGAACGTCATCGCGGCGGACGCCGACTCCTGCATGACGCTCTTCAGGTTGCCGGTGACGAGGATCTCACCCTTCCCGGGCATCTTGCTCGCTTCGATGAACAGGATGTCTCCACCGGAGGGCGTCCATGCGAGCCCGGTCGCAACGCCAGGCGAGCTCGTTCGCTCGGCGAGATCGGGCGTGTACTTCGGCGGGCCGAGGACCATCTGCGCGAACTCGGAGTTGCACGTGAGCCTCACATCCTCGCCTTCCGCCAGGCGCATCGCGACGTGGCGGCAGACGCTCCCGATCTCGCGCTCGAGGCCGCGCACGCCGGCTTCACGCGTGTAGCTCTCGATGATCGTCTCGATGCCGTCGTCGAGGAACGTGAGCCGCTCGTCGGTGAGGCCGTGCGAGCTGAGCTGCTTCGGGACGAGGAACTCCTTCGCGATCGACTTCTTCTCGGCGCGCGTGTAGCCGGCCACCTCGATCACTTCGAGGCGATCCCAGAGCGGCCCCGGGATCGTCTCCGGGTTGTTCGCCGTCGCGAGGAACGTGATCTGCGAGAGATCGAACGGCGTATCGACGTAGTGGTCCTGGAACGTCCCGTTCTGCGCCGGATCGAGGACCTCGAGGAGCGCCGCGCCGGGGTCGCCCATCATGTCGACACCGAGCTTGTCGATCTCGTCGAGCACGAAGACCGGGTTCTTCACGCCGGCCTTCTTCAGGCCCTGGATGATCCTTCCCGGCAGCGCGCCGACGTACGTGCGGCGGTGGCCACGGATCTCCGCCTCGTCACGCACACCGCCGAGCGCGATGCGGTGATAGCGGCGCCCCATCGAGCGCGCGATCGAGCGGCCGAGCGACGTCTTGCCGACGCCGGGCGGTCCGATGAAGCACAGGATCGGTCCCTTCTTGTCGGCGCGGAGCTTTCGCACGGCGATGTACTCGACGATGCGCTTCTTCACCTTCTCGAGGCCGAAGTGATCCTCGTCGAGGCAGCGGCGGCAGTCGGCCGGATCGAGCTTGTCGTTCGTCGTCTTGTTCCACGGCAGGTCGGCGAGCCACTCGAGGTACGTGCGCGTGACGTTGTACTCGGCCGACTGCTGCTGCATCCCGGCGAGGCGCCCGAGCTGCTTCTTCGCGATCTTCATCGCGTCCTCGGGCAGCTGCGCCTGGCGGATGCGCTCGCGGAGCTCCTCGACGTCGTCCTCATCCGTCTCGCCGAGCTCCTCGCGGATGCTCTTCATCTGCTGGCGGAGGATCAGCTCGCGCTGGTTCTTCCCCTCGTCCGCCACCATGGTCGAGATCTCGCGCTTCACGCGCAGCATCTCGAGCTGCTTCTGCACCATCGAGAGCACGAGCGCGACGCGCTCCTTCGGATCGAACGTGCTCAGGACCTTCTGCTTGTCGGCGACGGTGACGTTCTCGATCGTCAGGTTCGAGGCGATGAGGTCCGCGAGCGCGCCCGACTCGCGGACGTTCTCGAGGATGCCGCTCGTCTCCTTCGGGAGGTTCGGCATGAGCTCGAGGAGCTCGCGCGTGTTCTGGCGGAGCTGCGCGCCGAGCCCGTCGAGCTCCGCATCGCGCTCGAGATCCTCGGCGACGCGCCGGACCTTCGCGCGCATGTACGGCTCGAGGCCGACCTTGCCGGCGACCTTCAGACGGGAGAGGCCGTGCAGCACGACGGAGTAGTTCGCGACGCCGAGGCGGATCACCTTCACGACGCGCGCCACCGTTCCGACGTCGTAGATGTCCTCGAACCCCGGCTCGTCCACGTCCGAGTCACGCTGGCTCACGATGCCGACGACGGCGCGGTCCTGCCCGAGGAGATCCTCGACGAGACGAACGCTGCGGGCGCGGCCGACGTTGATCGGGACGACGCTGGCCGGGAAGACGACGCTGTTGCGGAGCGGAAGGATGGGAAGAGTTTCGAGGTCGGATCGCGGCTCTTGGCTCACAATTCGACACTTTAGTTCCCTCGTGACCGCCGCGCACCGAGAAAACAAGGGTAGACTTCGTAGTCGCAGGGCTCGCTTCCGCGATGCGCGCCTCGGGTGACGTCTAGCTCCCGACGCTCCCGACGCGCGCCGGTCTGGTCTGGTCAGGCCGCGCGCGGCGCGAGGCACCGGGCATCGAGCAGCGCGTTCGACGAGCGCGACGACGACGATCACGCGGACCAGCTCGCCCCGCAGGATCCCGCGCGCGCGAATCTGAAGCGTCCTGCTGAGACCACGGCTGCGAGGCGCTACCTCCTCGGTGGGGCCACGTGCTACTCCTTCGGCCCGTGAGACTGGCGAAGCTGGCGATCTGGGGCGCGCTCACGACGCTCGCTGCTTGCGGCGGCGCGCGAGCGGAAGATCCGCACTCCGTCCTCCGTTCGTACTCGCGCGCGCTCGAAGAAGGCCGCGCCGAGGACGCGTACCGGATGCTGAGCGAGGAGGCCCGTCGCGGGATCTCGCTCGAAGCGTTCCGCCGGATGGTGAAGGACAACCCCGAGGAGGTCCGCGAGATCGCGAGGGCGCTCGCGCGTCCGACGGCGACGCCGGTCGTCACCGCGACGGTCACGAGCTCGACGGGGCAGGAGCTGCAGCTCGTGCTCGAGAACGGCAAGTGGAAGGTCGAGGCGACCGCCATCGATCTCTACGCCCAGGACACGCCGCGGCATGCGATCCAGGGGTTCGTTCGGGCCGTCGAGCGAAAGCGCTACGACGTCGTCCTCAAATACGTGCCGGATACACATCGTGAAGGCCTCGACGCCGCGAAGCTGAAAAGCGCGTGGGAAGGGCACGACAAGGACGAGATCGACCAGGTCGTCGCCGGTCTGAAACAGGCGCTGCCGTCCGCGACGATCGAGGAGACGGGCGATCGCGCGACGATGGCCTACAGCCAGGGGACGATGCAGCTCGTCCGTGAGCGCGGGCTGTGGAAAATCGAGGACTTCGACTGACGGTCGAACTATCTTCGCGGACTGGACGTTCAGGGACGGCCGCGAAAAATCGGCGAAAAGCCGAATCGCATTGCACGAGATCCGGGCGACGCCCGTCGAAACGAGAGGCTCCATGCGCAAGGTCACCTTCCCTATCGCTTTCGTCGCCTGCTCCACCCTCGCCGCTTGCAGCTTCCAGATGCGAGCCGGAGGAGGCGCGAACCAGCCGTCGAGCACACCCGCGCAGCCCACGGCGGCGACGCCGGCAGCAACGACCGCTCAGAAGACGACGCCCGCCCCGCCGACCACCGGCCCCATCCGTGCTCTCGGCAAGCGCCCGGCGGGCCAGGCGACCGGGCCGACGCCGACGCCGACCACCACGGCCACGACTCCGGCTCCGACGCCGACCGTTGCGCCGGGGCCGACCGGCGCTCCGATCGTTTCGGGCGCGACGGTCTTCGGCAGCGGCACGGTCGATACGTCCGGCTTCAAGGGCAACATCTACTGGGTCGACGCCAACACGACGAAGGTGCCGCCGCTCGCGTCGATGAAGCCTGCAGGCTTCCTCTTCACGAAGGAGCTCAACGTCGCGCCGCAAGCCTTCACCACGGGCTTCCCCGGCGTCGACGCGGCTCGCAAGGAGAACTTCGCGATCCGCTACGAGGCTCCGCTCGTCGTCACGACCGAGGCCGACTACGACTTCCGCGTCGTCGCCGACGACGGCGCCATCCTCCAGATCGACGGCATGACGATCGTCGACAACGACGGAGTGAAGACCGCAGCGGGCGAGAAGACCGGACCGGTGCACCTCGTCGCCGGCACGCACGTCATCACCGTCGATTACCTCCAGACGAAGGGCAACGTCGCCCTCCAGGTCTTCTGCAAGAAGGCCAACGACACCGAGAAGGTCTGCCCGACGCAGCTCTGATCGAGCGCAGCCGAATCGCAGGGGTCGCCGCCGTCGCGCTCGGCCCCGTGGCGTTCCGTCGGCGGCGTCGCGGAAAGAGCGGGCTCACCGCGGAGCGATGATCTCCTGGTGCCGAAGGCTGTTCGGGCCGGTCTCCATCGACTGCACGTCGACGATCGCCGCCGCGAGGAGCTTCGTCAGCGCGGCATGCGCGGCCTCCGGCTCCTCCCGCGGCTTCGCGAGCGCGCCGACGTCCACGCCATAGGCCTTGCCCGCCGAGGCGAGGACGTTCGCGAGGTCCTCCTTGCAAGCAATGCCCTTCAGCGCGAGCAGAGCGTGCAGCGGTCGCCGCACCTGCCTCACCTTTCGCCCGACCGCGCCGCCGATCGCCTCGC
The DNA here is from genome assembly GCA_023402175.1 of Pseudomonadota bacterium. GTDB lineage: Bacteria > Myxococcota_A > Polyangia > Polyangiales > Polyangiaceae > Labilithrix. The sequence goes on along the minus strand of JAEXCN010000209.1, from coordinate 8,196 downwards.
GCGCGCCGAGCGCATCAGTCACCGCGCGACGTAGCCCGATCTGCGCCTGCCTGAGCTCCTGCTCGATGCGGAGCCGCCGGTGCGTGTCGTGCACGACGGCGCGGGCGAACGGATCGCTCCCGACGAGGATCAGGTGCGAGCGCTTGATCTCGTCGTAGAGCAGCGGGAACGCATCACACGCGCCCGGAAGCTCGTCTTCGGTCAGGATCGTCGGCTCGACCCGCGCGCCGTAGCGCGCCGCCTGCATCGCGCTCGAGATGGCGTCGAGCTTCTCGAAGCTCGCATCCCGAAGGACGATGAGCGCGTTGACGTCGCTCTCGCCGGGCCGATAGTCGCCGCGCGCGACGCCGCCGGTGAGCAGGATCGCGACGAGGTCGTCGCCGAGCGCCGCCTCGAGGCTCTTGGTCCACTCGGTGATGCGGTCGCGGACGGACGTCGGCAACGCGAGGAACATCGGGTGCGAAAGGCCGGGCGCCGACACACCCCGAGCTTATCAGGTCGGCGTCGTGATCTCGGGCGCACGTACGTAGACCGGCTCGACGAGGTCAGCCGGACCGGCGCCCCTCGCCTTGCCTACCCTCGCCACGCCGCGTGCGTGCGGCAGCGCGTGGTCGTCGGTCGCAAGGAGCGTCACCGCCCGCGACGAGAGTGCGGGGATCTTCACCGCGGCTTCACCGACGAGGATCACGTCCCGGGCCGTCACGCTCGGAGCGATCGACTCGAGCCATGCCTCGATCGCGTCCGGAGGGAGGCACACGGGCTCGGACCGAGCCGCTCCGCACACCTGCAGATAGAGCTCGCCGCGGATGGCCGCGACCGCCGCGACGATCGGCACGGACGGGTCCGGAGCGAGCGCCGCGAGAGCTTCGAGCGATCCGACGCCGACGAGCTCCGCGCCCGTCCCGAGCACGATGCCCTTCGTCGTGGCGACACCGATGCGGACGCCGGTGAACGATCCGGGGCCGATCCCGACGCACCAGCGCTCGACGTCCGCGGGTCTCCACCCAGCCCGCGCGAACACGGCGTCGATCATCGGCAGCAGCGACTCACCGTGAGCATTCGAGACGCGGCGCGCGTCCTCGGCGACGAGACGATCGCCGTCGAAGAGCGCCACCGAGCCGAGTGCCGTCGAGGTGTCTAGCGCGCAGAGCTTCATCAGCTCCTCGTACGTCTCACAGCTGCGCGAAGCGACCGCTACGGAACGCGGCCTCGAGCAGCTGATCGACACGCTGGACGAGCTCGGGCGCGCGCGGGTCGGGCGAGGCGCCGAGCGCAGCCTTGATCTCGTTGAGCGCCTTCAGCTGGCTGAAGAGCTGGACGTCGGAGAGGCCGCCGCCACCGGTGAGCACCTGGCGCACGCGATCGATCTCGCCGGCGAGCGCTTCGATCCCGATGCCCGCGGCGCCGACGCGGCGCGCGTTCGGATGATCGCGGTAGTGCGCCTCGAGCACCGGCGTGACGATCGACTCGAGGATCGCCGCCTGGTCCTCGTTGTTCCAGATGTGTTTGAGCACGAAGAAGTCGCTCGCGTCCGGCTGCACGCGCCCGTCGAGGAACGCGCTCGCGGCGAAGAGCTTCAAGAGCTTCACGACGCGACGGTCCGACAGGCTCACGCCCTCGGCGCGGATCTGGAAGACGAGCCCCTTGTACTGGCTGAAGAACTCCTCGCTGAAGCGCATGCGCTGCGCGAAGGCGCGATGCAGCTCCTGGATCTCGCGCGCCGACACGATGGGCTGCACGGGCGCGTCCGTCAGCGCCATGATCTCGTGCTGCACGCCCTTCGTGAGCAGATCCTGGAAGTGGTACGCGTCGAGATTGTCCGACCGGATGCGGAGCAGGAACCGGTCGAAGATCGCGGTGAGCGTCTCGTCCGTGGGCACCTCGTTCGAAGCGCCGAAGCACGAGAGCAGCGGGCACTTCAGGACGACGCCGCCGGAGGTGTAGCGGCGCTCGTTGAGGAGCGTGAGCAGCGCGTTCAGGATCGCCGAGTTCGACTTGAACACTTCGTCGAGGAAGACGACCTCGGCGGTCGGCAGCATTCCCTCGACACGGCGCTCGTAGCGGCCTTCGCGGAACGCGGAGATGTCGACCGGTCCGAAGATCTCGTTCGGCTCGGTGAACCGCGTCAGCAGGTACTCGAAGTAGTTCGCCTGCAGGAGGCGCGCGAACATCCGGATGAGCGCGCTCTTCGCGGTGCCAGGCGGTCCGATGAGGACGGCGTGCTCGCCGGCGACGACGGCGATGAGCAGCAGTCGGATCACCTCGTCCTTGCCGAGAAAGCGCGACTCGAGCGTGCGCGCGAGCTGAGCGAGACGGACGGGGAGTGCGTTGTTGGCGACGGCCTGCGCCATGAAGGCCGTACGCTATCACGGGTTTCTGCGGTCGGGCGCGGATCCGACGTCGGCGCCGTCGCGCTCGTCGTGCCCCTTCTTCTTCCTGGCCCCCTCCTGGCCCATGAGCCGGTTCAGGCCGCTTTCGTCTCGCCCTCGTCCGCGCCGCCCGCATCCATGAGCGCCGGAGCCTGCCCGCGCGACTCCTCCGTGCGATCGAGGGACAGCTTGAAGAGGATGGGGCCGACCATCTCGTTCAGAGCGACCGTCGCGATCGCGAGCGCGCGGAAGGCGCCGCCGAATGCCGGGAACTCGCGGGCGATGACCGCGGACAGACCGAGCGTGAGCCCCGCCTGCGAGATCAGCGGGGCCCAGCCCCACTTCCGGATGCGCGGCGGGTCCTTCGCGATGCGGCTCGAGAGCTTCGCCGCCACGAACGTGATGAACGCGCGCGATCCGGCGAGCAAGAGCGCCACCGGCCAGAGCTCCTTCAAGAGCGGCAGATCGAGGTGCGCGCCGGCGCTCGCGAAGAAGACGACGTACACGACGCCGCTCGTCCCCTCGATCGCATGCATGAAGCGCTCGCCCTGCTTCGACAGGTTCTGGACGACGAAGCCGGCGACGAGGAACGCGAGCACCGGATCGAAGTGGAGGTAGCGCAGGACCTCCGTCGCGCCGAATCCGAGCGCGATGAGGACGACGAGGAGCTGCCGTCCGATCAGCTTCAGGTACACCGCGAGCACCAGACCGAGCGTCGTACCGACGGAGACGCTGCCGATGATCTCGTGGCCGAGCGCGCCGAAGGCCTGCAGCGAGAAGACTGCTCCGGGATCCATCAACGGACGGGCGACGCCGATCGCACCCGCGAGAAGGATCACGACGACGACGTCGGACGACATGACGAAGCCGAGCGTGAACGTCGTCAGCGGGCCTTGCGCGCGCGTCTGCGAGAGGACGCCGAGCACCGCCGAAGGGCTTCGGGAGATCGCAAGGACTCCCCAGAGCAGCGCGACGGCGAACACGGCGGCCGTCGGCATGTTCTTCGCGAACGGGATCATGACCGGCGCCGCCACCATGAAGATGGCACCGACGAACAGGAGGCCGAGCACGCACTGGACGACCATCGCCACCGCCAGGCTGCGGAGGCCCTTCTTCAGCGCGTCGACCTTCAGCTCGCAGCCACCGGCGAGCGCGATGAGCGCGAGCGTGAGCGTGTTTACCGGCTCGAGGCGCTTCACCGAGTCGTGATCGATGAGGTGAAGGACGTGCGGCCCCGCGAGCATGCCGGCGAGGAGGTAGCCGGTGAGATGCGGGACATGCAGCACCTCGATGAGCTCGCTCGTCAACGTCCCCGCGAGGAGCAGGAAGCCGAGCCCCGAGACGAGGCTCGCATCGTCGTGCAGCCCGGGCGCGTGCTTCGTGCAGAGCCACAGCAGCCCGAAGACGATCGCCAGGCTGATCGCGTCGAGGATGCGCGTCCGAGCTCCTTTCGCGGCGTGCGCGGAGCTCATCCGGCGCCCTCCTCCTCCGTCGGTGGCGCGAGGCCATCCATCGACGAGACCGGCGGAGGTGGAATGCTCGGTGGACGCGGCGCCGTGGACGGCGTCGGCGCAGGTACGATCTCCCCGACCTCCGTGAGCAATGCTTTGAGCGAGAGCGTCGAGACGAGCTCGCCGAGCACCGCCGAAGCGACCGCGCACACGAGCAGGGTGTCTCCGACGGGCCCGGGGAAGCGCAGCGCGAAGAGGAACCCGCACGCGGTCGACACGGGGCCCGAGGAGAGGAGGACGATCCCGAGCCACGCACCGGCAGGACGCGCGGTCGCGGTCGATGCGCGGACGATGACCCCGGACATCACCTTGCCGACGATGCGGGCGAGCAGGACGAGCGCGACGAGCGCAAGCAGCATCCGGTTCTCGAGGACAGGCCTCGGATCGAGCCTCGCGCCCGCGAGGAGGAGGAGCGGATAGAGCACCGCGCGCTCCGTCGGGTTCACCATCTTCCGGAGCACACGCCGGCTCGGCGAGGCCCCTGCGAGCGCGATGCCCATCACGAACGTGACGAAGATGGTGCAGAGGCCGAAGCGCGCAGCCGCGCCCACGCCGAGGAGGAGCGTTCCGATCAGCGCGCCCCAGACGGCGTCGCCTTCTGCACCGCGGAGCAGCATCGCGGTGACGGTCCCGAGCAGCGCACCGAGCGCGACGCTCGCTCCGAACCATCCCCACGGTGAAAGCGAGAACGCGAGACCGGGCGCAGGCGCTACCGCGAAGATCGCTCCGGCCGCGACGAGCGGCGCGAGATCGTCGGCTGCACCGATGTCGACGATCAGCCTCGAGATCGGGCCGCGTGCGCCCCAGCGCGATTGCACCCACTCGACGGCGTTGCGCGCGGTCTCTGCGCTGACGGCGCCCGCGCCCGCCGCGAGGAGGATCGCGTTCGTCCCTTCCACACCTGGGAGCTGGACGCTGCTCACCAAGTAGTACGCAGCGGCCGCGACCAAGGCGCCCGTCACGACCGCGCACGCAATGCCGAGCGTCGACGCGGTCCTGTCCACGCGTCGCCCTTCGACGCGGCCGAAGTCCAAACCGACGACGAACGCGAGCCATCCAAGCGCGACCTGCACGATCGGCTCGAACTCCGTGATCATCGGCCGATCGACCAGCCCGAGCGCGTGCGGACCCACCGCGAAGCCGAGGCCGATGAACTCGACACCCGACGCGAGGCCACGCGTCTTGCCGGTGCCGACGAGGAGGCTCCCGAGATACGAGAGCACGAGCAACCCCATGAGCAGGGCGATCGCGCTCACGCGCCGGTGTTCCCTTCTCCTCCCCGAGGCGAGATCTGCTGTTCGTGATGGGCAGCGCTGCGCCTGCCAAGCCCCACCCCGAGCTTCGCCAGCGCGTGCTGCACTGCCCGACCGAGCGTCGTGTCTCCCCTGTGCGTAGCGCTGTGGACGCGCCAGTGCGCGCCCGCCCCGTCGAGGAAGACGAGCTCCACACGCCCGCGCGAGCTGATGCTGCGCGCGGCCTCGAGCAGCGTTTTCTCGACGTCCTCCTGCGGCGCACTCGGATCGACGACGATGTCGACGGACGTGAGCGGCGGGTGCCGGTGCACGCGCGTCGGATGGAAGAGGCCGAGGAGGTGCGGCACGCTCACGTCGCATGCGCCCGCGTCCTCGAGGCGAACGTCGAGGAGGCTGACCGCGTTGACCCGACCGGCGCGTCCGCCGAACTCGACGAGCTCGCCCTTCTTGAGGCGCCGTCCGTAGATCATCACCGCACCCACGGTCGCGGACGCGAGAAGCGGCGTCGATGCGAGCGCCACGGCGACGAGCGCGACGAGGCCCACCCTCGAGAGCGCTCCATCGCTCTCGCCCGTGATGAGCGGCGACGCGAGCACGAGGGCAATGACGACGATCCCGGAGCGAACGAGCGTGCTCGTCGGCCGCGCGAGGTCGCGCGACAGCCACGTGATCTTGGTGTCTCCGCGCGCGACGCTGTCGAAGAACAGCCCGACGAAACGAACGAGCACGCTGACGGCGAGCACCGCGATGCCCGCGACGAGGAAGACCGGGAGACTGCTGCCGACGCGCGTCGCGAGCGCGTAGAGCGGCGTGACCATCAGACCCGTCAGCTTCTCGGTGTAGCCGCGCGTCGATTCGAACAGCGAGAGGCCGAAGATGAGCCACGCGTAGCCGATCGCGAACTGCGTGAGGCGATAGCCGAGCGTCAGCGCGATCGACGAACCGCCGCGGGTCGCCCCCGCGCTCACGAGCTCGATCTTGCCGAGCCGGATCGCAGCGAGGCGCTCCGGGTTCTCGGCCATCCACATCCGGAGCTTCTCCGCGAGGTCCGAAGAACGTCCGAGCAGCCAGAACGCGATGAGAGCGGAGAAGACGAGGAGCGACACGCTGAAGACGGTCGTCGCGATCGCGCTGCGCTTCCGCTCGCTCGACACGGTGTCCGAGAGGCGCGCGGTGACCTGCGCCGCGAGGACACCGAGGCTCGCCTCGCCGGTGGCCTCGACGTCCTCCGGACCGAGCGTGAGCACCGGCGTCGTGCCGACGAACACGACCGCGGTGCCTTGCGACTCCTCGAAACGCACGTCGCCCAGCTGCTCGCCGTGCGTCATGAGCGTATCGAGCGCGCCCTGCGCCGCCTTCGCGCGATCGACCGGCGAGCGCCCACCACGCGAGGCGCGGAAGGTGACGACGACCTTGTCGCGGACCTTCACCTCGCCGGTGATCGGACGGGGCGGGCTCGCGGACGCCGACGGAGCGCTCGGAGCGGGCGGGTTCGTCTCCACCGACGCGCTCGGAGGCGCCGCGCTCGGAGGCGCCGCGCTCGGAGGCGCTGCGCTGCTGGCCGCGGGCTTCGTGACGAGCGGCGGTGGCGGTGACGGTGACGGTGGCGGAGGAGCCGTTGCGGTCGCGATCGCTGACGCGGAGACTGCAGCAGCCGCCGTGTCCACGGCGGTCGATGCGTCGTTCTCCTGCGCTCGCACGACCCGCGCGCCGAGGAGAAGCGCGAGGGCCGCGAGGGCGACGACGAACCGCGCGAATACCAGGGCGTGGTAAGAGCGGCGCATGCGCGGGGTGAAACCGTACCACGGCCATCCGCTCCGTGGTGCAAGTGTCAGTCGTCGCGATCTACTGCGCGGCGCTGCGGGTATCGCTCTCTCCGGATGTGCCCGCGACGGTCGCCCCTCGCCCGCCGTCGCCACTCGAGCCCAACCGCCGCGTGAGCTGCCCTGGGGCGTGCAGAGCGGCGACGTCACGGCTTCGAGCGCCGTCGTGTGGTCCCGCTCCGACAAACCTTCGCGGATGATCGTCGAATGGTCGACCTCGTCTCGGTTCGACCGCGTCGTCCGCGCGCTCGGACCGATCGTCGGGCCGGACACCGACCTGACCGGCAAGGTCGCGCTCTCCGGCCTTCCGAGCGGGACGAAGATCCACTACCGGGCGCGGTTCGAGGACACGGACTGGACCGTTGGCTCGTTCGGGACCGCCCCCGAATTCGGGACTGCCTCCGAAGATGCGCGCGACGTCGTGCTCGCTTGGTCCGGCGATACGAACGGCCAGGGCTGGGGGATCGACCCAGCGCGCGGCGGCATGCCGGCGTACGCCGCGCTGCTCGCTCGCGCGCCGGACCTGTTCGTGCACTGCGGCGACACGATCTACGCGGACGATCCGATCCCGCCGCGCATCGACGTCCGAGACGGAACGACCTGGAACAACCTCGTCGATCCGGCGAAGGACCACGTCGCTCGAACGCTCGATGACTTCCGCGGCGCGCATCGGTATCCGCGCCTCTCGAAGGAGGTCCGCGCGCTCTCGGCCGCCGTCCCGATGCTGTCGATCTGGGACGATCACGAGGTCCGGAACAACTGGTTTCCTGGCGAGGTGCTCGACGACCCGAAATACGCCGTCCCGAGCGTCGATGCGCTCGCCGTCGACGCACGCCGCGCGATGTACGAGTACGCACCGACGCTCCGCCCGCACACCGCGCCGATGTACCGCGCCGTCCACTGGGGGCCGCTGCTCGACGTCTTCTTGCTCGACGGGCGAAGCCATCGGACTCCGAACGAGCCACCTTCGGCCGAAGGAGCGCTCCTCGGCGCGGCGCAGTCCGCCTGGCTGCTCGATGCGCTCTCGAGGTCTCGCGCGACCTGGAAAGTGATCGCGTGCGACATGCCGATCGGGCTCGTCATCGCCGAACGAGGCAAGACGATCCCGCAGGCGGACGACGGCTGGGGAAACGAGAACGGACCTCCGCGCGAGCGCGAGATCGAGCTCGCGGCTCTGCTCTCGGGGATGCGCGCGCGCGGCGTGAAGAACGTCGTCTGGATCAGCGCGGAGGTCCACTAC
>JAEXCN010000101.1 GCA_023402175.1 Pseudomonadota bacterium | reverse complement strand
ATGTGACTCTGGACGCTCCCGCCGACGACGTGGACGCCCGCGCGCGGAGGCTGCTTCGCGGCGATGATCGCGAACACCTGGGACCGCGGCGTCAGCATCGGCGCCGAGTACGGCAGCGACGCGCTCGACATCTCGAAATCGGTCTACACGGTCGCGAGGCAGGATGGGGCGCCGGTCTACACGCTCCTCGAGGGCCCGCTCCCTCCCGGCCAGCTCGCGATCGTGTTCCTGGCCTTCGACAAGGCGATCGGTGAATACGAGTGCCCGCCGTCGGTGACGCCTGCGCTGTCGTTCGATCCGATCACGCATCACACCGCACGGACCAAGGCGTTCCGCATCAAGACCGACGCTCCTGTGTCCGCGTACTCCATCGCGCCATACGGGGGCGCGCGGTCGTACGAGCCCGCCGCGACGCTTCTGCTCCCGGTCTCGTCGTGGGCGAAGAACTACGTCGCCGTGAGCCCGGGTTTCGGAACGTCGCAGTGGTCGACCGATCCGAGGCTACGCACGCTCCAGATCATCGCGAGCGAAGACGACACGGAGGTCAGCATTCGGCCGAACGTCGATCTTCGGACGGTCGGTGAGATCACGGGAGGCTCTGCGGGAGCGCCCGTGAGCTTCAAGCTCGATCGGGGCCAGGTACTCCAGATTGCGCAGGAGGAGCTGACCGGCAGCCCGATCGAGGCGAGCCGGCCAGTCGGGCTTTTCGGGGGCGCTGAGTGCTCGTTCCTCCCGGCGGACGTCGCGGCGTGCGACATGCTCCAGCAGCAGATCCCGCCTCTGTCACACTGGGGAACCGAATACGCCGTCGTGCCGTACCCACCCCGCATCGATAGCCTCTCGCCGAACATCCGGGAAATGGTGCCGTACTCGATCGTCGGTGCCGTCGACGGCACCGTGCTCACGTACGAGCCCTCGAGGCCGCGCAACGCCCCCGAGACCATCGGGGCGGGCCAATCGCTGTCGTTCATCACGGACGAGGTCTTCGTCGTGCGGAGCCAGGACTCGAAGCACCCGTTCTACGTCGGGACGTACATGACCGGCGCCGAATGGAACCTCCGCGGCGAGAACGGCCAAGAGGGGACAATCACCCTCGGCGACCCGGAGTTCGTCAACGTGCAGGCGGCCGATCAGTACCTCGACCGGTACATCTTCATGACGGACTTCACGTTCCCGGATACTGCGCTCACGGTCATCCGTCGGAGGTCGGCGGACGGCTTCATGCCCGTCGAGCTCGAATGTGGAGGCGAGATCACGGGCTTTCGGCCGCTCGGGTCGAGCGGCAAATACGAGTACGCGTGGGTCAGGCTGACGACCGGCTTCACGGAGAGCTTCGCGAAAGGCGGCTGTAGCAGCTACGGCCGGCAAGAGGTACGGAGCAAGGGCCCGTTCGCGATCACCGTCTGGGGCCTCGGTTGGTACGCGAGCTACGGCTACGTCGGTGGAACCGGCCTCCGTCCGATCAACGACGCCGTGCCGCCGCCCGTGAAGTGACGTCCGAGGTCGCGGTGAGCGACCGGCTTCGTCGACGCGGACGCGCCTTGAAGCGGCAGGCGAATTCAGAAAGAATCCCTGCGCGTTTTGTGCCCGTCTCGTCCCGCACGCCGCCGATGGCTTTACGCCGTACTGCTTGCGTTCGAGGGAGCGCTGATCGCTTCGCCCGCTGGGGCCGCGGGGCCGCCGGCCGAGACGGTGCACCTCCGGTACTCGGCGACTCGCAGCTGTCCGAGCGAAGCGGAGTTCGTGTCGACCCTTCGCCGGGACACCGATGCCTTCGACCTCGTGGAGCTCAACGAAGCGCGCCGGCTCATTCTCGTCGAGCTCCGCGCGCAGGACAAGGGCGCGAGCGGCTTCTTCCGATTCGTCGATCGCGCACATGGCACGACGATCGAGCGCGAGCTGAAGGGCCCCGACTGTGGAGCGGTCGCGCGTGCGCTGGCACTGATGCTCGCCCTTGCCATGCATCGGCTCGCGGAGCTCTCGCCTCCCAGCGAGCCACCGCTGCCTCCGGCCGAGCCGCCCGTGTCGCCGACGACTCTCGATCCGTCCACGCCGCCGACGATCGTGAAGCCCCCCGAACCGTCGATTCGACGAGCCTCACCCCCGCTCGCCGCGCAAGGGCGCTCGCCTTCAGCTCCTGTCCGTGTCTCCCTCGATCTGCAAGGCGAGATCACCAGCGCCCTACTTGGAACGATCGTGCCGTTCGCGAGCATGACACTGGAGCTCCAACTTGCCAGCTCCAGCATCCGTCCGGTCCTCGGCATCGGTGTCCGCCAAAGTCTTCCGCGTGAGCTCTCCGTTGCCGGCGGTGGAGCAAGCTTCCTCTGGACGGCTGGCGCGCTCCGGTTGTGCCCGCACGTCGTCGCTGTTCGTGCGTTCGAAGTGGCGCCTTGTGTGGAGCTCGCGCTCGGTCGCCTCGGCGCCGCCGCCAATGGGCTTCCCGAAGCTCGAAGCTCTGCCAATCTCTGGACCGAAGCCGCCGCGATCGTGCGAGGCCGCTGGCATTTCTCGCCGCGCTGGTTTCTCGCGGTGACGGGCGGGATGATGATCCCTCTCGATCGCACCCGCTTCGAGCTCTCCTCGGGAGCTCTCATCTCGCAGACACCACCACTCGGCTTCCGCGCCGGCGTCGGACTCGGATTGGACCTATGACTCCGCTGTGAGACGGTGTGTGGCCGAACTTTCTTCGACGGTCGTACGCTTTCTGTGATTATTCGAGCGCGACGCTTCATTTAGGGCATGGTCGCGGCGCCCTGGAGCGAAGCCGAGCACGAGGAGGCCTTGGCTCACGAAGCGCGACGCATTCAGGTTCGCGAGCTCGTCGCGGCTCATTACGCGCACGTCTGGAAGTTCGTTCGTCGTCTCGGCGTCCCCGCGCCGCTCGCGGACGAGGTCGTTCAAGACGTGTTCCTCGTCGCGCTTCGGCGTGCCGACGCCGTTCGAGCGGGCAGCGAGCGCGCCTTTCTGTTCGCGACCGCGTTTCGCACGGCCCGGCACACGCTGAACAAGGCCCGGCGCGACCCCGTCGTCGATGATCCCGATCGCGCTCCCACGCTTGCGCCCGATCCTGAAGCGACTCTCGAGAAGAAACAAACCCGCGAGCTCGCCTACAGCTTGCTCGCCGAGCTCGATGACGACCTTCGTGGGCCGTTCGTCATGTTCGAGCTCGAAGGAATGACGATGCAGGAGATCGCCAGCGTCACGGGCCTGCCGGTACCCACCGTCGGCTCTCGGTTGCGCCGTGCTCGTGAGGCTTTTCGGGCTTGCGTTCATCGCCGTCGAAGCCGTCTCCGAGGTGATCTGTGAAAGACCCGACTCCCCCGGAGCGCCTCGTGACGTCCGATGATGACGATGTCGCGCGCCTTCTGAGGTCACTCGAAGACGATGCGCCGCCTTCCGGTGGGCAAGCGGCGTTGCTGGCCCGCATCGACATGGTCGACGCCGGCAACGACGGAAAGCCGCCAGTCGTTGATTCGAAGGTGCCGTCTCGGCGTGGCTTGGCTCTGGTCGGCGGGCTGCTGGTGACGGCGGGGCTCTTGCTGACGGCGTCCGTTCGGCGAGACGCCTCGGCACCACCAGCGTCCAGCGCTGCGCCTCGGACCACCGCGATGGCGCCCCCGTCGCCTGTCGCAGTGCCCGAAGCGGTGCCTGCTCAAACCTCCTCTGTCGCGGTCGACCAACTGCCGCAGGCGCAACCTCCCCAGGCGGCGCCGAAGAGCTCGAATCCGAGCTCGAACCCGATTCCGCATCCGGTCCCCGGATCGAGTGCTTCTGCCGACGACAAGGATTCCTTCCGCGAGCAGCTCGCACTCGTCGAGTCTGCTCGCCACTCACTCTCCCAAGGGAAAGCCAACGATTGTCTGGCGACCCTCCGGCGCTACGACACGAAGTATCCCGCGGGCCTCTTCACCGAGGAAGCTCAAGTCGTGCGGGTGGAGGCCCTCATGGCCGCCGGGCAGTCCGACAAAGCCTACGACCTCGCGCGGAGGCTCGTCGCTGAAGCCCCCAATGGTCCTTATGCCGACCGCCTGCGCGCGCTCCTTTCGAAGACGGAAGATCTCGAACGATGAAACCCTCGAACCGCGATAACCTGCTACGGCGAGGTCTGCTGCTCCTCGCTCTTCCGTTCGCCGGTGCTGCGATGAGCGCTGCATGCGCCGTCGACAACCGCGTCATCCTGGCGACCGATCCGGATACCGGCCCTCCGCAGGTCTTCGACCCTCTGCCGGAGGCGGGGGTCGATAGCGGTGTACAGCTGGAAAAGCTCATGTGCGTGGCCACGGAATGCCCTGCGCCGTTCGCGACCTGTGGAAGCGCCGCCGCGGTCCATTGCGGGACCAACCTGCTCAACGACGCTGAGAACTGCGGCGTCTGCGGGAACGTTTGCGAGTCGCCCGGTCCAAACGCGATTCCACGTTGTATCAATGGCAAGTGCAGCTACGACTGTGCCACTCGCCCGACCTTTTGTGCGCCTCACATCTACCAGGACTGCAATGGCATAGCCGAAGACGGTTGTGAGGTCGAAGTCGGAAGCAGCGCCGAGAACTGCGGCGCCTGTGGAAAGCCCTGCCCGGGGGACGAATGTTTCAAGGGTGTATGTGGATGCCCCGCGGGCAAGATCTTTTGCCGGAATTGTTACAACGATCCGTGCATCGACCCGACCAACGACGACCGCCATTGCGGCGACTGCGATACTCAATGCCCCGATACCAAGGATGGCGGCTGCAGTCCCATGCCGCCAAATACTCACTATGGCTGCCTGAATAGCGACTGCGGTGCACTCAAGTGCATGCCGTTCACGGCTGACTGCAACGAGGATCTGCTCCGCCTTGGCTGCAACTCCGACGGCTGCGAGACCGACCTCACCACTCTGGATCCGAAGAACTGCGGGAGTTGCGGGAACGTCTGCCAGGCAGACGAAGAGTGCCGGAACGATCCCGACGACGGCATTCAATGTTTCAAGAAGTGTGAGAACAGCGGGCGAGCGAAGTGCGGTGAGAAGTGTTTCGATCTTCTCTCCGATCCGAAAAACTGCGGAGGTTGCGGCTTGGAGTGTCCGTCGTTCGGGAACGCCAAAGCCGTCTGCCACAAGGGAATCTGTGTAACTGAATGCCCCCGCGGCTTTGGCGATTGCAACGGTAACCCGCTCGACGGCTGCGAGACCAAGCTCGACAACAACCCCCTCCACTGCGGGGCTTGCGGTATCGCTTGCGACGCGGCCGCGGGGCAGCCGTGTATCGAAGGGAAATGCTTGATGATCGAGTGTGATGCCGGAACCGGAGGTCCGCCCCAATGAAGCACCTCTGGAAGAACGTCCTCGCCTCTCGGGCTGCGGTTGCGGCTGCCCTTTCGGCAGTGCCCTGTCTCCTCATGGCGAGCTGTGCGGAATCGAAGGACAACCCCGAGTTGCCGCCGGACGACGCGTCGACGATTCCGTCCACTGACGGAGGCGGGAGCGACGGTGGTGACGGCGCAACGGAGCCCGTCGCTTGCGGCGGCACCGATTGGTGCATCGTGCCGACGGGCGTCGATCCCCGCTACCTTCTCAAGGCAGTTTGGGGATCAGGGAAGAACGATGTCTGGGCGGCGGGGTCGGGCGGAGCGATTGCTCATTTCGATGGATCGAAATGGACCGTTCTGCCGTCGAGCGAGAAGACGACGATCAATGCCATATGGGGAAGCGGCCCCGAGGACGTCTATCTGGTCGGCAG
>JAEXCN010000086.1 GCA_023402175.1 Pseudomonadota bacterium | reverse complement strand
CCGCTGCACCCATTCGGTGTCTGCGTCGCCATCGCGTTCTTCGCGTGGGACCACGTCCTCATGAAGATGGCGGTCCGTCGCGGGTTCGACCGCGCCGACTTCCGCGTGCTCACCATCTGGCTCGGCGTCCTCGGCTGGGCGTTCGCGTGGGGCGTCGACGCGGTCTTCTATCATCCGGGCGAGTCGCTCTCCTCACGCTTCTCGATCCAGGGCCTGAGCTCGACGGGCGCGATCGTCGGCGCGACGGTCGGCGCAATCCTCTGGAGCCGCGTCTGGATCCGGACGGAGAAGACGGGCGAGGCCGAACAGTGGCGCGTCACGCGACGCGAGAAGTCTCAGGCGCTCCTTCCGATCAGCGAAGTCATCCTCGCGACGTGGCCGCTCGCTCACGCGATCGGGCGCGTGGGCTGCGCGCTCATCCACGATCACGTCGGGAAGGCCGTCGCACCGGGAACGCTCGGCTCGCTCCTCGCGATCGGGTTCCCGCGCTCGGCGGAGGACGGGATCCATCACGTCTTCGGTCCCATCCACGTCATCACGGGCGCGAGCGACGTTCGCTACGACCTCGGGCTGCTAGAAGTGCTCGTGCTCGCACCGCTCGCGATCGGGTTCGCCCTCACGTGGAACAAGAAGGTCGCGATGGGCACGTACACGATCATCGGGACGCTCGTGTACGGCTCGTTCCGCTTCGTCCTCGACTTCCTCCGCGCAGACGAAGGCGTGACGGCCGATGCGCGACAGGGCGGGCTCACGTTCGCGCAGTACTGGTCACTCGCGGTGATCGCGCTCGGTGTCGTGCTCCTCGTGAAGCAGCGACGTGCACGCGCGAAGGGCAGCGATGATCCCGATGCTGGACCGAGCGTCGACGTTGCGGCTCGCACGTCTGCCGCATCGCCGCCCGCGTCTGCGCCGGCATCGGATTGAAGTGCAGCGGAGGCCGGCCTAGGCTGCGCCCCCATGCGACGAATCTGCCGCACTATCCTCGCCGCCGGAGCCTTCCTCTCACTCGCAGCCGTCGAGACGCCGAGCAACGCCGCAGAGCGCTGGATCGATCGTCCGATGACGCAGCATCGCCTCGTCTTCGCCGGAGACGTGGGCATCGGCGTCGGTCACGTCCGCGCTCCACGCCCGTTCGAAGACGCCAACGGCTTGGGACTGAACCTCGAGGGCACGCTCGGCGTCACCGAGCGACTCGAGCTCGGCTTCCGCACCGGCGTTCGTTTCGGCAACGACGGCAAAGCGACAGGCGCGGACTACTACGCGCGCACGCTCTGGACCGAGACGTACGGTACGAGCCCGCTCAGCTACGGCGGCGATACCGTCGCCAACCCCGAGTTTCGGATCCGATGGGTGGCGTACAGCGGAAGCGTCGCCGAGGTGGGCCTCGACGGCCGCGTGTTCCTCCCGATCGAAGACGGCACACGCGCCGGCATCATGTTCGGCGTGCCGCTCGCGTTCCACGTCTCGGACCTCCTTCGGATCGACACGGGCGTGTACATCCCCGTCTCGTTCTACGATCCCGCGTACAACGGCCTCTCGATCCCCGGCTACTTCTGGTTCCAGCCATCGGAGAAGCTGTGGCTCGGTCCAATGGCGCAGCTCCGGTTCATCGATCCGGGTCGGCTCAACCGGACGGAGCACGACGCTCACCTCCTCCTCGGCTTCGGCCTCGGCTACCAGGTGGCGAGCTCGGTCGACCTCAAGACGATGATCCTCTCCCCCGCTGTCGACGACGGCTTCTTCCGTTACTTCGGCGCCGGATTCGGCGTCCAGTTCCGCATCGGAGAATGACGGCGTGACCGGACCTGAGATCGGAGCGCAGGGGGCGTGCTACGCGGTCATCTTCTCGAGCCAGCATGCGTCCAGCTCACCCGAAGGGTACGAAGAGACCGCCGATGCGATGGTCGAGCTCGCGCGCAAACAGCCGGGCTTTCTCGGCGTCGAGAGCGCACGCGGCGCCGATGGCTTCGGGATCACGGTCTCGTATTGGGATTCGCTCGAGGCGATCGCGCAGTGGAAGTCCCAGGCCGATCACCAGCGAGCGCAGAGCCAAGGTCGCGAGATTTTCTATTCGCGATACGAAGTGAGGGTGTGCCGCGTCGAGCGTGGCTACAAGTTCCCCGCGTAGCATCGGAACGAGAGCGGAAGAGGTTCACCATGGGATACGCCGACAAGATCCGGATGCCGTCGAAGGAAGAAGCTCTGCCGGGCCGGGCGGACAAGATGCCCGTCGCCGCCACCCACGTCGTGCTCGGTACGAGCATGGAGCAATTCCCCGAAGGCTCGCGCGAGGCGATGTTCGGGATGGGCTGCTTCTGGGGCGTGGAGCGGAAGTTCTGGAAGATCCCCGGCGTGATCTCGACGCAGGTCGGCTACGCGGGCGGCTACACGCCGAACCCGAGCTATCGCGAGGTCTGCTCGGGCATGACCGGGCACAACGAGGTCGTGCGCGTGATCTACGACCCGCAGAAGATCTCCTACGAGGATCTGCTGAAGGCATTCTGGGAGAACCACGATCCGACCCAAGGCATGCGGCAGGGCAACGACGTCGGGACGCAGTACCGCTCCGGCATCTACACCTACGATGCGGAGCAGCGCGCGGCCGCCGAGCGCTCGAAGGACGCGTACCAGGCGAAGCTACGTGAGGCGGGCTACGGCGCGATCACGACCGAGATCGTCGATGCGCCCCCCTTCTATTACGCCGAGGACTATCACCAGCAGTACCTCGACAAGAACCCGAACGGGTATTGCGGCGTCGGCGGCACCGGCGTGAGCTGCCCGGTCGGCGTCTTGAAGACGGGCTGAACGATCGCCTCGGCGCTTTCGCGACGCGAGAGCCGATCAGAACAGCTCCTGGATCGGCGCCCCCGATCGCTCGGAGGTGTCGGGCGCGAGGCCGAGCAGGAGGCGAAGCGTCGGTGCAATGTCCGCGAGCCGCCGCGGATGCGGCGACGTCACGTTCCCGCGCGCGGCGAAGCGTGGCCCCGCAGCGACCATCCACACGCGTGCGGCCTCCGGCATCGGGCCGTGATTCCTGAAGTCGCTCGCGCGGCCGTGATCGGCCGTGACGATGACGTGTGTGCTCCGTCCGCGCTCGCCCATTCGATCGAGAAGCGCGACGAACCGACCGATGACCTCGTCGGCGCGGCGAAGCGCAGCAAGATAGCCGTGGTAGTCGCCGCGATGTGCGTATTCGTCGGGATCGCCGAGGCCGAGGAAGAAGACGTCGGGGCGTTCCGCTTCGTAATGCGCCAGCGCCGCGTCAGCGGTGATCCTGTCGGGTCGATAATCGCCGTATCCGGGCCATGGATCGATCGAGGGATCTCCATGGCGACCACATGACGACACGAAGCCGCCGGGCGCGGATGTCGTCGCGAGATCGAGCTTCTCCCACGATGCGAACGCGGCGACCTTCGCGCCGGCGGCCCGCGCCTCGTCGAGGATCGTCGGAAGCGGCGTGCGCGAGCAACCGTTGTCGGTGCAGCGTGACGAGCGCCCGCCGAGGAGCTCGGTGTAGCCCGGGAGCGAGACGAAGTTCGGCCCTGAAGCGGAGATCGTTCCGTGACCGGGCGCACCCACGAAAGCCCCACGTTCGCTGCCGAGCGCATGGAGGTTCCGGAAGATGGCCGCGGCTGGAATCGGCGCCGAGCTCGAGAACGCACGGTCGGCGCCGTGGAAGACTTCCTGCCAGCGCACGCCGTCGATGGCGACGAGGACGACGGGACCGTCGACGCCTCGACCGCCTTCGACCTCACGTGACACCGTCGTCGAGGGAAGCGGAGTCGACGGTGTCTCGACCTCGCGAATGGCAACCGCGCGGCCCCGGTCCGCACAGCCACTCGCGAGCACCGCCAGAGCAGCAAGTGCCGCTCGGCTCTTCACCATCATGATTGCACCGTAGGTGGTCATCGTGACGTTCCGGAGGAGCACACGGGACATCGCGCCAACGATGTTCGAAAGCGAAGACGAACCGTTCCGATGCAAGCGATGGCCCATGCGTGTCACGCTCGAGCTGCCTAGCTGTTGCGCGGGCGCGCGAGTTGGTGCTCGAAGCGGAGAGCCGCATGAGCGACGCTCGCCTATCGCGTCGATACGACACGGATAGTGCTCGCTCTTCGTCACCGAGAACATGCTCCGGCCATGACCCAAGCTGAGGACGAGAGTCGCCAACACCTCTCCTCCTCCATGGTGTCAGCCGAAAAACCCCAGAGACGCTCGACGACGTCGTGGCGAAGTTGCGCCTCTTCCGATCGTGGCTCACACGGCTGAAGGGACAACGGCGCGAGCAACGCGACGACGTTCGCGACGTCCGCGCTCACGGCGGACGGTCGCGCGATCATGTGAGCGTCCCGCGGCGTGCCGTCAGCTCACCTGGCCGTCGGCGACTGTGAGGGTGCGCGTGGTCACGGCGGCCCCGAAGGCATCGTCGTGCGTGACGAGGACGACGCAGCCGGGATAGCCCTGGAGCGCGTTCTCGAGACATTCGATCGTCGGCAGGTCGAGGTGGTTCGTCGGTTCGTCGAGCACGAGCGCCCACGCATGCCGTCCGAGCCCGGACGCGAGCGCGAGCTTTCGTGCCTCGCCGGGTGAGACGAGCGCTGCATCGGCCGCTCGTCGTGCGAGGAGCCTCTCGGGATCGCTCCCGAGCGCGCTGAACACGGAGAGGACGCGGCCGCGCGCCTCTTCATCGAGGGCGCGAAGGTCCGAGACGAGCGCTTCGATCTGTTCTCGCTCGAGCTCCTGCGGGAGATACAGCACGCGATCGTCACGACGTCGTGATGCGAGCAGCGCCGAGAGGAGCGTGGTCTTCCCTGCCCCGTTCTCGCCGGTGATTCGGACGCGATCCTCACGACCGATGGTGATGCGCACGTCGCGGAGGACGATCTGATCCCCGGCCCGGATCTCGGGCGCGTCGAGGTGGAAGAGGACCGGCTGCGGTGCACGCTCGTACGTCGCGAACACCTTTCCACCGAGCGTTCGATCGCGCTCGATGGTGGGCACGTCGGCGCGCGCGCGTGCGAGCTCCTCGCGGACGACCTGGACGGTGCGCCCCGCGCGAGCGTCGGCCCAGCCGGCGACGACCTTCGCGCCCATGCTGCGGGCGTCGTGGTCGTTCTTGTTCTTCATCCGCGAGCGCGCGCTCAGCGAGCTCGAAGCCGATTCCTGCGTCCGGCGCACGGCATCGAGCCGTCGCTCGACGGCGCGGACCGTGGCCTTTGCACGAGCGTGAGCATCTTCCCGTCCCCGCCTCGCGTCTTCCCATGCCGCTCGCGCATCGGAATAGCGGCCCGGATGAACCGTCACCTTCCCGTCGTGCACGCGGAGGATCGAGCGAGGTAGCCGCTCGAGCACTTCGCGATCGTGCGAGACGACGACACCGATGCCGCGAAAGCGACCGAGCGCGCCGAGCAGTCGATTGCGCGCGGCCGCATCGAGGTGATTCGTCGGCTCGTCGAGCAAGAGGACGTCCGGCTCGCGTGCGAGCGCCGCGCCGATCTGCCACCGTTTGCGTTCGCCGGGCGAGAGCGTCGGCCAGCGTTCGAGCTCGTCTTCCTCGAGCGCGAGCCTTCCTTTCAACTCCGCGGCGATCCCGTCGTGCGACGCGGCGAGCGCGAGGACATCGTCACCGCGCTCCTCGACCGTCTGCGGGCAATACGCGACGATCGCGTCCGGCGGCCTTGCGCGGATCGATCCCTCGTGCGGGACGAGCTCTCCGGCGAGAGCTCGGAGCAGCGTCGTCTTCCCTGATCCATTGGCTCCGACCAGGCCGCTCCAGCCCGACGTCAGCACGAACGACACGTCTTTCAGCACGGGCATGGATGCCGACCACGCGACACCAACGCCGTGCGCTTCGAGCACGGTACTCATGTGGACTCCTCTTCTCGCGGTCGATGGCACGAGCAGCACGAACGGCAGCTTGCCGCGGGCGTTCTGCTCGGATTCGAGGGAGAGGAGTCAGCGCATGATGGCGCCGGGCGATCCGGCGCCCTGCGAATCTAGCATCTCAGCGAACGACGTCGAGGAGCGTCTCGAGCATCCGGTACGTCAGGCCCCAGAGGCGCGGCCGACCCGGCTCGAGGTGCATGCACGGCAAGTCGTAGCTCTGACCTTCGTAGTCGAGCTTGAAAGAAGACTTCCCTTCCCCGCGCGCGAGCGTCGCGAGCGGCACCCAGAGCGTCGATGCGACCTCGACGTTCGGGACGATCGGCACGTCGTTCGGGATCGCGAAGACGAAGGGCGTCACGACGAGGCCCGTCCTCTTCGCCCGCAGGAACGCCGGCACGTCGGGCAGGCGAGCAAGGTAATGCTCGAGCGAGAGATCGATCCCGACCTCTTCGCGCGTCTCGCGGATCGCGGTCGCGAGCAGGCTCGCGTCTTCCGGATCGCGACGCCCACCCGGAAACGCGATGTGGCCCGACCACGGATCGTCCGGGTGCTCGGCGCGCTGAATGAAGAAGAGGTCAGCGCCCTCCGCGCCCGGCAGCTGGCGCAGGATCGCAGCGACCGCGGCGCGCGGGCCCTGCCCCGGATCCACGCCGTGATCACCGCCGATGGCAGCAAGCTTCGCGGCGATGCTGTCGAGACGAGCCATGAACGTCATGCACTCTAGCCGATGACGCAAGCTGCTGCTCGTCACCTAGCGCGGTCGTGCTCGAGCTCGGCCGTTCCGCTAGAACGACTTCTTGAACGAGTCGACCTCGTCGAGCGTGAAGCCCTCGTAGAGCGCGATGTCGCTGATCGCTCCGTTCAGCGCGACCGCGCGATCGCCGGCCGACGTGACGAGCTTGTACGCGTCGGCCGAGCCGATCTTGCCGAGGAGCGCATCGATCTGCGCGTCGGTGATCTTGCGCTTGCCGACGCCCTTGAAGCTCTGGATCAACCCGAGCGCCTGGCCGTACGCGCGCAGCGTGGTCGGCCCTGCATCCGGGTCGACCGCGCTCGAGGCCGCAGCCGCGAGATGGAAGATCGCCGTCGCGTACGTCGTGCGCTCCCATTCCGTGAGGAACGCCGCGACGGCCTCGTCGAGATCCGTCTTGCATGCCTCACCGCCCTTCACGGCAGCCTTCATCCGGAGGAGCGCCGTCTTCACCTTCCGGTACGGCCCGGGCGTCTCCGACGACTTGTCGTCACGCTGCGACGCGTACGCCGCAAGCAGCTTGTCGGCATCGGCGCTCGCGTCCGGCCCCGTCTGATTCGCGAGCGCCGGCGTCGCGCCGAACGCGGCGAGGAGCTTGTCGACGGTCGTTTCGGTGATCGGCGCAGCGACGAGCCCGAGCACGTGGTTGTAGAGCGCGCCGCCGAGCAACGTGTTCTCCGCAGCGACGCGGAGATCGATGCCCGTTCGATCGAACACGTACAAGACAGACTCGTCGAATCTGCCGCCGGAGGCTGCTCCGCCATCCTGGCTCGCGTCGTTCGGCGACCACTTCTCGCCCATCGCCGTCCCGAACGCAGCGAAGTAACCGTCGACCGCGCTCTGCGCTCCCGTCGTCGACACGGCGCGGAGGCTCGGCGCGCCCGCGCTGTAGATCGCGTTCAGCTCGCTCGCGGTGACAGCGACGCCGCTCGGGCCTTCGGCCGACCGCATCTTGTCGCCGAGCTCGACGAAGCGTTGCCCGAGCGCGATCTCGACGGCGGCGTTCTGTGCGAACGCAGCGCTCTCGTACGTCGTCGGGATCGTCGCCCCGCACGACAGAGAGCCCGAGTTGGGCCCTCCGTCGAGCGTCGATCCATCTCCTCCCCCATCATCGAGTCGCGGCCGAACGAGCGCGCTGTCCTCTTCACATGCGGCGACCGTCATAGCGAGGCCACCGAGACAGGTCATGAGGGCAAGCAGGGGAAGCTTCTTCATATGTTCTCCAGAAAGCGGCGCTCGCGCGCGTTACTTCTTACCGCCGCCGCCGCCACCCCCGGTGCCTTTGCCACCACCGCCGCCGGTGTCCTTGCCGCCGCCGCCGCCGGTGCCCTTGCCACCGCCGCCGCCGGTGCCCTTGCCACCGCCACCGCCGGTGTCCTTGCCACCACCGCCGCCGGTGCCTCCGGCCTTGGGCGTCGTCGCGGGCGCGGCCGATGCGCCGGCAGCCGCGGGCTTCGCGGGCGTCGCCTGCGAAGCGGGGACGTTGCCTGCCTGCGCGACGTTGAAGAGCCCGAGCTGCTGCTGCATCTCGAGGCTGTTCTGGTACGTCCACGCGCGCGCGACCTTACCGTCCTTGATCTTGAAGATGTCGACGAGATGGATCGCGATCGGCTTCTTCGTCGGCTGGATCGTGCCGAGCGCGCCCTTGTGCGTGCCCTTCAGCACCGACTCGACGATCGCATATTCGCCGATGCCGAGCGCCTTCGTCGTCTCGAACTTCGCGTCGGGGAACGCGGTCGTGAAGGACTTGTAGAACTTCTTCGCGCCGTCCTTGCCCTTCGACATCTCGAGATGGAAGAGGCCGTCCTGCTCGACGTCGTCGGCGAGGAGGTTCGTGAAGTCGGCCTCCTTCTTCCCGCCTTCGAGGGACGCGAGCACGTTCTTCGCGACCTCGACGTTCTTCTCCTCGTCGGCCGCCCCCGTCGTCATGATCGTCTCGGGCGCCGCGGGGATCGCGGGGATCGGACGCGGCTTCACCTTCGCTCCCGCGCCGCCGACCTGAGTCATGACGGCGCCGAGCTCGCCGTAGCGGTGCTCGCTCGCGACCTTTCCTTCCGGGTTCACGGTCACGATGCTGAGGCCGTAGTGGCCGATCGGCTGCTCGGTGCCCTTCACGCCGAAGAGCTCGCCGTGGTGCTTGCCGTTGATGACCCACTCGAGGACGAGCGTCTCGTTCTTCACCCAGACGCGAGAGAATCCGAGCTTCACGTCCTTGAAGGTCTCGAACCACTCGGTCATGTTCTGCTCGATCGCCGCGCGGCCGTTCACCTCGTTGAGACCGGCGACCGAGATGACGCCGTCGTCGGCGTAGACGGAGGCGAACTTCTTCGGGTCCTGTCCGTTGAGGCCCTTGAGCGCCTCGCCGATCGCCTCCTTCTGCATCTCGGCCATGGACTTCTTCGGCGGAGGCGGAGGGGGCTCGGGCTTCGCGGGCTCGGTCGGAGGAGGAGGCGGCGGCGGCGCTGCCTGGTGCGGAGCGACCGGTTGCGGCTCCTCACCGCCACACCCGAAAACGGGAGCGAACGCAGCCAGTGCTGCAAGGACGACGCAATCACGGAATCGACGCATGGAGCCTCCCTTCCAGTCGAGGGGCCAAGGTCGGACGAATGGCCTCCTTCCGTCAAGGACGGGATCAGAAACCGTTCCCCGTTCCTGTTGGATCGGGCGCCGTCCATGAGGCCTGTATTTCTGCGCGATTCGCGTCGCGATGTACGCAGAAAACCTACTCTTACGCACTGGCACGCGGCCTGCTCGAGCTTTCCGTGGGAGAACGCCGATGAACCTTCGGAACCTTCGGTCTTGGGGACTGCTTCTCGCTCTCGGCTGCGCCGCCGCCGGCCCGTTCCTCGTCAACTGCGCAGCTCCGGACGAGTACGAAGATGGAGACGACAGCGAGGGCGAGGATGCCCTCACCGGCGTCGACAACAAGCTCGGTCTCGCGCTCACGTACGACGAGGCGTCGGGCTCGGTCACCGCGACCCTGAAGGATTCGCTGAAGCCGGGCGAGCAGCTCCGCATCCGCGTGCGCCGCGGCAAGCCGGAGCTCGGCGACGAAGCGAAGATCGACTGCGACTCGATCAACGAGGCGCGCCCCATCACGGGCCTCGGCTCGCGCGAGAACGCGCCGCTCGGCAAGGTCGTCTACCAGGGCCCGAAGGTCTCCAAGGAGCTCGTCGAGCTCGTCACCCTCTACGACGATCATCGCTTCCAGAGCGATCCGGCATGGGCCGCGCGACGCACCGCCGAGATCAACGCGGCCGGTGGACCGAAGGCGCTCGTCGAGGCGTGTGTCACCCGCCCCGGCAAGGCGCCGATCAAGCTGCAGACGAACCTCGAGCAAGCGTGGGATCTCGGCAACGCGCAGGAGAAGGACCTGAAGTCACGCTCGTTCGCGAACGGCCTCGGCTTCCGTGCCGGGGACGCGGGTGCAGGCGATCCGACGCCCGCGCGGGAAGAAGCGCTTCACTCGATGGAGGAGTACGGCGAGAAGTGCGTCGCGGAGCTCGGCGAGATCCCGTTCTTCAAGAAGCTCGGCAACGGCAAGTACGAGACCTTCGACTGCCGTGACTTCGTCGGAACCGGCGAAGGCCACGACCCCGTGCGCATCGACGGCGTCGAAGGCGCGATGATCCCGCTCTCGCAGGACGGTCAGCCGGTCACGAAGTGCGACGGCGAAGGTCCGAACGGCCAGAAGTCGGGCGCGGGCTACGACTGCGTGAACAAGTGCGACCGGGCGCAGTTCCTGAGCAGAGGCTGCGAGCCCGGCCCGACCGTCACGCACGCGGTGAACCAAGAGGGATCGCACTGGATCCTCCTCTGCCGCAAGGTCACGCGCGGCGAAGATGTCGGCTGGACCAAGACGAAGCGGTTCAACGACATCGCGATGATCGGGAACAACCCGAAGACCGGGAAGACGTGCTTCTTCCAGAACACGCTCAACTCGGGCACGGACGGCGAGCACGTGCCGCATCCGGCGGACCGCGAGAAGTCGCGCACGATCTGGGACTCGCCGAAGGGCTACTGCTTCGAGAGCTGCCACGGCACCGACGCGTACATCCAGTCGCCGTGGATCAACGGCGCGAAGCGTTCCGACGGCAAGCCCGTGGTCCCGATGATGGGCTTCGATCGCGACTACCAGATCAGCTGGCTCGAAGCCCCGTACTACGTCGTCAACATGGACGCGCAGGGCTGGAACATCCCGAAGCAGCTCGTCAGCGACGAGGTCGGCCCGTGCATCACCTGCCATCGCGCCGGCGGTGACGCGTGGATGCGGAGCTTCGCGAACTGGACGACCGGGAGTGCCGAAGGCGGCAGGCCGATGTCGAGCGGCGACGGCTACTGGAGCAAGATCACGGACAGCTACAAGACGTTCGAGAAGACCCATTGGATGCCGATGCGCCTCGACGGGATCACCGAAGAGAGCTGGCCGAGCTCGAAGTGGGCGAAGGCGATGGAGCACATCAACAAGTGCAACTCGAACAGGAACGATCCGGAATGCATCTGGGCCGACGTCCCGCGTGGTGACGGCAATCCGCAGCGCCCTGGCCAACTCTGATCCACGCGACCTCTGTTCCACGCAGCGGAACGCGGACGCGACCGCCACGACTACGAAGACGACGCGATTCAGACCCCTCCACCTCCCTCCTCCCCTGGATCGCGAGAGCGCCTCCCTCCGTGATGGTCACGGCGGGAGGCGTTCACCTATTCGACCTGTTATGCTTCGCAGGTGATGGTTCCCCGCCGCGTCGTCAGCGTCGCCTTCGTCGCGCTCGTCGTCGGTTGTTCCTACGACTGGAACATCGGAACGGGCAGCACTTCGGACGTGCCGTCCACGCCGGGCGATCCCGGCAGCTCTGGAACGCCCGCCACTCCGACGACGGACAGCGGGGTCCGTGACAGCACAGCGGCCACGGATACGGGCGCACCGCCGGGAACGTCTCGCGAGTGCGGCGCGAGCTGCACGTGCAAGGGCAACGAGACGTGCACGTTCACCTGCACGAACGGCCCGTGCAACGCGAGGTGCACGGACAACAGCAATTGCACGCTGACCTGCACCGAGGGCGTGGACTGCGATCTCACCTGTGACAACCAAGCCACCTGCCAGTTCGACTGCGCGAAGGCGCTGGGAGGCACCTGCGACCTCACGTGCAGAGACAAGGCAGACTGCAACGGCTCGTGCGGGATCGGCGTACGCTGCACGCAGAACTGCCCGCGGGACTGCAAGGTGACCTGCGCTCCGGGCTCGCTCTGCGGCTGACAACGGGCGTGACGTGAAGAGATCGATCCTCGTTTCACTGTTCGTCGCCGCAGCGCTGACCGCATCCGCTTCTGCGTACGCGCAGCCTGGCGACAAGACGCGCGCGAAGGAGGCGTACGACCGAGGGCTCGAAGCGCACAAGCGAGGCGACCTGAAGAGGGCCGCCGAGGAGTTCGCTCGCGCCGACGCGCTCGCGCCGAGCCCCGTCGCGCTGCAAGCTGCGCTCGACGCGTCGATCGAGGCGGACGATGCGCCGCTCGGCGCGGAGCTCCTCGAGCGAAGCCGGCGCGAGCCCGCGACGCCGACGCTCGCCGCGAGCATCACGGCGGCTCATCTGAAGTTCCGAGGCAAGACCGGCAAGGTGCGCGTCGAGTGCCCGTCGGGAGCGACCTGTCATGCAAAGCTCGACGACCGACCGATCGAAGTCGACAAGGTCGTCTGGGCCCGGACCGGCCCGCACACGATCGCCTTCGGCGTCGACGGAGGTCGTGCGCAGACGAAGACCATCGAGGTCAGCGCCGATCAGCTGACCGAGATCTCCGCCGGCAAAGGTGGTGCGGTCGCCCCGCTCGCATCGGCCGATGCAACGGTGCCCTCTTCTGCAGGAGAAGACAGCCCGCGCAAGAAAGGCCCGTTCACGGACGGTCTTCCCCCGATCTTCTTCTTCGGCGGCATCGGCCTCACGGTCGTGCTTGCGGGCGTGACGACGTACTTCGCGCTCGACACCTCGAGCCAGCACGAAGAGTTCGAGAACGCAGGCTGCACGCGCGCCAATTTCGCGCCGTGCGCGGACCTCCAGTCGAAAGGCGAGTCGAGTCAATCCACCGCGAACGTCATGCTCGCGCTCACCGGCGTCGCCGCGGTCGGAACGGCCGTCGTCGGCATCGCCTTCACAAACTGGAAGGGCCCGATGGTCGCGATGCATCCAGGCGGCGGCGGTGCCACGTGGCGGGTCACGTTCTGAAGCTTCCGCGATCACTCCGAGCAGTACGCGCGCGCCCCGCGAAGAGCCCATGCCTGATGCGTATCCGCCGATAGTCCCCGTCCGTACGCGCGGAGAAGCCGCGTCCGACGCGGGCCGGGTGCACGATCACAACGAAGATGCGTTCGCGTTCTTCGAGGATGACACGTCGGCAATCGCGCTCGTCGCGGACGGGATCGGTCACCATCGCTCGGGCGAAAATGCCGCGACGCGGATCGTCGATGCCTGCGCGAGCCTCTATCGCGGGCGCGGCGCGAGCGTGCTCGATGCCCTCGCGGAGACGTGGTGGGTCGGTGAGCACGGCACGGGCTCGCCGGGTGCGCGCGTACGTCCGTTCTCCACGCTGCCGATCGCCGAACGTGTCGAGCTTCGAGAGCACGTTCGCCGACTGCTCGAGCACCGCGTCCCGGAAGCGATGGGCGACATCGCGGTGCTCGAGGCGGAGAAAGAATCGCTACTCGGGATCCCGAAGCGGGTGCTCGAGCGCGCGAACGCGGACGTCATGCGACGCATCGAGAGAGACCGCGCATGGTCGGGCCTCGGGGCAGCATGCGTGTGCGTCATCTTCGCCGCGGGGCACGCGTCGATCGCGCACGCAGGCGACTGCCGGGTGTACCGCGTCCGAGGGAGCTCGATCGAGGCGCTGACGAAGGATCACACGCTCCAGAACGAGTACGCGAAGCTTCCTCCCGAGCTGCGTACCGAGCTCACGCAAGAGGAGATCGCAGCGCTTCATCCGAACGTGCTCACGCGCGGGATCGGCTTCCAGGACAAGGTCGACATCGACATGTCCACGCTTGCGCTCGAGCCCGGTGACTTGTTCCTCCTCGCGACGAACGGCTTCTGGCAGGCCTTCTCGGAGATGGAGCTGCTCACCACGTTGCGCTCTCGCCGAACCGGCGCCGCCGCTTACCTCGTCGATCGAGGCAAACGCTCTCGCCCCGCACATCCCGGAGACAACCTCACCGCGGTCGTCGTCGAGATCGTGTGAGCGACTCGTCGGCGATCGTCGGCGATTCGCCTTCGAGCGCGGCTGCGTCCGGTGTAGGCGCGATCTTTTCAGCCGCGTAAGCTGTCGATATCCGTGGTGTGGCACATCGGTGCGGAATTCGCCCCCTTGCGCGCGCTGCGGACCGTCGCCCATGCTCCCGAGTCCAATGAGCGTACCCGTGGCATGGGTGGTGGGGCTCTTGGCGGCGCTCGAACCGACGGCGCCGTGGAGCGACACCTACGAGAAGACGGCCGAGGCGATCGCCCGCGCGTCCGAGAGCGAGCCCCTCTTCGCGCCGGAGGATCGGGGCGAGGAGCGCACCGCGAGCCTGCTCGTGTCGATGGCGTGGTATGAGAGCCGGCTGAAACCGAACGCGAAGTCGCGCAACGGGAAGTGGTATTGCCTGTTCCAGCTCGGGAAGGGCTACCTACCGAACGCCGAGAAGTCGCTGACGGACACGGAGATGTGCACGCGGGCGGCGTTGAAGCAGATCCGGCGGTCGTTCGACCTCTGCAAGAAGCGGGCGGTCGAGGAGCGGCTCGCCAGCTACATGTCCGGGCAGTGCGACCGCGGGGGTGCGGAGAGCCGGTCCCGGTTCTACCTGGCGAACAAGCTCCTCAAGGAGCATCCGATGCCTCTTCCCGGGGGCGGCACGAGCAACGCTCGAGCGCGCTGATCTCGTGCTAAGGATCGGGCGTCACGCGAGCACGGGTGGCGGAATGGCAGACGCAGTGGGTTTAGGTTCCACCGTCGAAAGGCGTGCGAGTTCGAGTCTCGCCCCGTGCACTGAATCGAGGTGGTTCCGGTTTCTCGGCGCGAGGTGAGCGCGCCCGACCGGAACGGCCTCGGCGCGCGGCGCGCGGGCCTGGAGCGCATCCGCGGGCGCGAGCGACCTTCACGATTGAGCACCGTCGTCGGTCGTCATCGCGACGAGCTGCGCGCTTCGCGTCACTCGACATGCCCGGATTCGATGCGGTGTTTGACGCGCGACAAACGTCGCTGGCGTGGTCGCCGTCACGCGGGATGGCTCCGAGTCAGCCTGCGGACTCGGAGCTCCCGCACCCGCTTGCGCCGGCAAGGTCGCCTCGGTAGGAGTGGGGTGTGCTGGCGGCGCCTACCGTGCGCAGATTCTTGGGCGCCGCGGCGCTCCTCGTCTGCGTGTCGAGGCCAGCATCGGCTGCCGACGCCATCGAAGTCGGGGCCGTCCGCATCGTTCTTGAAATCCGCGACCGCGGCGGCTCGTGCCCGTCCTACCCACAGATGGCGCGAGATTTGAGAGTCGCGGCGCACACGGCTTCCGAGGCAACCCCTGCACGCGTCCACATTCTGCTCGAGGCGGGCGCCAAAGGGGCGTCCGGAACCATTGTTGTGCGCGAGCACGCCAGCGAGCTAGCTCTCGCCGAGCGCAAGGTCGCCGCTTCGAGCTGCCGCGCCGTGGCCGAAGCGGTAGTCCTCATTCTCGGACAGACGATCGATACCCTGAACGATCGCACGAGCACCGAGGCCATTCCGTTCATGCCGGCTCCGACCGAATCGCCGACACCTCGGCCTCACGAGCCGCCGCCCACTGCACCCCCCAGCCACTCTAGCGGCCGTGGCACTCCCCCTCCATCGGAAGCCCCCATGCGCTACTCCGTCGGCGCCTTCGCAGGTCTCGGGCTGGTCACCGGGTATTTCCCAGAGGCTGCAGGCACGGGGCGCGGCGCGATCTGGGTGGCGATGGGACGTTCGGTCGAGCGGCGGCTCGAGCTCGGGGGATCGGTACTCTTTCCCGCGCGTCTCGGCGTCGAGAGCGGCGAGGTCACCTTCCGGGGCATCGAAGGCAGGCTCTCGGCCTGTCCTCATACGTTCGTCCTCTCGGCGCGTCTTCGCCTCGGGCCATGTGTCGGGCTGGCCAACGCGCGAATCCAGGCGAGCGGCCGCTCGTTTCAGGCCAATCACCGCGCCGCTTTCGACGTCCCTAGCGTCCTTCTGGCCATCCAAGCAAGGACCTCGCTCCTGCGCTTCTTTTCCCTGCGGCTCGAGGCTGGCATCGGGCTCACGCTTCGGCCCTCCGAATGGGATGTCGCTCCCGTCGGGACGATCCATCGGGTTGCCCCGCTCACGTTCCACCTACAGGCCGGCCTCGAAAGCTCGAACACGAAAGACTGATCGAATCTCGGGGCCTCATCGTTAACGTTCATCGATGCTCGAGGCGGAGTCTCTCGACTTGATGTCGGTCCCGACACCGGATGGCCGTCGGACCGCATCGATGGACGATGCCTTTCGCGAGGCCGTCGAGAGAGTGCTTCCCGCCGTATGGAGGTGCCTCCGTCGGTTCGGCGTGTATCCGCAGGAGATGGACGACGCACTCCAAGTCGTTCTGTTGAAGATGTTCAGGCACTGGACGAAGGTGCGCCAGAGCGATGCAAGGGGGATGCAAACGTTCGCGTGTTGCGTCAGTGTCGGTGTCGCGCGCGACGTTGTCCGTGCGCGCGTGAGAAGCTGGCACCGTACGCTGCCACTCGATGAAGGCCTGGTGGATCGGACGGACGATCCGTCCGCGCGCGCCGAGCACCGCCAAGCGATCGCCATCGTGGACGCCGTGCTCGAGATGATGCCGGTCGGTCGGCGCGAAATCTTCATCCTGTACGAAATCGAAGGGCTTACCGCGAAAGAGATCGCCGGTGAGCTTGGGATTCCCGAAGGCACCGTTGCTTCTCGGCTTCGCACCGCGCGTGCGGAGTTCGAGGCCGGCCTCCAGCGCCGTTCGAAAAAGGAAGGAAGTCCATGAACGAAGTGGACGTACCGCAGCGTCTCGTCGAAGACGGAGCGGCGAGCGATGAAGCTCGCCGTGTTCTCAGGTTGGCATCTCTCGATCGGCCGGGCGGAGACATGCTCGATCGCGCTCTCACGCGCTTCTTGAAGACCCATGCTGCCGTCGCGCCGTCGTCACCGACGCTGACGAGCAAGAGTCTGCTCTTCCTGGGGATCGGGGCTCTGGTCTTCGCGGGCACCACCCTGGTCGTTTCGTACGGAAACGCACCTTCGCCGGAGCCCTCGAACCTCGGAGCCGAGCGTCCAGGCCTGGGAGCAGAGGCAGTCGTCGAAACGACTGTCTCGCCACCAACGGAGTCTTCGCCGGTGCCGGCGCCATCGGAGCCGCTGGCAAACGTCCACTCGCTCCCGAGCGTACCGACGACCGCCACCAAAGAGAATGCGCCCACCCGTAGGCTGCGCCCGCTCGCGTCGGTGGAACGACCGCGCTCGACAGACGCCGATACGTTCGACGCCGAGCTGCAGAAGCTTCGTGAGGCGCGTGCGCAACTGACGTCAGGCAATGCAGTGGGCGCGATGGCTGAGCTCGATGACTACGATCGGAGGTTTCCGAACGGCGCCCTCGCTCCCGAAGCCCAGGCGATGCGCATCGACGCGCTGCTCGCTGCAGGACGAAGCGACGAAGCGACGAAGCGGGTCGAGGCATTCCTCCGCGCATATCCGCACAGCCCGCAGGCAGCACGACTTCAGCGCACGCTCGAAAGGGGAGCTCGATGACCGCACTCCGCTTTGGCATCGTTGCAGTGGCTCTCGTTGCTTTGTTGGGCCCCGGGGGTTGTGCAACGCAATCGGGGCTCGTCGGCGAGATCGACGCAGGCGAGCCGCCGACGTTCGGGCCGCAGTCATCTGGAGACTCTGGCCTGGGCGATCTGGCAATGGGGGCCTGCCCGACGAACGAATGCCCGGCGGGTAGGACGACATGTCCCAATAGTCGGTTCCCGTGCGACGTCGATCTGAGCTCCGACAACAACAACTGCGGAGCATGCGGACACTACTGTCCTGGGAAGGAGGAGCTGGGCAGCGCCTTCGGAATGGCCACGACTTGCGTCGACGGCGTTTGCCAGCCCGTATGCGTGCGCCGCGCCAACTGCAATGGCGATTGGGAAGACGGGTGCGAGGTAGATACGGACAACGACAGAAAGAACTGCGGCGGCTGCGGTGTCGAATGCGCAGACAATGAGAAATGTGGAACGCTGGGCTCTCCAGGGGTCTGCATCTGCGGCATCGAAAAGAGCTGCGGAGAATGCGGGCGCATATGCCCGCCACCGCCCCCGGACTTGCCCGCGTTTCCAGCGTGGTGGCATGCGGGGTATACCGAATGCAATCAACTGAACGGCAAGTGTTGGGATCGCGCATGCGGCGTCACCCAGGAC
The DNA here is from genome assembly GCA_023402175.1 of Pseudomonadota bacterium. Taxonomy (GTDB): domain Bacteria; phylum Myxococcota_A; class Polyangia; order Polyangiales; family Polyangiaceae; genus Labilithrix. Next base: position 3,501 of record JAEXCN010000086.1, on the reverse strand, counting down.
CCCACCACAAACGAACTCACCAAGTGGATGGACTGCAACGACGATTTCCTCGTCCCTCTCATCCCCGATCCAGCCGGGAACGGGTGCGAGACCAATATTACGAGCGACCCCGACAACTGCGGTGGATGCGGGGTCAAATGCGGTCCCGGCGAGTGGTGTCGGGCTGGGCTCGATCTCATTGGCCATTGCCAATGCCTTTGTGGACATGATTGTCAGAAGTTCAAGGACGACCCGTCCAACTGCGGAGGGTGCAATGTCATCTGCCCCGGAAGCGATGGAGCTGAGTTTCACGGCCGGCCCGCATGTGCTGACGGAGTGTGCGGCTATCGTTGCGACTTGAATTGGGCAGACTGTGACAATGACCTAACGAACGGCTGCGAAACGGACCTGCAGAACGATCCCCTCAATTGCGGGACTTGCGGGCGCACGTGCGATGGTGCTCCGGGCCAACCCTGCGTGAATGGCCAGTGCCTCACCAAGGAGTGTCCTGTCCGATGACGACGTTCGCGAGATACATCTGGGTCACCCTCGGAACATTCTCGACTATCGCCATCCCTGTCGCCTGCGCACACAGCTCGGGCCCGGAGACGCCGCTCCAGGAGCCGGAAGCGCCTGACGACGCAGCCTGGAAGCCGATCGCCGATGCCGATGCGGACATCGACGCAGCGAGCGTAGATGCGGGACTGAATGCGTGTAGCTCGTCGGGCATCTGCATGACGCCCATTCCGCTCGAACCCACCGTCAGCCTGACATCCGTATGGGGCTCGAGTCGTAGCGACGTCTATGCGGTGGGGACCGCAGGAACTGTCGTGCATTACGACGGTGTCCGCTGGGAAGCCGCCGCTCCGACAGTCAGGCCGTACAATCTCACCGATGACCTTGCGCTGCGGAGCGTATGGCTCGAACGGCCCGACGACGTTTGGATGGCTGAGGGCTTCGTCGTCCGACACACCTCGGGCTGGAAAGGCCCGACCGAGACCAAATGGGAGTTTGTTCCAACTAAAAACAATTACAACGTCGCGACCGTTCGTGGCATGGGTGGCGTCATCTGGGTTGCTACGGGCTATCTCATATCCGACTTCGCTGCCAGTAGCTTCCCGGATCCGCTTCACGCCTACACAGCTTGGGATGGTGGTCCCGCCTCAGAAATTGCGAAGCCACGGCTAACCGCATTCCAGCCCACTTCAATCGCGATGGTTGCTCCCAGCGAGGCATGGGCGGTCGGCGCAAAGAGCCGCGTGTTCCGGATCTTCGCGACAACGGCCACCGATGCTGGTACGCCCGTCTTCGGCACTCCCGAAGAGTATGACAGCGCCTCGAAGAGGAAGCTCTTCGGTGTGTGGGCAAATGAACGCGCCGCTTGGCTCGTCGGCGAAGGTGGCACACTCCGGCGTATGACGACGAATGCCATGGCTACGAAGAGGTTCGAGATCGTCGAAAGTCCTGTTACCGAAGCTCTCTATGGCGTTTTTGGCTTCTCCGAAGATGACGTGTGGGCCGTGGGCGAAGCAAGCACCGTCATTCACTGGGATGGAACGAGCTGGACCAAGCTGTCGACTCCCTTCGACGGTGCAGTCGCGAAGCCTCGACTCAACGCGGTATGGGGGAGCTCCCCCACCGACATCTGGATCGCCGGGCAAGGCACCATGCTTCATTTCGAGGGGAACAATCCATGAGTCACCGATGGTGCACTTCTGCGACCCGCAATTCACTCGTCTTGCGCCCCTATCTGTCGTTCCTGATCGCGCTGACTCCATTCGCGTGTGCCGAGAGCGATAGGATCCTAGGATATCGCGAGGATGCCGGTTCATCGTCCAATACCGCAGTCCCGACGTCGGAAGATGGCGGGCAGCAGTCCCTGGACGGTGCCGCGCCTCCGGCGTGCGGTCCAAGTGGCTTCTGTCCCACGCCATTGCCCGTTCAAAGACCGCTCGTCGCGATCTCGGGCTCGGGCCCGGACGATGTCTGGGCGACCGGGGGCGACGCGATTCTGCGATGGGATGGCGGTGCGTGGACGGTCATGTATCAGTACGTAGAACCAAGAAGCGACTTCTTCAGGAACATCTGGGTGCGAAAACGCGACGACGTCTGGGCACTCAGCAACACACTCCTCGTTCACTACTCGAAGGAGGACGGTCAGTCCCCTGTCTTTCGCGAACTGCCAATCTCATTCGAGGGAACAAATGGCTATGACCCCGGAATCCACGTCCTCCAAAGCACCACTTGGCTAGCCCCGAGCTCGAACGAATTGTGGGCGGCTGTCGGAAGAACCATACTTCGCTTTGCTGAAGGCTCGGACGGCACCATGATCTCGAAGAGCTGGATGCCCGATTCCTACGCCGTCTGGCAGGGGATCTGGGGATTCGATTCGGACGACGTGTATGTCTCTGGATATGCTATACAACCCACTAAGGCTGCCCTTCTTGCACACTTCGATGGGTCGAGCTGGACAATCCGTCGCTACGTCCCGCCATACTCCGTAGGACTGCTAGTTTTTGGTGAAATCCAAGGGTTTGTTGGGGGTGTCGGCAACGCAAATGGGCTTTTGGTGGGGCATTCCAGTAGTGATTACGCAGGAGTGTTCCAATTTGCCGTAGCAGGTGACGGGGGCTTGGGTGAGCCGCGCGCCGTACCCATGCCTGGCCTGGGCACGTGCGGAACCTCGAATGCGATGTTTGTGCGGTCGCCGAACGAGGCGTGGTTCGCCAAGGGCTGCCACGTGTACCAGTGGGATGGATCGGAGGCTGCTGTCGTACCACTGACGTCTGCTGGCGCGCCGGTCGGGGCCATCAACGGAATTTGGGCCAGTGGTCCGGACGATGTCTGGATCGTGGGGAAATCCATGGCTCGAGATTCGTGGTACCAGCCGGTCGAGGGCTTCGCATTGCACCGTACGAGCCGACCCGCACCGGAAGAGGAACGGCCATGAAGTTGGTATACGGTATCGCTCTTGGGCTGCCGGCTTGTGTGGTGGCATTCGCGTGTGCCCCCGCCGAGGAAGCCGCCTCCTCGTCGGAGCTCGACGCGGGCGCCGATGTCCAAGAATCGCGCTCTCCTGCTCCAGATGTTGCCTCACGCGACGGCGCCGCTCGTGAGCCGGAACCGTTCGACGCTGGACGCGTCGAGCTCGCATGCGAAGAGGAACCTTGCTACGTCGCCGTGACCGGCAATCGAAGTCGCCACTTCTGCGGTCTGCTGCGGGATGGGACCGTACGATGCTGGGGACGAGACACGCTCTCTCCCGCCGTGACGTTCGCGGACGGAGGCACGGCGAACGCCGACGGAGCGCTTGGGCGCGGGACGCCCGTATCTGCCGTCGAGGGGGCCGTCCCGGCACCCGTCCTGGGGCTATCGAACGTAACTCAGCTCAGCGTGGGCCCCAACCTCGGCACCTGCGCTCGAACGTCGGATGGCGCGGTCTATTGCTGGGGGCGTAATGAGTTTGGCCAGCTTGGACGTTCTCCGAGTGAGGCGCAGCTTCCTGTCCCCACTCGCGTCGAG
>JAEXCN010000009.1 GCA_023402175.1 Pseudomonadota bacterium | reverse complement strand
GCGCAGGCTGAGCCGCAGCGGAGCAGACGATCGTGGATGCAGCGATGAAGACGAGAGGCGCCCACGCCATGGTGGGGCGGAGACGAGCTGCCGGGCCGACACTGAGCCGGCGCCCGGGGGAGAGCGCGGGCGCACGACCCACGCTCTCGATCATGCTGGCCACCTTCGGCTCAGCATGAATCGACGCGACGCTTCGCATTGGAAGTCCTTTCTCGCTGACCTTCGATGCCGCTTGGGGGTAGGACGTCACGGGGCGCTTCTACTTCGCTTGCAGAAAAACCTGGACGAAAAAGGACGGCTTGCAGAAGGATCGTCGAGACACGATGGTTGGTCCGCGGCCAGTGGGTGGCCAAAACCCCAGATCCATGCGCCGCGGTCCTCGAAGCGCACGGGAGGCTTCGAAGCTGCACATCTCACCAGGTGTTTTCGTCCCGACGTTGATGACGAAAGTGGCGATCGCGTTGCTCATCGGATGCACGCCGCCTTACCAGCCGAAGAAGCTCGACATGGAGCCCATCGGGACGACGAAGGACGTCCCGACCACGCCGCGCGACGACGATGACGGCGAGGGCGGGGTCACGACGCCGAACAGCGGCACGCCGAGCCCTGGCAGCAGCACCTGCAGCGCGAGCGACTTCGACAACCTCGAAGAGGCCCTGAAGCAGTGCGAGGTCCCGATGCCGCGCGCCTCCGAGGTGCCGTCCATCAAGGACAAGCTCGAAGTGAAGGTCACGGCGAGCACTCCGTCGACGACTCCGGGCGGCCGGATCGACGTCCAGATCACCCTCCGGAACAAGACGGGCGATCCACTCCCGCTCTACTTCACCGGCGATCCGTCGCCGCGCTTCGATGTCGAGGCCGTCGACGGGAAGGGGAGGCGTGTCGATCTCCCGGCGGCGAAATGGCCCGGCTATCCGAAGGGCTGGAAGCCCGAAGCGCGCGACGCGAAGGCCGCGAAGGTCACCCTCGAGAAGAACGGGACAGCACGTATCCGGATCACGTGGGATGCGGTGAAGACGAAGTGGGCTCCGGAAAAGGCGAAGACCTGGGAAGGGCGCGGCTACCCGCGCCTGCCGTCGGGTCCCCTCGGGCCGGGGAAATATTCGCTCCGCATCGTCCTGCCGCTGATCGGTGACGTCGACCCGCCGAAACTGCCGGTCGAAGTCGGCAAGGCCTGAGCGAATCAGGCCTGACAGCTTCCGAGGTCGCCAAGGGCTGACCGCATCGGCGCCGTTGCTGGATCGGCGGCGATCCAACGGGTCGTCGGCGGTCCATCACGCGCGAGCCAACTCTTCGCGTGGACGCATGGAGTTACGCCCACTTCCGGGTTGTGGGGAAGCTGCGTACATCGGAACACGTATTGCTGGGGTGTCGACGGCCCTTCGCGCCGCCACCACCACGGAGCTTCGTCCACCATGCGCCGTTTCGCTTTGCTCGCCTCTGGTCTCGTCTCTCTCCTCGCCATCGCAGGATGCGCCGCCGACTCCGAGGCCGGCGACGACGCGACGGACGAGGGCGCGTTCAGCTCGAATCAGGCGACGCTCCTCGACTTCGAGTTCGATGCCTCGCTCATCACGGACTCGTCGTGGAACGACAAGCAGACGATCCAGGACCAGCTGCTCTACACGATCGGCCACCTCAACGAGCAGCGCAGCGTCGGTCGCCTCGACACCCTCGAGCTGACGAACATCCAGAAGACGCAGCTCGGCGGAGGGAAGATCGAGATCAAGTACCACGCGAAGCTCCCCGTCGCGTGGGGTAGCAAGACGAACCTCCCGACGCGCTACGAGTTCAAGCTGCCGAGGGACATCAGCTTCGCCGGGCAGCAGGCCTTCACCGAAGCGCACAAGCACTCGTGCGTCGACTGGGGCGCGCACGACGTCGATAGCGGCAGCATGTGGTACTACTACCGGCCGGCCGCGAGCGGTTGCGACATCACCGACGCCGAGATCGTGAAGACCGTCGCCACGGCGACGCGCTCGGCGACGAACACGACGGCGAAGTACCCCGAGCTCCACAAGGTCTGGGAAGACGATCGGCTCGAGGTCATCTCGATCTTCGGCAAATACGAGACGACCGGCGCCGGCCTGGACGTCGGCGTAACCGGGTTCAACTCGTTCGTGCGCACGATGAAGGCGCAGCTCCGCGACGCCCAGCTCGTCACGACGCCGGCCAACGTCTCCGACGCGCCGGGGCCGAACGTCAACGACGTCACGCTCGAAGGCACGCTCGCCGACGGCAAGAAGGTGAAGATCACCGCGCTCCTCGTCGACGCGATCACCTCCGTCTGGCAAGGGTTCGATGCGCGTTACGAGAGCCTCACACCTTCGGCCGACCTCATCATGTACAACGGCCACGCCGGGCTCGGTCAGAACGTCCGCGCTCTCGCGCGCAAGGGCCGCTGGCTTCCCGGCAAGTACCAGATGTTCTTCATGAACGGCTGCGACACGTTCGCGTACGTCGACGGCTCGCTCGCGCAGACGCGCGCCGCGCTCAACCCCGACGATCCGTCGGGCACGAAGTACATGGAGTTCATCACGAACGCGATGCCCTCGTACTTCAGCTCGATGCCCGCGGCGTCGGTGGCGATGGTGAACGGCCTCCTCTCGTACGCGCAGCCGAAGACGTACGACAAGATCTTCGAGAACATCGATCGCGCCGAGGTCGTCCTCGTCACCGGTGAGGAAGACAACGTCTACACGCCCGGCATGCCGCTCGGCTCGGGCGGAAACGGCAATGGCAATGGCAATGGCAATGGCGGCAACTCCACGTTCACGCCGTTCGAGGAGTCCGGGACCGTCGCACGCAACGCGGAGAAGGCGTTCAGCTACGACGCGCCCGCGGGCAAATACGTCATCGAGCTCTCCGGCACGGGAGACGCGGACCTCTACGTGAAGAAGAACGCGCCTGCAGCGGCACGCACGTACGACTGCCGCCCGTACAAGGCTGGGTCGGCCGAGAAGTGCGAAGTGACGTTCGACGCGCCTGGGAAGCTGCACGTCATGGTGCGCGGCTACGCGGCGTCGAGCACGTTCACGGTGAAGGGCTCGAAGCAGTAAGCGAAGCGCGAGAAGAGCGCGAGAAGCGAAGCGCGAGAAGCGAAGCTCGAGAAGCGAAGCTCCGAAAGACGTCGGCCGCGTGCTCTCCTCAATGCGCTCGTGCGAGCGCTCGAGAGAGCCACGCGGCCGTCGTTCGTCAACGTGACGGCATCGCCGTCGACGCTTCGCCTCTCACTTCTTGTGGCCACGACGCGCGTGCTTGCCGTGGCCTCCGTGGACCTCCTTCGCGACGCTGCGAACCGCGGCGGCCTCTTCCTTCGTGACCGTTCCGTCTGCCGTCGCCTTCGCGACCTCGGCGTTGACCTTCGCGATCCCCGCCTCGAACTTCGCGCGTAGCTCCTTCGCCTGCTCGGCCGAGAGCGTCGACGCGTGTTTCTCCATCCGCTCGCGCGCCTTCGTCTGGCGGGCGTCGACCTTCTGCTTGAACTCCGCCGCGGGCATCGGAAAGTTCGCCTTTTCGTGCTTCTCGCCGGCCATCGCGGGCGCAGCGGCGAAGACGGTGGCGAGGGCGAGGGCGGTACCGATGATCTTGAATCGCATCTGAACGAGACTCCTTCGTGTTCTTTCCCGAGCCGGCCTCGTCGACCGGCTTCGTAGGGATAGACGTCGGAGGAGCGCCGGCGATGCCCCGCTTTACCGTTCTTTACGGGAGGGCCATCGCCGGCGATTTTTCAAGACGTACGCCCTCTTAGGGCGGTCCCGCTCACGTCAGGGCTGCACGAGCCGGAGCGGGGTCGCGAACGTCTCGGGCAATCCTGCCTCGGCGCGCGTGATGGGGACCATCGGCCAGCCCGCCTCCCAGCTGTGCGTGTTGTAACAGGTGCCCCAGCTCCACACGGACGTGCCCTCGTACGCGACAGCGCGCGACATGCCGACGTCGGGCGTGTTGTTGGCGGGCTTGTAGAGCGTGTTCGTCGTCGCCTCCCAGACGATGAGGGTCGAGAGCAGATACGTGCCCGGAGCGGGGCCCTTCAGCCAGCGCTGCTCGCCGGTGCAGCCCGCGCCGGAGTAGCCGATCTCGCCGTCGCTGAAGTCGCCATTCCACGTGAGGTCGACGATCATGCCGGTGGGGGTCCTCACCGTCGCGCCGTACGACCAGAACGCCGTGGCTTCGCCGATGAGCTGGCTGTTCGCGTCGATGACCTTCATGTGGACGAGGTCCTTGCC
>JAEXCN010000581.1 GCA_023402175.1 Pseudomonadota bacterium | reverse complement strand
CGATCTCGTGCAGGCGTTCCCGACGTTCCTCCTCGCGCTCGTGGTGCTCTCCGCGGTCCGCTCGCCGTCGCGCGTGCATCTCGGCCTCGTCTTCGCGCTCACGGCATGGGCGCCGTTTGCGCGACTCGCGCTCGCGCAGACGCGCGTCCTCCGCGACCAGGCCTTCGTCGAGGCCGCGCGTGCGATCGGCGTCGACCCGACGCGGGTCGTGGTCCGGCATCTCGTCCCGAACCTCCTCGGCGTGGTCGCCGTGCAGCTCGGGGGTACGGCCGCAGCCGTCGTCGTGAGCGAGGCAGCGCTGTCGTTCGTCGGTTTCGGCGCACGGGACGGCGTGTCGCTCGGCGTCGTCCTCGATCAGGGGGTGTCCGCGATGCTCCGCGCCCCGCACGTGCTCCTCGTCGGCGCAGCGGCGGTGTTCGTCACGAGCGTCAGCTTGATGGCCGCGGGGCGTGCCCTCGACCCAACCTTTGCACGCAGGCCGCGACGGAACTAAGGAGGCATCATGCTCGGCCCGCCGCTCCTGCCGCGAAATCTCGAGGCGAGCGTGCGCGATCTCTCGAGCGCGAAGGCCGACACGCGTGCCTCCGCGGCTGCTGACCTCGTCCGTCACGCGCACGCGGACGAGGCGACACGGGCGCGCGCCGTCCCGCTGCTCGTGCAGAGGCTCACGGACGAGCATCCGCGGGTCCGAGCCGCCGTCGCCGTCGGGCTCGGCGACCTTCATGCGACGGAGGCCGTGCCGGCGCTCCTCGTGGCCGTCGAGGATGACGACGCGCACGTCCGCCAGATGGCGATCAACGCGCTCGGAGAGATCGGCGACGCCAGCGCTCTGCCGCGCCTTCGCCGTGCGCTGAAGGACGCGCGACCGGAGGTGCGTTACCAATCGATCATCGCGTTCGCGCGTGTGGCCGACAAGGGCGCGGCGCTCGAGGCGTCCGAGGTCGACGACGCGCTCTTCGAGGCGACGAACGACGAAGACGACGCCATCAAGCACATCGCGCTGCGCGTCGCCGAGGAGCGGCTCGACGAGGGCAAAGGACCGGACGGCCGCATGCTCGCGCGCGCACGAACGCTCGTCGGCGATGGGGGAAAGGCCTCGCCGCACGTCAGGCTCGTCGCCGCCATCCTCCTCGCGAAGGCCGGCGACGAGCGCGGCCACGACCTCGTCCTCCGCGTCGTGCGCGGCGAGAAGATCGCCGGGCTCGCGCCGGACAAGGAAGACGAGCGCGCGGCCGTCGAGCTCGCAGGCGAGCTCGGAATGAGAGAGCTCGCCACGCATCTCGAACGCCGCGCGTGGGGCGCGCTCCGGTTCATCCGCGATACGTGCCCGTTCCACGCCCGCATCGCGCTCGCCCGCATGGGCCACGATCGCGCGAAGAAGGAGATCCTCGCGGAGCTCGCGTCCTCACGACGCGAGGTGCTCTCGGGCGCGGTCGTGGCCGCGGGACGTGCGCGGCTCCACGAGGCGCGCGATCGGATCGCCGCGCTCACGTCGGCCGCCGTCGATCCGGAGCTCAGGCGCGAGGCGCTCGCGAAGCTCGATGCCGACGCGCCCGCTCGGACCACGGAGGATGGATGAGGCCGCTCTCCGGATCGAGCTCCGTTCGGTCCGTCGTCCCGACCGAGCTCCTCGGCCTGCGTTATCGACCCGACGCGAACAAGGGGCACGTCGAGAGCTGGTTTCTGAAGGCGAACGAGCCGGACGGCCGACGCGCGCTCTGGGTCCGGTGCACGATCCTCGCGCAGCCGCCGCTCGCGCCGGTTGCGGAGGCCTGGGCGATCGCGTTCGATCGACATCGCGGGCACGTCGCCGTCAAATCGACGGTGGGGCTCGAGGCCGCACGCTTCGCGAAAGATGCCTTCGACGTCGAGGTCGATGGATGCGCGCTCTCGCTCGAGCACGCCCGCGGCGCCCTCTCGAGCGGGCGGGGGAGCCTCGCCTGGGATCTCGCGATCGGCCGAGCGCTCGCCGATCCGATCGTGCATTTCGCATCGCCGCTCATGTACCGCGACGGAGTGCCGCCGTTCTCGAAGCTCGTCACGCCGATCTCGGACGCGCGGGCGACCGGCACCCTCCGCGTCGATCGCGGCGGCGGCGACGTCGATCTGTGGGAAATCGGCGAGTGGCCGACGATGGCCGGCCACAACTGGGGGAAGGGCAACGCAGAGCTCTACGCGTGGACGCACTGCAACGCGTGGGACGTGCCGGACCTCGTCTTCGAGGCGATCAGCGCGCGTGTCCGGCTCGGGCCGCTCCTATCCCCGATGGCGACGCACGCCTTCGTCCGCTTCCGCGGCAAGAGCTGGGACCTCTCGCGCGCCCGCGCGCTCACGAAGAACCGGGGGACGATCTCGCTTCGTCGCTGGGAGATGACCGGTGAGGACGGCGGATTGAAGATCGCCTGCGACGTCGCCGCGGAGAACGACGACATCGTCGGACTTCACTACCCGAACCCGTCGGGGCCGATCACGCATTGCCTCAACACGAAGCTCGCGCGAGCGCGCCTCGAGCTGCATTTGCCGGACGGTGAGACGATCACGACGAGGTCGCGCGCGGCAGCGCTCGAGATCGGGACGATCGAGCCGGGACACGGCATCCGCATGTACCTGTGATGTCGCGGGTGCTCTTCGCGGAGATCATCGAGATCCGGAACGGCTGAGCCCGATGCGGATCGCGCGGCGCCGATCTCGGAAGCAGCGACGCGCCCGTCGACGATGGATGACGCCAGCGCGCGCCGATGTTTTGACGGCCGTGTTCCGGATCGTCGACGCGATCGCGTGCGCGGTCATCACGTTTGTCCGAACGCACCTTGCCCGTCGTCGTCCCTCGTGGTCGTCCGAGTGACCGACCCGATCACGATCCTGATCGCGCAGTCAGTGTAGGCATGCGCGTTGCACTTCCGTGAGCACGCCCTGCACGAAGGAGGTCGACGACTGCAAAGGCGTGCATCAACCTCGGCGTCCGAGGGTCCAACGTCTAGAACGGCGCATCCCGCGTCGTTCGAGAAACGAGCGCGGCGTTCGACAGCGAACGGCGCGGGTCCGAGGTGCAGAGGAGGCGGATTTCTACTCGAATTCCGCTGTCAGTGAGACGACGCGAAACGTCCGTTTGCGCGGTCTGTTTGCAGGCCGACAGGACACTCGTCCGACGGCGCCAAACGCGCGTCTTCCGTTAGGAAGTTATCGGTCAGAAACGATTGTCATAGCTCCGCACTAACGCTTGACGGACCAAACACCCGAAGGTAGCGTGCGCGCGCTTTTGAACCCCCGCTTCCAGCGGGTGCAGCAAACCCACTGGGCTCGTCGATCATCGCCGCGGCTCAGACCCCCAACGTTCGAAAAAAACGACCTGATTGGCTTGGCGGCGATGAGACCGCGAAAGCAGTAGGAGGCGACGGACATGGTTAAGAAGTTGTTCGCTCTTGCGAGTGTTACGGCCCTGGCGGGCCTCGTGTCGGCGGTTGCAGTTGCGGGCTGCTCGTCGGACAGCAACGATGCCGGCCCCGGTTCGCCCGACGCGTCCACGGACGCGCCCAAGGAGGCGAAGCCCCCGGTCGAGGCCGGTCCCGATGAGGATACGAGCTGCTACAAGGACGACCCGGTCGACACGTCGGACGTGGCGTACAAGCCGGCGCGCATCCAGGCGGGCAAGTGCAGCGCCGACGTCATCAAGAAGATCGACGACCTGATCAAGGCGAACCAGAACGCGAGCTTCGACGACCTCAAGGCCGAGCTCGTTTCGAAGGAGTCGCAGGGTTGCGCGGACTGCGTCTTCGGCCTGGAGAGCGGCGACAAGTGGGCGCCGATCCTCACGAACGACGACGGCAGCAAGGTCGTCGACATCAACGGCGGCGGCTGCGTCGAGGCTCTCAGCGGCAAGACGGAGTGCGGTAAGGCGTTCCAGGAGTGGAGCGCCTGCCTCGACACGGCGTGCGCCGATTGCGCGGACGCCGATCAGTCGCAGTGCGCGAAGGACGTCCAGCAGAGCGCCTGCTCGAAGCAGACGGACGAGCTCGGCGCCAAGTGCGGCAACAACGTGAACGCCTTCCTCCAGGGCTGCTTCAAGTCGGGTGAGCCGTCGATCTACGGCCCGATCCGCGCGCTCTGCGTCGGCAGCGGCGCGAAGGACGGCGGCAACGACTGAGCCTGGCCCACCAAGGCTCTTTTTGAGATAGCCGTTCGTCGTTCGGGGCCGAAGCCATTCGGCCCCGGCGGCGACCGGCTTTCTCCGTTTGAGAGACACGTTTCCCATGAGATCGATCCTCTTCATCGCAGTCGCGGCCCTCGCGGGATGCCAGACGTGTGTCGAGTCGAGCCCGAAGCCGTCCGCCGAGGAGACGCGCAGGGACGACCAACCCATCACGATGCGCAACGCCGACGGTGGTCGAGCGTTCAAGCTGCGAAACCCACCACCCCTGGTACGTGACTTCGGCGACGCGTCCGCGCCCTAGCGAGACGACGCGCGGAGGGTCACTCGCGGAGTCGAGATGCGCCTTCGTCGTTGGCTGACGGTTGTCCTCTGCGCGAGCTGGCTCACCGGCGTCGCGATCGGCGGATGTTCTGCAGGCTCGAGCGACGAGGCGACCGATGCGGGCGACACCGCGGAAGCGGGCGATGCGCTCGCGCGCGACGGGCAGGGGTCCACGACCGACTCCGCCGTGGGACGCGAGGGCGGCTGCACCGCCGTAAAAGGGCCGTGCGATCTCGTCCTCCAGGACTGCGCGAACGACACGAAGGGACAGAAGCAGGAATGCGTCGTTGCGGCCGCCTCGAGCGGCGAGCTCACGACGAAGTGCGTTCCCGTGCAGCCGAGCCAGCAGCTCCCGATCGGGCGTGGCTGCTGCCCCGGGGCGAGCAACCCGTGCCTGCCGGGCCTGAGCTGCGTCGGCGATCCTTGCGTCGACGGCGGGCCGGTGACGGGGCGCTGCACGCCCGCATGTTGTGAAGGCGATCACGCCTCGTGCGGTCAGAGCGATCCCGAAGGCATCGGTGGTCAGTGTGATCTCTCGCTGTACGTCGACTCGACGGAAGTGCATCGCGTGTGCTCGTACCGCGAGCGCTGCAAGCCGTTCGGCATCGAGCCATGCAGGCAGGAACAGACCTGCATCATCGAGGACAAGGTCGGCACCGCGGGCTGCATCGGATCGAACAACATCCAGAACCGCAAGCGCTGTAACTTCGGGAACGACTGCGCCGACGGGTACATCTGCGTCGGCCCGCCGGACGCCGGCGTGTGCAGGATGTACTGCCTGACGCCGAACTCGAACCCTCCGTTCGACGCGTCGGCGGCGACGGGCGAGCCCGGACGCGGCGGCTGTCCGGCGGGTGAGCGCTGCACGGGCCCGAGCTTCGAGAACCTGCCCGACTGGCTCCAGCTCTGCGAATACCCCGACGGCGGCTGAATGTTCGAGTTGCGTGTATAGCGCACGGGATCGTGAAGCGGTCCAGCACGGGCGCTCACGTCACGAAGCGAGCACGCGATCGCGACGCCGCCTGAGCTCCGTCGCGATCGCGCGGTGCATCGACGTGCGGAGCGTGCTCGCTGAGGCACGCACGAAGTCGAGTCCTTGAGCTTTCTGGGGCGAGCTCCTTGCACGGTGCACGACGGTGGACTGTCGCGCCGATGCGGCAGCAGCAGGAGGCGAACCGACATGATGAACAGGATCTTCGCCCTCGCGAGTGTCTCTGCGCTGGGAGGGCTCGTCACGGCGGCCGCCGGTGCGGGCTGCTCCACCACGGAAGAAAAGGCGGCAGCGCCGGCCGATGCGGGCGTCGATGTCAGGCGTGTCAAAGAGGCAGGCCCGCCCACGCCCGAAGACGCAGGTGAAGAAGAGGAGCCGACCAGCTGCATGACGACGAACGCCATCGACGCGACACAGTTCCCGTATGCGAAGCCGGTGAACACGCCCGGCGCATGCACGAACGACGAGCTCAAGGCGATCTCGGCCTTTTTCAAGACGAAGACGTCCGCGGACGAGGAAGTCCTCGTGAGCGAGTGGTCGAAGGAAGTCAGCGCGAAATGCGCCAAGTGCACCTTCGGACCGAGCGACGCAGCGCAGTGGGCGCCCATCCTCGTCAAGGACGACAGGCTCGACAACGTCAACCGCGGCGGGTGCATCGAGCTCGTGAGCGACAAGGAAGGCTGCGGAAGGACGTATCAGCAGGCGACGGAGTGCCGCCTGAACGCCTGTCTCCAGGAATGCAAGACGCAGGACGAGTTCAGCGCGTGCCTCCAGGACACGAACGCGATCTTCACCGGCCCGTGCAAGGGCGCCTTCGACGCGTTGTCGAAGGAATGCGGCAACAACCTCGGCGCGTACGAGAAAGCCTGCCAAGGGACGGCGTGGACGTTCGAAGGACCGATCAAGGCGCAGTGCATCGGAACCGGTGCGAAGCCGGACGGCGGCGACTAGCGCTCCGTCGGGACGAGCCGACCGCTGGCTACGGCTGCGTGAGGCGCGGTCGATGAGATCGTGATCGTGAGATGAAACGACCGCTGCTCCGGGCACGTCTCGAGCAGCGGCTTCGCCATTGGGAGGCTCGACATGCATCGTGCTGCGGCGGTCATTGCCTTGTTGCTCCTCAGTGGATGCGGCTCCTGCCTCGACGACGAGAAGGCGTCCGCGGTGGAAGCCGCGCCGACGGCGACGTCGGCGGCGGTCAAGACGATCGCGAGGACCACCGAAGCCGGACAGCGGCGTCCCGTGATCGTCGCTGACGGTGTGACGCTATCCGGCCTCATGAAGCGAGATGGTGGGGCGCGAGGCACGTTGAGGGATCGCTAGCGCTCCACGAGAGGCGGCGAGCTGACCGCGGCTTCGGACGCGCCGCGGGCCTGCGGTCGAGCCGCGCGTGCGAGTGCGCGATGCCTCTGTCGAGCGTGCGTCGACGAATGGACGGGCTCGTTCGCGTCGCACGGGCGACCACGCGCCGTGGACGGCTGTGCGCGCGAATCGCAGCGAGCGCGCGCGCTCCTTCGTTTCCATCGAACCACCGCTCGATCGCGGGCTGGCGCGTTCGACTGGTCGCGAACGATCCGGGCGCGCCGCGTTTGCCTGGAGAGGGGCTCATCGATGCGGGACGACGTTGCGACGACGCTTCGTGGCGCGTGCTCGTCGATGATGCGTGTATTGCGCATATATCGTCGTGGCTGGGCGCTCGGTCGCGCGTCGCGCTCGACGCCGATCTCGAGATCATGCGTCACGAGCGAGCGCGCACGGTCCGCCGCGCGGCGCTCTTCGCTGAGACACGCGAGGATGCATCGGACCGGGAGCTCACGTGGTGGAGTCCTTGCAGACGGCGCTCTCCAACGCTGTCGCGTAACCGGTGACAGCAGCAGGAGGCGAACGGACATGGTGAAAAGGATCCTCGCCCTCGCAAGTGTCTCGGCACTTACAGGGCTGGTGTCCGCTGTCGCGGCAGCGGGCTGCTCTTCCAACGACCCCGAACAGAAGACGTCGCTCGAGGCCGGAGCGCCGGGCCTGCCCGAAGGAGGCGCGAAAGGGGAGGGCGGCAGCAGCAGCAGCAGCAGCGGCGGCGACAACGGCGACGACCCGCCGGCGTGCATGGAGACGGGCACCATCGACGCGACGAAGTTCCCTTACGCCACGGCCAAAAAGGCTCCGAACGCGTGCAGCGCGAAGGAGCTCGACGATTTGGCGAAGTACTTCACCAACAAGGCGCAGAACACCGAGGACATCTCCATCGCCGATTGGAAGAAGTCCGTCGGCGACACATGCGCGAAGTGCGTGTTCTCGGACAGCACAGCGGCGGAGTGGTCCCCGATCCTCGTGAAGGGCGACAAGCTCGACAACGTGAACCGCGGAGGCTGCATCGAGATCGCGAGCGGCAAGCGGTCTTGTGGCGAGGCCTATCAGCGCGTAGCCGAGTGTCGCCTCGCGGCCTGCGTCGACACCTGCAAGGAGGCTAAGGCCTTCACCCAGTGCCTCCAGGACGTCGAAGGCATCTTCTCGGGCCCGTGCAAGGGCGCGTACGACACGCTCCAGAAGGAGTGCGGGAATGACCTCTCGAAATACGAGGCGGCCTGCAGAGGCAACGCGTACACGTTCGAGGGGCCGGTCCGCGTGCAGTGCATCAACGGCAACGCGAACGCGCAGAACTGAGCACGCACGCGTCAAGCGTGTCCCATGACGGCGGCTGCTTCAGGGCGTCCTGGAGCAGCCGCTTTCGTTCGCGGCTCGAGTCGACTCGAGGCTACGATCCGCGCGAAGTGTTTCGAGCTGGGGATCGGCGACGCGGGCCCGGACGCAGGCTGAGCATCGTGCGCGCATGGCGTGCGGCGCTCGTCGTGGCGCTCGCGTGCGCCCCGTCAGGGTGCAGCTCGTGCGGCGAGAGTCGCGCGGAGCCTCGCGGCGAAGACCCAGCCGCGTCCAGCGGATCGCGACCGTTCCACATGAGCTGGGACGGCGGACGACGCCCGCTGCGCCTCCGCGGACCGCGCCTCGCGCCGGACGCGTCCCGCGCGGACGCAGGCGCGGAGGAGCTTCTGATGCAACCTCTGCAGTGACGAGCGCGCCGCGGTCGACTACCTTTGCAGGCGCGATGATCATCGAGCCGCACGCGAACCTGCGCGACTCCGACCCCGACGTCGGTCTCTTCACCGTGCTGCGCGAAGACGGCACGGCCGACCCGAAGACCGATCCGAAGATCCCGACGGAGCGGCTCGTGCTCGCGTACCGTCACATGCGTCGGCTCCGCCTGCTCGACGCGCGGATGATCCTCCTCCAGCGGCAGGGGCGGGTCGGGTTCTACGGCGCATGCACGGGGCAGGAAGCCGTGCCGATCGCGACGGGCCTCGTCGCGCGTACCGACGATTGGGTGTTCCCCGCGCTCCGTGAGCAGAGCGTGATGCTCGTCCGAGGCTTTCCGCTTCATCAGTTCGTCGCGCAGATCTTCGGCAACTCCGGCGACGTGCTGAAGGGTCGCCAGATGCCGAGCCATCCGTCGGGCAAGCAGGTCCACCAGGTGAGCTGGTCGTCGTGCATCGGCCCGCAGATCCCACAGGCCGTCGGGGCGGCGTGGGCGATGAAGAAGGAGAAGAAGGGAGCCATCGCCTTCGGCTTCTCCGGCGACGGCGCGACGAGCCAGCCCGACTTCCACGCAGCGATGACGTTCGCGGCTGCGTTCAAGGCGCCCGTCGTGATCGTCTGCCAGAACAACCACTGGTCGATCAGCGTGCCGACCGCGCGCCAGACGGCAGCGCGCACCATCGCCGTCAAAGGTCGGGCGTACGGGATCCCGAGCGTGCGGGTCGACGGCAACGATCTGCTCGCCATGCATGCGGTCCTCTCGTCCGCGGCCGAGCGCGCGCGCCGCGGCGAAGGACCGACCTTCGTCGAAGCGCTGACCTACCGCATCGGGGCGCACTCGACGAGCGACGATCCCACGCGCTACCGCACGGACGCGGAGGTCGAGAGCTGGAAGAAGAAAGATCCGGTCGATCGGCTCGCGAAGCACCTCCGTGCGATCGGCGCGATCGACGACGCTTTCGAGAAGCAGCTCGACACCGAGCTCGGCGCGGAGATCGGCGACGTCATCAAGTCGGTCGAGGAGCTCCCGCCGCCGCCGCGCATGTCGCTCTTCGACGACGTCTACGCGGAGCCGACGTGGAACCTGCGTGAGCAGCGCGATCTGCTCGCCAAGCTGCCCCCGGCGCCGAGCCACTAGGGCCGCGCATCGAGCCCATCCGTAGCCGCATCCGAGCACGCGGCCGGAGCGCTTCGCGTCGAACTGCTGGAAAACGAGGCCGTCGGCGCACGTCGCGATCGCGCGCGACCGTGCTTCTCGCCGGGCTTTCCTTCGTGTAAACCGGCCCTACTTCTTCATCTCCCCGGAGTGACCCAGCAATGGCGAAGCGAACGTGTGACGTGGTGGTGATCGGCGGCGGCCCTGGCGGTTACGGGTGTGCGATCCGGCTCGGTCAGCTGAAGCAGAAGGTCATCTGCGTCGAGAAGGAGGAGGTCGGCGGCATCTGCCTCAACTGGGGCTGCGTCCCGTCGAAGGCGCTCATCAGCGCGAGCCACACCTACGAGAAGGTGAAGGACCACGGCTCGACGATGGGCATCTTCGCCGACAACATCCGCGTCGACGTCACGAAGATGCAGGAGTGGAAGGGCGGCATCGTCAAGAAGCTCACCGGCGGCATCCGCGGCCTCTTCAAGGGCAACGGCGTCGAGCTCGTCATGGGCAACGCGCGCGTCACCGGCCCGCGCACCGTCGAGGTGAAGACGAACGAGGGCGGCACCGAGACGATCGAGGCCACGAAGGCGATCGTCATCGCGACCGGCTCGTCGACGATCGAGATCCCGTCGTTCAAGTTCGACGGCAAGCAGGTCATCGGCGCGAAGGAGGCGGTCAGCCTCCAGAGCGTGCCGAAGCGCCTGCTCGTCATCGGCGGCGGCGTCATCGGCCTCGAGCTCGGCATGGTCTACCAGAAGTTCGGCGCGGAGCTCACGGTCGTCGAGGCGACGCCGGGCCTCCTCCCGGGCGTCGATCCGGAGTGCACCGCGGTCGTCGAGAAGAAGCTCGTCAAGCGCGGCGCCAAGATCTTCAAGAACGCGAAGGCGATGGGCTACGAGAAGAGCTCCGACGGCTCGCTCGCGGTCAAGGTCGACCTCGGCGGCGGCAAGCACGACACGCTCGTCGCCGACACCGTCCTCGTCGCGGTCGGCATGCGCCCGAACGGCGCCGGCCTCGGCCTCGAGGAGATCGGCGTGAAGGTCGAGCGCGGCTTCGTCCCGACCGACCCGCTCGGCAAGACGAACGTCGACGGCATCTACGCCATCGGCGACGTGAGCGGCCACCCGATGCTCGCGCACAAGGCCACGAAGGAGGGCGAGGTCGTCGCCGAGGTCATCGCAGGTCACAAGGCCGCGAAGGACTGGGTCGCGATCCCTGCAGCCATCTTCACCGATCCCGAGATCGCCATCGCCGGCCTCACCGAGGCGCAGGCGAAGGAGAAGGGCTACGAGGTCCGCGTCGGCAAGTTCCCGTTCGCCGCGCTCGGCCGCGCGATGGCGGTCCACGAGACCGAAGGCTTCTTCAAGGTCGTCGCCAACAAGAAGACCAACGAGCTGCTCGGCGTCCACATCGTCGGCCCCGAGGCGAGCGATCTCATCAGCGAGGGCGCGCTCGCCCTCGAGATGCACGCGTTCCTCGAGGACATCGGGCTCACGATCCACCCGCACCCGACGCTCGGCGAGGGCATGATGGAGGCCGCGATGGCCGGCCTCGGCCACGCGATCCACATCCTCAATCGCGAGCCGAAGTAACGCACGCCACAAGTCCGAGCGCCCGCTCGCTTTCGCCGCAGCCGCGGCGTCAGCGAACGGGCGCTGGCCTTTTGTCGGTCCGAGTCAGTCGAGAGAAGGCGGCCTCAGCGGCGGCCTTTGAAGCCCATCATCTGCTGCACGACCGCTTCGCTCTGCTCGGCGATCTCGTTGCTCTCGCGCGCGCGATCGGCGCAGTCCTCGCAGAGCTTCTTGGCCTTTCCGTCGACCTTCACGGACACGAGCGTCTCGACTTCGTCGTCGCAACCCTTGCAGGTGGGCATCGTTTCCTCGCTCTTGCGGCGCCGAGGCACAAATTTTCGCGGCGCCGTCCTGGCCCGAACCTTATCATACGAGCCTGAGCCAGCCGCGTGGACTCGTGTTCACGGGCGCCGGAGGATGAGCGATGGGCATCTTCGACCGTATGGGCAAGGTCATCTCGAGCAACCTCAACGCGTTGCTCGACAAAGCCGAGGACGACAAGAAGCTCCTCGAGCTCAACCTCGAAGAGATGGGCGATCAGCTCAAGGCCGGGCGTCAGGACGTCATCTCCGCGGTCGCGGCCGAGAAGCAGCTCCGCAAGAAGGCGGACGATCTCCGGGCCGAGGTCGAAAAATGGGAGAAGCGCGCCGAGCTCGCCCTCAAGAGCGACGACGAGGCGCTCGCACGTGAAGCGCTGAAACAGAAGAAGCGCGCCGAGCAGGAGCTCGCGAACGCGGAGAAGTCCCGCCTCGAGCAGCGCGACACCGCGCTGAAGATGAAGGAAGAGCTCGAGCGCATGGAGCAGAAGCTCGAGGAGCTCAAGATGCGCAAGGGAACCATCGCCGCTCGTGCCTCGCAGGCGCGCGCCGGCGGTGGAGGCGAGTCGCTCGGCGCACGCGGCGGATCGAGCGCGTTCGAGAACTTCCGCCGGATGGAAGAGAAGATCGAGGGTCGCGAGCAGGAGTCGCTCGCGATGGCCGAGGTCGAAGATGCTCTCGGCAACAGTCCCGACAAGCGTGACCTCGAAGACAAGTTCCGCGACCTGGAACGAGGTCTCGGCGGCAGCGGTGGTGGCACGAAGAAAGATGCCGAGATCGACGACGAGCTCGCCGCGTTGAAGAAGCGGATCCGGATCTAGATCGAGGAGCCGACGCCTGGAGTCTCCGGCGCTAGAAGGACGGATCGTCGCGAGCTTCCGCGCGGTCGGCGGAGCCGGTCGGCCATTTCTCGAACGCGCGCGCGCGCTCGTCGCGCGGATGACGGAGCTCGGCGGCGTGCACGTCGGCTGGGACGTCATGAAGCTGTCATTCGCGTTCGACGCGGCGAGGTTTCCGGTCGTCCTCGACGCGATGACCACGCGCGGGCCCGACACCGCGGGTGACGAGCCCGCATGGGCGGTCGGCATCGCCCACGGAGACGTTCGCCGTGTGAAGGAGGCGGGATCCGCGCTCACCGAGAGCGGCCTGCTCTGGTGGGGCCCGCCGATCGTCGCCGCCTCGGCGCTCGCGGGACTCGCGCGACCGGGCGAGATCTTGTGCGCGCAAACGGTCCCCGCGCTCCGCGCAGGTGAGCTCGCCACATCGGGCGTCCGGATCGCGCGTGAAGGAACGCTGCGCGTCCGCGGCGCGCGGATCGATCGTCGTCAGCCCTGGCGCAGAATGGCGGCCGAGAACCTGACGCGCATGACGACGCCGAAGCTGGTCCGCGAGTCTCTCCTTCGCGTCATCACCATCGAGCCTGGTGCGCTCGTCGTCGTGCGCGCGGATCCTGGCGCGGGCGGCACGCGTCTGCTCGACGAGCTCGCGTCGCATCAAGCGTTCGGATCCGAGCGGGTGCTGGGAAAAGCGGTCGCATTCGAGCGCGTTCTTGAAAAAGCGCTCGTGATCTCGCCGGTCGGATCGGGGTTCGAGCCGCTCGGGGCGCTGCGACGTGCACTGGGGCGATCGATCGGTCGCGAGCTCAACCCGATGCTCCTCGAGCTCGCCGCGCCGCTCGAGACGTTGCTCGCCGGAAGAGGCGTGTCGCTCGACATGGCGTCGCGTCTCATCACGGCGTTCTTGTGGCCGAAGCAGTCGGGCTCGAACGGCGTGCTCTTGATCGACGACGCGAAGGCCGTCGACCCCGCGACGCTCGAGGCGTGTGTGCGCGCGGTCCAGCACAGCCCGTCGTTCGGGATGGTCGTGCGACTCGACGCGACGAGCGGCCTGCCGTCCGTGCTCGCGACGCTATCGAAGTCCGCCGAGCACGAGATCCCTCCGCTCTCGCCCGAGGGCGCAGAGGACGTCGCGCTCGGCTGCACTGGAGGAGCGCTCGATGCGCTCGCGCGCAGACGATGGGCGCGGCTCGGAGGCGGCAGTCCGCTCGCGATCGTCGAGGCGGTGACGCTCGGGATCGCGACGGGCGACATCACGTGGTCGGACGGCCGAGCATCGCCTCGATCGCGCGCGGCCGGTCGCGGGAAAGTGACGGCCGCCGCCGAGTGGATCCGCCAGCGCGCGAATGCCGAGAGCACACCTGCGCGCGCCGTCCTCTCGCTCCTCGCCGTCGTCGGTGGTGAGGCGCGAATCGGATTCCTCTCGCGCGTGCTCGATCGCGCCGGCGTTCGGATCGACGTGCTCGGAACAATCGCGCAGCTCGAACGCTCGCGGTGGATCGTCGCGCAGGAGCCGCTCTCCGCCGGTGACGTGTCGCCAGGCGGAGAGCGCAGCGTGGCGTTCCCGTCGCGGACGCACCACAAGGCGCTCTTCCACACGCTCGAGGACGACGTCCGCAAGAAGCTTCATCTCGCGATCGCACGCGAGATCGAAGAAGAGGAGGGCGTGTTCGGTCGCGTCGAGGGCGCATGGCACGCGGCGCAGGCAGGGGAGGCGGCGCATGCCTCCGCAGCGCTGCTCGAAGGCGCACGCGTGGCAGCGGATGCGCGGTTCGAGGCGAGCTGCACGCAGCTCATCGCATTCGCGCGCCGTGCGGATCCGTCGTGCGAGGAGGCCGCTCTCGAGCTGCTCGCGAATGCGCTCGAGCGCGCGCCGAGCCGTCAGCCACCGTCGATGTCGATGCCGCCTGCCACGTCCGCGTCCGTGGCGCCGCCGGCGGCGACGTGGCCGCCTCCGTGGGCGTTGCCGCTGGCGACGGCGCATGCGTCCATCCCTCCGCCGCGTCCTTCGGTCGCGCCGGCGACGAGCCCTTCGCGCGTCGACGCCGAGGCCGATTCGCCGAACAGCGAAGAGCCGGACTCGATGATCGAGCATGCGCGGATCGTTCTTCCCGATCACGTGGAGAGCCCGATCGGAGGCGCGAGCGCGCCGCCCGGATCTGGAGCCGCTGACAGCGAGCCCCCGACGATGATGAACGAGGGGCTCGCTCCGATGGCGGCCGACGACGGCCGCGTCCCGATCCCCGCGAGTGAGCCACCGGAGTCGACGCTCGAGTCGGCGGCCGGACCGATCCACGTCCGCTCGTCCGCAGGATTTGTGTCGTCGCCTCCGGACTCGAGCGTGCCAGGCAGTCGGATCGCCGTCCGCCTCGGCGAGCTCGCGAAGGAGGCGCTGCTCGCCGCCGACAACGCAGCGCTCGAGCGATGGGTCGATGGCCTGCACGCGGCAGGCGAGAGCTCCGCGTTCACCGCGCGGATGCGGGCCATGGCTCGCCTCGGACGCGGTGAGATCGGTGATGCGCTACGTGTCCTTCGGCGAACCCGGGCGCAGCTCGACCCGAAGGACCATCGTCGCCGATGTCAGACCTCGCTCGCCCTCGGTGTGGCGCTTAGTGTCGCCGGTCGGCCCGACGAAGCGCTGCTCGAAGGGATGGACGCCCTCGCGCGTGCCCGCGAGACAGGCGACGCGCAGGGCGCGAAGGCGTGCCTCGCGTTTCTCGCGAAGCTGTACACGTCCGTAGAGCGCACCGCGGAAGCCGGGCGCTTGCTCGGCGGCTGAGCCGCTCGGACCCGCGCGAACGCACGTTGGCGTCCGGCGTGTCGCCGTCAGGGGCTCGCCGGCTCGGGCGGGCTCTCCTCCCAGGCTTCGCGGAGGATCTCGGCTACGGCCTCGTAGAGCGCCTCCGGGATCTCGTCGCCGATCTCGAGCTCCACGAGCGCGCGGGCGAGGGGAACGTCGCGAAGCACGGGCACCCCGTATTGATGCGCCGCTTCGACGATTCGCTTGGCGAGGTCGCCGTGACCGGCTGCGACGAGCACGGGAGCTTCATCCGTACCGCCTTGCTCGGGGCTTTCGTAACGAAGCGCACACGCAATGTGGGTCGGGTTCACGATGACGACGCTCGCATTCTTCACGTTGCCGACGGTCGCGGCCGCGAGCATCTCGTGATGCGCTCGCTCACGCGCCGCCTTCAGCTGGGGATCGCCTTCGCTCTCCTTGTGCTCTCGCTTCACTTCGTCCTTCGACATCATCAGCTTCTTGCGCCATGACCGGCGCGTGATGACGATGTCGAGGACCGCGAGGAAGAGGCCGATGACGGCCGCCTTCTTCGCGACGTCGAGCGCGATGGTCGATGCGAGCGTCACGGCCGAATCGGTGCGACCGGCAGCACGTGCGAGGTTCGCCGCGTTCGAGCGAAGCGCACCATAGGCGATCCAGGATGCAGCAGCCGCAAACAGCGCTGCGCGGAGCACCGCGATGAGGCGCTGGCCCGAGAAGAGCTGCTTCATGCCTTCGATCGGGTTCAGCTTCCCGAGGTTCGGCGTCAGCTTCTTCGTCGCGATGACACCACCGGTTTGGACGACCGATGCCACCGCGCCGGAGACGCCTGCCGCAGCGAGGATGGGCGCCGACAGGGCGACGACCGCCGTCGCGACCGCCATCGGATCGAACGCGATCTCGGGTGAAGCGTCGCCTGCGCGCGCGATCGCCGCGCGGAGATCGCCGCCGCTCTGGGTGGCGAGCGCCATGACCGCTGCGGGCGCGATCGCGACCGCGCAGACGAAGGCCACCGCCTGACTCGCGAACGTGCTGAGGGGGCTGTTGCCTTCCTCCTGCGCCTTCCGGAGTCGTTTTGGTGTCGGCTCCTCCGTCTTGTCGCTCATGCCCCCCCGCGATCGCTCAGCGCCTCTTCGTCGCCGTCTTCTTCTTGGACGCGGGCTTCTTCGGCCGCGCCGCCGCCTTGGTTGCGACCTTTTTCTTGGTCGCGGCCTTCTTCTTCGGCTTGGCCGCGGCCTTCGTTGCCTTCGGCTTGGCCGCAGGCTTCTTCGCCGAAGGTTTGACCGCCTTCTTCTTCGTCGCGGTCTTCCTCTTCGGCGTCGCAGCGACCTTCTTCTTCGGCGTCGCAGCGACCTTCTTCTTCGGCTTTGCGGCAGCCTTCTTCTTCGGCTTCGCGGCCGCCTTCTTCTTCGGCTTCGCGGCGACCTTCTTCTTCGGCTTTGCGGCGACCTTCTTCTTCGGCT
>JAEXCN010000578.1 GCA_023402175.1 Pseudomonadota bacterium | reverse complement strand
TGGCGATAGCGCTCCCCTGCGACGTCGAAGACCCCCGGGCCATTACGGTAGAACGTGCCGCGCAGCTCGGGCGGAAGCTTGCCCTCGATGCGGAGCGGGACGAAGGCGTGCTCGCGCGAGAGGTTGTCGAAGCCACGGCGCCAGCCTCGCTCGTTCGCGGCGGTCGCGGCCGAGCGGGCCGCATCGAATGACGCGGGCGTCTTCGTGGCAGGAGCGGTCACGGCAGCAGTCATCGGGCGTCCTCCTGATGGGAGGAACCGTAACACTCCATTTTGGACTGTCCAGAGTGGACTGTCCTTTTTGGACTAACGCCGCCGTTTCGCGGTTTTGTCCGCTTTTTTCGGCGGCGCCGGCGACTTCTTGCCCTTGCGCGCATGCGCCTCGGCCTCCGGGTACGGAGGCAGCGGCGGAAGCGGCTCGCTCGGCAGCGAGTCGAGCCACTCGATCATCATGCGCTGGAACATGAACCCGAGCCGCAGCGCCTCGTGCGGCCACGTTCCCTTCGGCGCTTGCGGGACGAACGTCTCGTAGACGCGAAGGCGCTCGTCGTGGTGCGCGCGCATCTCTGCAACGTGACTGCGGAGCTCCTCGAACGGAACGTCACCCCCGAAGAAGACCTCGAGCACGATCGGCATCCGCATGATCGGCGGCGTCGGGCGCTGACGGATCCATTCGCGGAACCTCGCTCGCCCGTCGGCCGTGATCCGGTACGGCTGCTTGTCTCGTGCGCCGGTCTCGAGCGTCTCGACGAGGCCGTGCTCCGCGAGCAGCTTCAGCTCGCGGTAGATCTGGCTCTTCGTCACGTGCCAGAAGTCGCCGATGATGTTCTCGATGGCGGACATCAGATCGAAGCCCGTCATCGGATTGAAGTGGAGGAAGCCGAGGATCGAGGCAGCGGTAGCGTTCAGCTCGAGACGAACGACCTTGGGCACGCGCGGAGTATAATCCGCGTCTCCGATCGCCGATGGACAACCTCGACGAAGACGCGCCGAAGAAGACGACGAAAGCGACGATCGTGCGTCGGTCGATCCTCGCTGTCCTCGTCATCGCGTGTGCTGGGGGCTTCATCTACACGCGCTACATCGTGAAGAAGGAGACGCTCGGCGGCACCTGCACCTACGACATGCACTGCCGGAGCGAGGCTCCGCGCTGCCTGAAGCAATCGGTCGAAGGTGATGGCGTCTGCAGCCGTCCGTGCGAGACCGACGGCGACTGCGCCCCCGACATCAAGTGCGTGAAGGTCGAGCTCGACGAATATGACGAGCGCGGCCGGCCGCTCCAGGGCGGCTACTGCTTCCCGCAGGCGCTCCTCGACGCGCGGCGCAAGAAGAAGGACGGGGACGAAGGCTCAGCGGCGAAGACGGCGAAGTCGGACTCGTGGGTCGACGTCCCGGACGCGGCGGGGCAGCTCGAAGGTGAGATCACCCTCGAGCGCGGCGGCGCGAAGACGACCTACGAGGTGAAGGGCACGCTCCTCCGCGTCGCCGGGACCGGCAAGCGCCGGACGATCGTCGATACGTCCACTCTCCGCATCTACACGGTCGACGACGACAAGAAGACGTTTGCCGCCTCCCAGATCGCCGCCGGGCCGGGCGAGCCGAAGGTCACGAAGACGGACCGCAAGGACAAGGTCGCCGATCGCGAGTGCGAGATCTGGCAGCTCGAAGACGGCAAGACGACGCGCGAGGCATGCGTCGTCCGAGGCGCCGCCTTCATCGATCCTTCCGGCCGACCCGCGACCGCATGGGAGAAGGAGCTCTCCGTTCGGAGCGTCTTCCCGCTCCGAATCACCGAGGGCGACAAGTCGAAGCTTCTCGCCGTGAAGGTCGACGCGCATCCACTCGACGCGTCGCTCTTCACGATCCCGAAGAGCTACAAGAACCTCGCCGGGTGCTGAGCGTTACGCCAATCGCGAGGGATCCGCGCGGCAACCCGCCCGGCGAAGTGGCCGCGGCGCGCAGCGTGCAACGGGGCCGGCGTGGCGAAGTCCGACGCAGAACCCCGGCGAACCCGAGTTACCTGGCGCGTCCTCCGCGCCGCAGCTGTGGCGGTCTTGTCGCTCTACGTCCTCTACGTCGTCGGGATGAACGTGTTCCTCTCCACGTCGCTCTTCGACCGGGTCGTCAACCAGGCCCCCGAGATGCTCGACGTCCACTATCGAGACGGTTGGTCGATCTTCCCGGGGAGGATCCACGCGCGCGAGCTCAGCATTCGGTCGAGCGACAACAACGTCGAATGGCGGCTCTCGATCGACGAGATCGAGTTCGACGTCCACCTCCTCGCGCTCGTGCAGCGCCGCTTCGACGTGGCGCGCGCGCACGGGCGCGGGATCAGCATGCGCATTCGTCAGAAGCTCGATGCGTGGCCCGACACGATCGACGAGATCGCCCAGCTGCCGCCCATCGACGGCTTCCCGGCGTTCTCGGTCCGCCCCGCGGGCCCGCCTTCGCTGGAGCGCTGGGAGGACTCGAAGTACGAGCTCTGGACCATTCGCCTCGAGGACGTCATCGCCGAGGACGTGCGCGAGGTCTGGATCGATCGCGGTCGCTTCGAGGGCGACGCCCACATCACTGGACGCTTCTACCTGAAGCCGATCCGCGCGGTCGAGATTGGCCCTGCGCACGTGCTCGTCCGCACCGGACGCGTGACCGCCGGAGCCTCCGCGGCTCTCGCGAACCGTGTCGGCGGAACGGCGGACGTCACGGCCGAGCGCTTCGATCCACGCGCGATCGAGGGCAACGGCGTGCTCCGGTACTTCACGATCGGGACGGACCTCAGCGCATCGCTCGCCGATCCCGCGATGCTGCCGTTCGGATTGCCCGGCGATGTCACGCTCTCGAGCGAGGTCGACGCGCCGCGGCTCGCGGTCCGGATCGAGCGCGGGGTGCTTGCGCCTGGGACGCGCATCGAGCTCGAGACGCCACGTGCGCTCGTGTCGAAGGCGAACATCATCGGCTACGCGGCCGTCGACCTGACGTCCGAGGTCGTCGAGCAGCCTCACGGAAGCGAGCTCCGCGCAAAGGCCACGCTGAAGGACGTCGCGCTCGTGCGCGCCGATGCGGTCGGCGTCCTCCGCGCTCCCCGCATCGACGTCACCGCCGACGCACACGAGCTCGATCTCGCGACAGAGCCGCTCCGCGACGCGCACGCCGTCATCGATGTTTCCGATGTCGATCTGCCCGATGCGAGCGTTCTCGAGGCCTACCTTCCCGAGGCGGTCGGGATCACGAGCGGGTCCGCGCGCGCGAACGCACGCGTCGAAGTCTTCGCAGCGGATCGCCGCGCGACCGGCAACGGGACGCTGCATGCGGACGATCTCGACGCCCGCCTCGCGAAGATACAAGCGCGCGGGACATTCGACGTGAGTGCGTCGTTCGGCGCGTTCCGGTGGGAGAAGAACCTGGTCGAGGACGCGAACGTCTCGATACGCTTCTCCGACGGCAAGCTCGCGTCGGAGAGCGATCCTCGGGCTCCGAAGATCGAAGCGTCGGGCCTCTTGCTCGAGGCAAAGTCACACGAGGTCGATCTCGCCGATCCGCTTCGCTCGCTCGAAGCGTCGTTCGAGATGCGAGACGCGTCGCTCCTCGATCTCGAGCTCCTCGCCAGCTATCTCCCGAAGAAGCACATGAAGGTCGTGCGCGGTCGATCTCGCTTCGCGCTCGACGGACACGTCGCCATCGAGGATCACCTCGCGCGCGGAGAGCTTCACGCACGTTCGCGGGCGCTCGGCTTCGAGCTCGGCGACGTCCGCGTGCGCGCGGCAGTGGACGCGCGCGCGAAGGTGCACGACTGGAAGTGGGAGCACGGCGATCTCGCGATCGACGATGCGTCGATCGACGTCACTGGGGTCACCATCTCGAAGCGCGACGATCCGAAGACGCTCGCGTCGATCGATCGGATCGAGGTCGGCCTCCGGAGCCAGCGATTCGCCTTCGCCGATCCGCTGGCACGCGTCGACGTGACCGCGAAGCTCCTCGGCGGCAAGGTCACGGACCCGGCTGGTCTCGACGCGTTCTTGCCGGACAGAGCGACGTACGGCTTCGCGTCGAACGACGGAACGTTCGACGCCGACGCGAGACTCGAGATCACGAAGCACACCGCGCGAGGTCGCGCGCGCGTGCGAGCGTCGCGCATGGGCGTGCGTACGGCGTCGTTCACCGTGCACGGAGATACCGTCGCCGATCTGGCGATCGACCGCTGGGACCTCGAGAAGAAGCTCATGTCCCTCGGCGCCTCGCGGCTCGCGATCCGCGACGTCCACGGGCGCTTCGGAAACGACGGAGCCAGCGAGCTCACCGGAGAAGGTGTCGAGCTGACCGGCAAGACGCGCGACCTCGACATCGCGCACCCCGTGCTCCGCGGCGTCGACGCTCGCCTCGTCCTCGGGCGGACGGAGATCCCCGACGCGCGGGCGCTGCAGGTCCTCGTGCCCGCCGGCAAGGCGATCCGCATCGAGTCGGGGGCCGCGACTGCGTACGGCACGATCGAGCTCTCGTCTTCGGCGCGCACCGGACAAGGAACGCTCGCGCTCGACATCACCCATGGCGGCGTCGCGATCTCGAAGACGCGGCTCCGCGGCGACTTCGCGCTACGAACCACCGTGGCGGGGTTCGACCCGGACACGTCGACGATCGACCTCTCGGGCTCGCACCTCGCGCTCCGCGACGTCTCCGTCGATCACGCCGCCGCCGAAGCCGCACACTGGAAGGGAGACGTCGTCCTGGAGAAGGCCTCGCTCCGGGTTCTTGGAACCGAAACGCAGCGCGGGACGAGCGACACTCCCACGCTCGATGCCATCGCACGGCTCGATGCGGACGACGCGCGGCCGCTCCTTGGCATTCTCCTTCGCGACTCTGTGCCGAAGCTGCTCGTCGGCCTCGTGCAGATGCCAAAGCTCCGAGCCTACGCTCGCTTGCACGTCGCCCCGCAGAGCGTCGTCGTCTCGGACGTGTCCGCGAGCGGCGGCGACATCGCGCTACGCGGCTCGTTTGCGCTCCAGGAGGAGGGCCGGCGAGGCGCGTTCGTCGTCGAGAAGGGCCCGGTCTCGGTCGGCCTTCGTCTCGACAACGACGGCACGAGCCCACGCTTCTTCGGTCTCGACGGCTGGCTCCGCGAGCAGGAGCGGACCGTGAAGGATGTGAAGGCCCGAGTGGGCGCCTCACCAGAGAAGGAGCTCGACGACCGCGGACACGAGCCCGGGACGGGAGAGCGAAGCCGTGACGGCAAGAGCGAAACTCAGACGCCGCCAACGAGGCGGCCGGATCGGTAGTCGTCCCACGCCTGGCGGATCTCGTCCTGCGTGTTCATCACGAACGGCCCGCCGCGCGCGACCGGCTCGCCGATCGGACGCCCGGCGATGAGCACCATTCTTCCGGAGGTCGCGTCGCAGCTCGCGACGACGCGATCGCCGCGTCCGAGCACGGCCAGCTGACCCGCGCGCACCTCGGCGCGTGACGGTCCGAGCCGGACGGCGCCGTCGGTCACGAACGCGAACGCGTTGTGCTCCGGCGCGATCGGCGTCTCGAAGCGAACGCCCTTCGTGACGGTGACGTCGAGGAAGAGCGGGTCGACGTCGATGCCCGTGATCGGTCCGCTCGCGCCGAACGCGCTCCCAGCGACGACGCGTACGCGAGCACCATCGCGATCGAGCTCGGGTATGTGATCGGGCGCGATGTCCTGGTAACGCGGCTTGATCATCTTCCGCGCGCGCGGGAGGTTGACCCAGAGCTGGAAGCCCCACATGAGGCCGCGTTCCTGCTTCGGCATCTCCGAGTGGACGATCCCGCGCCCCGCGGTCATCCACTGCGCGCTGCCGGGACGGAGACGGCCGGAGTTGCCGACGCTGTCGCGGTGCTCCATCGCGCCTTCGAGCATGTACGTGACCGTCTCGAAGCCGCGATGGGGATGATCCGGAAATCCCGCCGCGTAGTCGTTCGGATCGTCGGAGTGGAACTCGTCGAGCAGGAGGAACGGATCGAGCATCGACAGCGCTCGGCCGCCGATCGCACGGCGGAGCTTTACACCGGCGCCGTCGCGCGTCGGCATGGCATCGACGATGTGCTCGACGATCCGAGCCGAGGTCGGGTTCGAGTCCCTCGCCCCTTCCCTGCCCGTGTCGATCGGCTGCGGCGGGTCCGTGCGACAGCCGACGAGCGCGATGCCGGCCGCAGAGGCGATGGCTTGCCTGCGCGAGAGACGCTGCATGAGGCGAAGCCTAGCGCGTCCTTCGTCAGCGGAAACGGATCTGCGCTGGAACAGTGTGTTCCACCGTCGTGCCATCGCCGAGCTCGCCCCGGTCGTTCGCGCCCCAGCACCGGACGTAGCCGCCGTCGAGCCGGGTGCACGTCCCATCGCCCGCGGCGACGATCTCCCTCGCCCCGACGAGGCCGACGACGATCTTCGGATGCGAGCTGTTCTCCGTCGTCCCGCTCGCGAGCTGATGCCGGCTGTTGTCGCCCCAACACGCGATCGTCCCGTTACGGAGCAGCGCGCACGTATGACGGAGCCCGGCCGCGACCTGCGCGATGCCCTGGAGCTCGGGGATGTGGACCGGCACGGCGGCGTCGTTCGTCGTGCCGTCGCCGAGCTGTCCTGCGTCGTTCTTTCCCCAGCAACGAACGGTCGCGTCCTCGAGCAGCGCGCACGTGTGATCGCCGCCGGCGGCGAGCTCCTTCACGACGACCGATCCGAGCACCGGCTCGCGCGGCGCCGCGACGGCACGACCTCGGCAGAGCACATTTTCGTGCTCGTTCGTGCCGCTCTTTCCGTACGCCACGCACGTGTGGGCGGCGCCGAGGGCGAACGCCTTGATCGGCCCCTTCGGCCACGCGCCGCGCTCGTCCTTGGTGCCGCCGAGCTGACCTTCGTCGTCGGCGCCGAAACATCGAAGCTCGTCTCCCGCGCCGCTCAGGATGCACGTGTGGGCGCCACCGACGCCGACGGCGAGCGCGGGGCCGCTCGCGTCGCTCACCTTCACGGGGACGAGGCTGTTCGGGATCGCCGACCCGAGCTGGCCGCGGCTGCCGTCGCCCCAGCACGCCACGCTCTTCTGGTCGAACACGGCGCACGAGTGCTTCTCGCCGAGCGCCATCTCGGTGACCTTGCCGACCGCGAAGCTCTGCCTCATGGCCGAGAGCCTCGCCGTCGTCGTGCCGTCCCCGATCTGGCCGGCGTCGTTGACGCCCCAGCACGCGAACGTCCCGCTCGTCTTGTGCATCGGCGTCTCGACGCATCCTCCGGTCGGCCCGAGCCACACCCGCGACGCGATGGGCGGCTTGCTTCGCTTGCAGCCGAGCGACGTCGACGCCGCGAGAACGGCAGCGACGATCACGAAGCTTTTGACGACACCTCGGGCCATCGCGTCAGTGCACACCGTGGCTGGCGAGGACGGCTGCCATCACGATCTTCGCCATGTGGACGAAGATGATGATGCCGAGCACGTCGACGAGGCTCGCGATGAACGGCGTCGAGCTCGTCGCTGGGTCCATTCCGACGCGCTTGAGGATGATCGGGAGCATCGCGCCGACGACGCAACCGGTGACGACGATGCCGACCAGGGTGAGCGCCACGGTGAACGCGAAATCGACATGTTGCTCCGGGTACATGAGGACGCGCCCGAACCCGACCGCCCCGAGGCCGATCCCGAGCACGAGCCCCATCGCGAGCTCGCGGACGAGGATCCGCCACCAGTCGCGCAGCTTGATCTCGCCGACGGCCATGCCCCGGATGACCAGCGTCGACGATTGCGATCCCGAGTTTCCACCGGCCGAGATGAGGAGCGGGATGTAGTAGGCCGACCCGTGGATCGCGTCGAGGACGGGGTCGTAGTGGCGGAGCGCCGTCTGGGTGAAGAACTCCCCGAAGAAGAGGATGAAGAGCCAGCCACCCCGCTTCTTGATGAAGGTCAAGAAGCTCGTTCGGAAGTACGGAACGTCGAGCGGCTCGACACCGCCGAGCTTCTGGACGTCTTCCGTCTGCTCCTGCGTGAGGACGTCGACGATGTCGTCGATCGTGATGACCCCGAGGATCGTGCCCTTGTCGTCGACGACGGGCATGACGTTGAGGTCGTACTTGGCCATCTTCCGAGCGACCTCTTCCTGGTCCTCGAGGGGAGGCACGCTGATGATGTTCGTCCGGAGAATCTCGTTCAACGGCTGGAGCGCCGACGCGAGGAGCAGGTCGCGGAGAGAGGCGATCCCGATGAGGCGCTTCCGCGGATCGAGCGCGTAGACGTTGTAGACGTTCTCGTGGTGGTTCTCGGCGTGCGCCCGCACCGCATCGACGGCGGATCGGACGGTGATGTCCGGGTTCACCGAGACATACGCGGTCGTCATGAGGTGACCGGCGCTCGTCTCCGGCCACTTTTCGATCTCGCGGACGTCCTCCGCGGCCTTCGGGTCGACCTCCTCGAGCTTCTCGAGGATGACGTCGCCGACGGACTCGGGAAGTAGACTGAAGAGGTCGGCGCGATCGTCGGGCGCCATCTCGCTGGCGATGTGCGCGACGCTCTCGGGCGGCATCACCTCGACGATCTCGCCCTGCTCCTCCTCGTCGAGACGCTCGAAGATGGGCGCCGCGTCCTCGGCAGGAAGTCGCGCGAGAAGCTCGGCCGCCTCGTCGGCATCGAGGTCGCCGATGAGGTCGGCAAGGTCCTCGGGATGGATCTCGCCGAGCAGCTCGCGCACCTGATCCGGGTCCTCCTTCAGGACCTGTTTCAAGTCGGGGCCGAGGAGCGAGGCGAGACGCATGGGGAGCGCCGCACACTACCCGATCGGATAGTCCGGTGCGATGACCATGAGCATCCGATGCGCCTCGATCTCGTCCGGTCTGGTGCTCGCGACCGCGGCCGTGTTTGGCACGCTCGACGTTCCGTCACGGCGACCCAGTCAGGGTCAGCAGCAGCGGCACTGTGACGTCCCCGTGACACGACCGCCGTGTGCGACTCACTTCGGCGGCTTGGTGCTCGAGCCGTGGGCGTAGCCCCATTCCTTCAGGAGCCGCGCCATCTCCTCGGCGCCTTCGTCGGCCCCTTCTCGGGCCACATCGGCATCACCGGCGCGGCGGTCGCGCGTGACGAAGAGCCCGACGTCCCGTCGTGGGTCGATCGTCGGGAGCATCGTCGCCTGCGCGGCGAGCCGAGCTTCGTCGGTCGCGATGCCCTTCCGCAGGACGGGTGACAGCAGGCCGAACGAGCCGCCGAAGACGCCCTCGTCCGGCCACGGCTTGTCGTCGAGCCAGAGCTCCCAGCCGACGGGTGTGCCCGGCGGATCGACGACGATGTCGAAGCCGACGGGCCCCGACGGGCTCGTACGGAAGGCGACGTCGATCTTGCCGCCTTCGCGATGGAACGCATCGCGACCGAGCTCGACCGGGAGCACGTCGTACGACGTCGGCTGGGTCTTCGTGTCGCCGATGAGGATCGATCCCGATACGCGCCGCGCCGACTCTCCACCGACGAACCTGAGATGAAGCATCGGCGGCTTCTGTTGGTCGGCCCGCACATCCGCGGCAGATCCAGCCGGAGCGTTGGTCGAGAGCGAGCGCGCTCCGCCGGCGACGGGCGCGTTCTTCAGCGCGGCTTCGAGGCGCGCCTTCATCTCCGCCACGAGCTCCGGCTTCTTCGGCGCGAGATCGCGCCGCTCGCCCGGATCGTCGACGAGATCGAAGAGCTCGGCCTCCGTCTCTCGCGTGCGGTCGCCCTGCACCACGATCTTCGCCGCACCCTCGCGAACGACGAGACGCCAGCGTCCGTGCATGATCGAGCGCGAGCCCCTTCCCTCGGACACGACGACCCGCTCTTCCGCTTCCCGCTGCCCCTTCGCGAGCGGGAGGAGCGACTTCCCGCTCGTCCGCGGATGCGCCTCGACGCCGAGGAGGTCGAGCACCGTCGGCGCGATGTCGATCGTCCGAACGCGCGCCTTCACCTCCGTGTCGGGAGGAATGATGCCGGGCGCGACGATCACGATCGGCACCTTCGTCGTCTCCTCGAAGTTGCTGACGGAGTGATGGTAGCGGATCGGCGTCTTGTCGAGGCCGCTCGTCCCGGCATGCGCCGACGACATGGTCTCGCCGTGATCGGCCGTGACGACGACGATCGTGCGCTCGCGCAGGCCGGTCTCGTCGAGCGTCCGCATGAGCACGCCTATGGCCTCGTCGTCCTTCGCGGCTTCGGCCATGTACAGCCGAGCGATCGTGTCCTTCGGACCGGCCGGCGGCCCTGGGACCCTGTCGAGGTGCTTCGCCGGCGGCTCGTACGGCTCGTGCGGCGAGTTGTAGTTCACGAACGCGAAGAAGCGCGTGTCCTTGTTCTCCCGGATCCACTGCGTCGCGTCCTTGGTGATCTCGAGCGTGTCGCGCGTCCGGTAGCGATGGTCGTCGACGCGCTCGAAGCCCATGTCGACACCGACGGGCGCGTAGCCGACCATGAAGTAGTTGTTCACGAACGCGCGCGTCGTCACGTTGTGCCGGCGGAGCGCCAGCGGAAGCAGCGGTGGATCCGAGGCGTAGAAGCGAGCCGCTTGCGTAGGTGTCACGAGCCACTCCGTCGCGTCGATCCCGAGCTCGCTCGATCGCGCTCCGGCGAGCATCGCAAGCGTCCCGGGCCGCGTCCACGATGCCGCCGAATACGCATGCGTGAAGCGCGCGCCTCGCCGTGCGAGATCGTCGATCTCCGGCGTCAGCCCGGGCACCTTCGGGAGCAGCGCCTCGAGCGGCGGGAGCGGCGCCGCCTGCTTCGCTGCGTCCTCCGCGTCGTCGCGGAAGCTCGCGATCACGTCCGGCCGAAGCGCATCGACGACGATCCAGAGCACGTTGTACGGAACGCGGGGCGTCGCCTTCGCGAGGATCGTCGGGTTGCCCCAAAGCGCGACGGGTGCGCTCGGCGTCGCGAGGACGTCTTCCCTCACGACGCCCGCATCCACGTTCGGCCGAGCGTTGCCGGGCCCGCTGTACGCGCTCGCCGGCGGGGCGGGATCGCGCGACCTCGCTCGAGCCTTTGGGTCGTCGGTCGCGCTCGCCTTCGTCGTCTCGGTCGCGAACCGGAGCTCGACCTGCTGTCCTGCGAATGGTGAGAGGTCGCAGCTCGCGTCCGTCCACGTGCGCGACGCCGCGGGCTGCAGGACGTGGCGGTGGACGACGTGCAAGGTGCCCTTGCTGTCGAGCACGGAGACGACGAACGCGGTCGCCTCCTCGGTCGCGTTGACGGTCCCTTCGGCGAACGTGAGCTTCGCGCCCTGCGGAACGTTCACGTGGAACGCGATCGATCCCGGGGTCGGCGAGACGAGCGCCTCGCGATGATCGAAGCTGCCCTCGTTCATGTTCCAGACGCGTACATCGGGCGCCCAGGCCTTCCCCTCCTTTCCGAGCGCCATCGCCCACTGCGTCTCGGACGCGCTCGTTCGGAGGGCGATGGTCGTGACGAAGCGCGCTGCGTCTCCGGTCATCGGGAAGAACGGCGGCTTCTGCTGCCGCCAGTGCGCCTTCATCACCGCGCGAGCGGCATCGGCATGCGGCATCTCGAAGCGCGCGTCCTTCGCCACCTCGATCAGTCGGACCGAGACTTCGTAGCCGTCGCCGAGCTTCGCGTCGGGGCGAAGCGCTGCTGCGGACGACGCCGCGAGGCTCGCCGAGCTCGCTCCATGCGGAGGCCCGCCTGCGCGCTCGGCCCCGCCGCCGAACCGCCATGCGACGACGCATGCGCCGATCGCCGCGATGACAGCGAGCACGCGCGAGACGATCGCGCGCGGCGTCGCGTCGGAGAACGCTCCGCTCGGCGTCATCGCGCTTTCCTCATCGCGCTCTCCTCATCGCGTCCCTCGCGGGACGAGGTACCCGTCCCTCTGCTCCATCGCGGGGTCCTTCAGCATCCACGACCAGAGCTCCGCGCGGAGACGCGTGACCTCTGCGGGATGCGCGGCGGCGACGTCGTAGAGCTCGGCGGGATCGGTCTCCGTGTCGAAGAGGAAGTAACGGACGCCGACGCGCGTCGGCACGTAGACGAGCTTCCATCGCTCGTCGCGGATCATCCGGTGCCGCGCCATGAGCGTGACCGGCTGCATCTCCTTGCGGAGGACGATCTCGGTGTTGTGCCGCGAATCGAGCTCCGTCAGGCCCATCACGCCCGGGTAAGGGATCCGGAGATCGGACGGGAGCCCGGGGATCTCCTCCGTGAACCAGAGCTCCGTCTCGGAGTACGCGAAGCGCGGCTCGAGCGGCTCACCACGCATCGCAGGGGCGAGCGAGCGGCCGTCGAGATCGGACGGCGGCGGTACTCCGGCGAGCTCGTAGAGCGTCGGCGCGAGATCGACGTCGCGGACGAGACCGCGCTCGCGGCGGCCCTCGCTCGTCTTCTTCTCGCGCGCGTGATGACGCGGGTCGAAGATGACGAACGGGACGTGCGTGCCCTCGTCGCCAAAGAGGTGGTCACCGTGACCCTGGCCTCGCCCGTGGTCGAAGATCGTCTCACCGTGATCGGCGGTGACGACGACGATCGTCCGCTCGGCGAGGTCGAGCCGCTCGAGCGTCCGGAGCACCCGTCCGATCGCGTCGTCGACGGCGGTCACGGTCCCGTCGTAGAGCGCCTGGATCTGACGGATGTCGTCCGCGTCGGGCGGGACCTCGGCGGCGCGGCCGAGGCCCATCGGCTTGTGATACTTGAAGCGGCCCCGGTACGAGGGGTTCGTGTACTTCGCGTAATACGGCGCCGGCGCCGCGTACGGGAAATGCGCCGTCGAGAAGAAGACCGTGACGAAGAATGGCCCGTTCTTCACCGACTGCAGCGTCGCCTCGACGTCGTCCGCGAGGAGCATCGGATCGGCGGCGTCGTTGAGCTCGCGCATCACGGGGAAGAGCCGCCTTCCGAGGTGCGAGTGCAACACCGGCAAGAGCGGCGTCTCGCGCTCGAGGATCTTCTGCCGGATCATCTGCCGGAAATCGAACGACGGAGTGTCGACGCGTCCGAAGCCGAGATCGATGCGCCCGAAGATGTCTCCGGCGTAGTCGCTCACGACGGCGGTCGCGTAGCCCGCCTGTGCGAACCGTCCCGGGAGTGCGTCGAAGTCCTTCGCTCGCTCGTCCCAGGTCGGGAACATCGAACGGATGCCGTGATGATGACCGTGGCGGCCCGTCAGGATCGTCACCCACGACGGGAACGTGCGCGGCATCGATACGTACGCGCGATCGAAGCTCGTCCCGTGTGCAGCGAGCTTCGTCAGGTTCGGCGCGACGCGCGGATCGAGCCGGTCCGCGCGGAGCGAGTCGGCCGCGAGGACGAGGACGTTGAGGGGCTTTCCGTCGCTGGCCTTCGCGAGCGTCGGCGCGGGGCCGGACACGGGAGAACTCGTGCTCGAGGCCGGCCCCGATCCTGCCGCGTGCGCGAGGTGGATGGGCGACGGCGCGTCGGCGAAGACGGACGCGCCGAGCGCGAGCGCCGCGATCGGCCCGATGCTCTTCTTCGCCACGTGTGTGAGCACGGCACGGACGGGTCGTCGCGCGAGGACGAGACCACGCTGGAGCAGATACGCAATCCGCGTCGGCCGGACGTACACCATCGCGAGCGCCAGTGTCGCCAGCACCACGCCGCGAGGACGGAGGACGTCCGTCGCGATCACCTGGACCGTGCGCGGGAACCCGCCCTGCGCATACCAGCCTGCAGCGTAGAGCTGAGGACTGTCCGCCATCGCCCATACGACGAGCGCAGCGTGCAAGGCAGCAACGAGCAGCGCCGACTCGACGAACGTCCGGGTGGCCGATCTTCTGGCGAGGCGCGGCGCAGGGTGACGTAGACGGAGAAGCAGATCTGCGACGAGGCCGATGACGAGACCGAGCGCGATCGCCAATGCGACGACGCCGATCTTCATCCGGGTCACCTCGGTCGCGAAGCGGCGCGCGATGAACGTCTCGACGGCCTCGGCCCGCCGCACGTCGCCGACGTCGAGATCGACGCTCGAGCTTCGCGTCCCGGACCACGCCGCGAGCGCCGTCACGTACGCAGCGCCGACGATCGGCGGCGACAGCAACGCCGCGCGGAGCCCGCGCGCAACTCGTCCGAAGACACCCGACGGCACGGCGCGATTATGGGCGATCCCAGGCGATTTTCCTCGTCCGAAGGAGCCTCGCCTGCGGCGTGCGGTTCAGCCGCGAGAGCGCTGGGCTTCCCAGTCCTTCGCGACGCGCGAAAGTGGCCGTGGCCCCGGATCGGCGGGGGCGAACTTCGCCGAGAGCGAAGCGATGTCACGGGCGATCTCGGCGATGAGCTCGCGCGGAAGCCCCGAGTCCGCGCGCTCTCCGACGGGCCCGCGCGCGCGCTCGCAGAAGAACGTGCGGCAGCCGAACGGTCGCGAGGCATAGACGAGGCAGCGTCCGTCGTCGCCGAGCAGCGCGCATCGGCGTTCGTCGCGTCCCTTGGAGGCGATCGGAAGCGAGCGCCGCTTCGGCAGACCTCCACGCGCGCGCACCGCGTGCTCGAGCTCGGCCACCTCGACCGCCGTCGGGTACGGCTCGCGTCCCGTCACGCCGAAGCGGCAACACTCCGTGCTCGCGTCACAGGCCCAGCCTGCGAGAGCGCGATCGATCTTCGCGTAGAGCGCGCGAAGCTCGACCAGCTCCGGTGCGGAGCCCGCGCGAGGTGCACGTGGAGACCCAGATCGCGGCCCAAATCGAGACTCGGTTCGCGATTCGGACGGAGATCCAGATGAGCTGCGGCGACGAGGTCCACGCATCGGCTTTTCTACGCGGCATTTACCGCGTTGCGCGGTTGGGGACCTGCGAAAGATACGTTAATATTGGATTGTGGCTTCGGCTTCATCTCGTCCACGCCTGCGTCCCATCGAGACCATCGTTGTCCAGGATCGCCGCCTCGGACGAGCGTTGATGTTGCGGGACACGCAGGGCGTGACCTCCTCGCATGCCCTCTTGCCGCTCGACGTGGTCCCGGTCGTCGCGCGCTTCACCGGCTCGCTGACGTGCGAGGAGATCGCGAGACAGGCGACGACGGAGCTCGGCGAGCGGGTCAGCGTCGATCTCGTGGTGAAGCTCGCGACCGAGCTCGAGGACGCGCTCTTCGTCGACGGTCCGCCCTACCGCCGTGAGCGTGCCCGCATCGAGCGTGAGTTCGCGGCGGCCGCCGTGCGCGAGGCGTCGCATGCGGGCGGCGCCTACCACGACGATCCGGTCGAGCTTGCGGAATACATCGACGTCGAATGCCTCGGCACGCGTGAGCCTTCGCCGACGTCGAAGCGAAAGCCCCGCGCGGCGCGCACAGGCCGCGCGACGAACGGCACGACGACGAACGGCACGTCGGCCGCGAGCCCGAAGAACGGCCGCGGCAATCTCGTCGCCCTCGTCGCGCCCCACATCGACCCGTGGCGTGGCGCGCGCTGCTACGGGGCTGCGTACAACGCGCTCGCCGCCGATCTCCCCGACGACGTCGACACGTTCGTCCTCCTCGGGACATCGCATGCTCCGATGCGTGAGCCGTTCGCCCTCTGCCGAAAAGCATTCGCGACGCCGCTCGGTCCGATGGAAGCCGACGTCGATTCGATCGATGCGATCGCGACCGCGTGCGACTTCGATCCGTACGCCGATCAGTTCAACCACAAGCGCGAGCACTCGCTCGAGTTCCAGGCCGTCTTCCTGCGGCACTTGCTCGGCAAGCGTTCCCCCGAGAGGAAGGCGCGGATCATCCCGATCCTCGCGGGGCTCGGCGAGTTCCAGCACACCGGCGACTCGCCGCAGACCTCGCGCTCGGTCGCGCGCTTCTTCGATGCAGTCCGCAAGGTCGTCGAGCGTCGTCGAGCGATCGTCATCGCCGGGGCCGATCTCGCGCACGTCGGACCGCGGTTCGGCGATCCACGTCCGCTCGACGAGACCGAGCGTGCGAAGCTCCACGTGACCGATCGTGACTCGCTCGCGCGTGCCGAGCGCGTCGATGCGGAGGCGTTCTGGGAGCACGTCGCGAGCGATCTCGAGATGCGCCGCGTCTGCGGGCTCGGGCCCGTGTACTCGCTGCTCCGCACGATCGACCCGAGCGCGCGCGGCGAGCTCCGCCATTACGAGCAGACGGTCGACCCCGACGAAGGCTCGATCGTCACCCACGCGGCCATGGGATTCTACGCCGGATGACGAATCCAGCGGCTCCGGGGGTCCTCTCACCGTGGCCTTCGTGCTCGATCCCTCCGCTTCCGCCGGAGCGCGGATTCGAGTCTTCGGCGACGACGGAGCTCCGCCCCCGCTACGAGGACATCGCGCAGGATGGTCGCGTGCAGCTGACCGCGCTCATGCCCGGCCTCGGCGCCGTGTGGCGCGCGCTCGGCAGCTCGAAGATGCTGGAGACGTTCCGCGCGCAGGGGGTCCTGCCGATCCTGCGCCGGCTCGTCATCGTCGGCGAGAAAGGGCCGTTCTCCGTCGAGGCGCCGATCCATTGCTCGGGCACGTGGCGGCTCGCGCGCGAGAAGGGCGGCGATCGGATCTTCGCAGACATGTGGATGGACGCGTACGCGCCGATCGGCTCCGTGTTCGCGCCGCCCGAGCGTGGCGCCGAGCGCGTGCTCGTCGGGCGCGTCTACGCCGAGCACGTCGTCACGCGTCCGTTCGCTCCGCCCGCTGAACGCAAGGTCACGCGCCTCGACGCACCCGGCCTTCCGCCCGTCCCCGAGGACGAGCACGCGTTGGAGGAGGCCGAGGACCTCGTCGCCGGCCACTCGCTCGAGCGCGTCGCCGAGCACGTCTTCGGCATGATGCACACGGACTCGAACCAACACGTCAACTCGCTCGCGTACCCGCGCCTCTTCGAGGAGGCCGTCGTGCGCACGCTCGCCCAACGCCCCGACGTGCGCGATCCGAGCTCGCTCTTCGCGCGCGCCGTCGAGCTCCGCTACCGCAAGCCCTTCTTCACCGGCGAGCGCGCCTCGATCGCCCTCCATGCCGAGCCCGTGAGCAGCGGCCCCTACCGCGTCGCAGCGGTCGGCGCGTTCGCGCCCTCGGGCGGCGCCCCGAAACCGAGCTGCACGCTCGCGATGTGGCTCGACTGAGCCCCTTCGCTCACACCGGGCGGATCCGCCGGTACCGAGCCTCGAGCAGCTCATAGACGCCGTACGCGGCGAGGCCGACGCCGACCGCGATCAGCAAGAACGCCCCGAACGGGAGCTCGCGGAGGCGGTCGATGGATTCGG
The DNA here is from genome assembly GCA_023402175.1 of Pseudomonadota bacterium. Lineage (GTDB taxonomy): Bacteria > Myxococcota_A > Polyangia > Polyangiales > Polyangiaceae > Labilithrix. The sequence goes on along the minus strand of JAEXCN010000578.1, from coordinate 73,271 downwards.
ATGCATCTTGCACGCGATTCGGGTCCGCCCGAAACGCTGCGATGACGAGGCCTGTCCCGACGAGCGTGGACACGACCGCACGGGCGGCGAGACCGAAGCGGCTCACGTTGACGACGATCGCGCGCGTGGTGCCACGCAGACGATCGAGATCGAGCCGCTCGTCGAGCTTCGCCTTCCACGCGAGCCACATCTGCGAGGCGGCGAGCCCGAGGAAGATCGCTCCGATCGCGCCGACGATCCAAGCGCCCCAGGGATCCCAGCTCATGAGACGCGCCGACCAGCTCTTTGCCTTCTCACCTCCGCTCCCGCCGAGCATCGTCCCCGTGATGAGGCCGATCGCGTAGACGACGAGCGCCGAGTGCGATCCGCTGCGGAACGGACCTGGCGACGCTGAGCGTGGACCAAGCGCGAAGAAGAGGAACGGCGAGGTCGCGATGATCGAGCAGCAGGGCGGCGTCGTCGCGGACGCGATGCCCTCCAACGACGATCCCGCGTGACGGCCGCGTTCGACGCGAAGGTCGTCGATTCGCCGGAGAAGCACAGCCGCAGAGAACGATCGCTTACTGATATGGACGAGATGCGATCGGACCTGTTGACGAGCCGGAATCCTTGGCCTATGAAGGCTCACACGTCGACGCCGACAAGGCGCTGACGAGGTTGCGGGAGTAACTCAGTGGTAGAGTGCCACCTTGCCAAGGTGGACGTCGAGGGTTCAAATCCCTTCTCCCGCTCTACGAAAGCCCGGCTCTGACCGGGCTTTTTTCGTTTGTGCTCACGCCGCTCCCCGCGGCGGAGGCCTCGTTCCCAAGTGAGCCTCCGCACCTGAAGCGTCGGGACCGGCTTGGAGCTGGATGACCTTCGCGCGGCGGCGCGGTGCTCGCCGCCGTTGACGGTCGAGTACTGGTGCTGCATGCGCTCGGTGAGGTGCCCCGAGATCGAGCGGGTCACCAGGTCGTTGACCTGCGCGGCCCGCGCGAAGTCCTGAAACGTTCGGCGCAGCGCGCGCTGCGCTTCGGCCGGCGTTGATTGTTCGCGCTCCACTTTCCTCCTAGTCTGGCGCGGTCTCGCCATGGCCGGATCTCCACGACGCATCGGTGCGCTTGTCGCGCTTGCGGAGATCCTGCTCATCGCACACTCCGCACACGCCGAGGCTCCGCCTGGTGCCACGGACATCGACCTCTCCTACGCGGCCCCCGTGGGGTGTGCGTCCCGGACCGAGTTCGAACAGGAGATCGGGCGAAGGGTCGATCCGCGCTGGCTCGCAGGCGGCGACCGGCGAAGCTTCGACGTCCATGTCGAACGTCTCCCGGACGGGACGTTCGCCGGCAGGCTCGAGGTCCTCCGCGCCGGACATTCCCTACGCGTCCGCGAGATCCGAGACCCAACATGCAAGGCTGTGAGCACCGCGCTGGCGGTCTTCATCGCCATCGCGGTGGATCCTGCGAACGTCGATGCCGACACACCCGCGGAGCCCGCGCCGCTACCTCCAGAACCACAGGCGGTGGAACATCCGGCATCGCCGATCCCCCCGTCGCAGCCATTGCTCCGAACGTCACGTCGTCCTGGAAGCGTGAGCACCGAGCCGGCACCGTCTTCGTGGTCGCTCGGCGCAGCCGCGGGCGCGGTGCACATGCGCGTTCCGAACGACGCGTGGGGAGCGCGCTTCGGCGCGGAGGTCGCCCGCTCATGGCCAGGAAGCCGTGTCTCGCCTGCCCTGCGCGTGTCGTGGGGGTTTGCGGACTTCACGGTTTTTCCCCCACGCGCCGGTCGAGCGCAGTTCCGCCTCCAGAACACGCGCTTCGAAGGATGTGCGCGGGTCGATGCTTCACCTCTCCCGCTCACGCTTTCGCCTTGCCTTGGATTCGACGTCGGAAGCCTCGCCGCAGCCGCACCGGATGCTCCCGAGGCCGGCCGCGCAACGGTCGGGTGGCGGGCGGCGACTGGAGTTGCACGCGTCGCTTGGGAGCTCCTGCCGTGGCTCGCGCTGGAAGCCGACGCCGGTGTCGAGATGCCATTCGCGCGCACGACCTTCGCCCTCGACAAGCCCATCCGCATGGCATACCGACCACCGGCGGTCCTCTTCACCGCCGGCGCAGGGCTTCACGTGACCGCGCGCTTTCGCTAGCTGGCGGGCCTTCGGGCGAGCGTTTCCGAAATCGGAGCGCGTCGTGATCAAATCGAGATCGGCCGGCCACTCTACCGCTGGGCTGTCGTTCGGAACGCGCCGCGCCCTTCCTGGCCGTTTGGTCACGAGGGCCCGCGAAGGCAACTCCCGCCTTCCACCACGCATGACGGAGCGCCGAGCCCTTGGCATCGGACGAGGTTGAAATGAGGGATTCGATTCGAGGTCCGCTGGCGCCTGCGCGCTTGCTCGCGATGGTGTTCGGGCTGGGGCTTGCCATCGCCGCCTGTAACGAGGGAGACGACGGCGTTTCCGCCCCGACGACGTGCCCCGAGGGCTGCGGGCCGAACATGGCCTGCCAGAACGACGGCTCCTGCGCCTGCGCATCCGGCTTCCGGGACTGTGACGGCAAGCCGTCCAATGGCTGCGAGCACCAGGGCAACACCTGCGACGGCCCGTGTGTCGGCGAGGACGACGCGGCCTTCTGCAGCCGCCTCAAGAAGACCTGCGGCAACGTCACGGGCAAGGACAACTGCGACGTCGCGCGCACGGCCACCTGCGGCTCCTGCCCGGACGGTAAGACCTGCGGTGCCGACAACACCTGCTCGTGCAAGCCGGAGAGCGACGCCGCCTTCTGCTCGCGCCTGGGCAAGAACTGCGGCGACGTGATCGGCACGGACAACTGCAGCGCCGCCCGATCGGCCACCTGCGGCTCCTGCCCGGACGGTAAGACCTGCGGCGATGACAAGACCTGCTCGTGCAAGCCGGAGGACGACGCTGCATTCTGCGCTCGCCTGGGAAAGACCTGCGGCCAGGTGACGGACAAGGACAACTGCGGCACCGCCCGAACGGCGACGTGCGGTACCTGCCCAGCCGGTCAGACCTGCGGAGACGACAAAATCTGCGCGTGCATCCCGGAGGACGACGCCACTTTCTGCTCGCGCCAGTCCAAGGAGTGCGGTTCGTTCGCCGGCACCGACAACTGCGGCGAGAGCCGCACGGTCGACTGCGGCACCTGCGATGGCAACGCGACCTGTGGCGCGCCGGTTCCGAACATCTGCGGCCCCTGCGTTGGGGAGACGGATGCCCAGCTCTGCACCAAGGCGAACGCGACCTGCGGTCAGATCCACGTCACCGACCGCTGCGGAGACTCCCGCGTCGTCGCCGACTGCGGCGCTTGCGCGGCCGGAACGTACTGTCTCACCGACAACAGCTGCGGGGAGCCCACCGGCGTGTGGCTGCACGATACGTGTTCTAGGCGCGGGAACACGATCGTGTCCTGCGCGGCGGGTCTCACCTGCATCCGCACGTACACCGGGGGAGTCACGCTTTGGGACGGCGTCTGCAAGCAGGCCTGCAACTCCGACGCGGACTGCACGACGGGCGGTTCTTGCGCAACCATCGGAAAGACCGACGGAAGGAAGTTCTGTGGCGAGCCTCGTTCGCCGGGAGATCCCTGTAGCTCGTGGACAAATAGCGCAGACGTCTGCCACGACCCGAACCGGCCGGCGGAGACGTTCTTGGAATGCCTGGGTGGAACGTGCCACTACGCGTGCGATTACGACGGTAATCTCGGCGATCATCCGCTCTACGCCTGCCCGGCAGGCCAGTCGTGTGGCGATTCTCGAGTGCGCGAGCCTTTGAGCAAGCTCAACTACAATCTCTGTGAATAGACGTTTGTTGCACCGCAATCGTCGCCAACTGTCGGTGGTCGCCGAGCAGAAGAAGGGCCCGGCTCGGTCGCTCATCAAGGAAGGTCCGCGAAGGTGCCTTGACCCGCGACGGCGAGGGCGTGCCGTTCCAGCGCACGCCACCTCGAGAGAGCCCATCCGTATGGCCACGCCGCCGGTCCTTTTACCGGCGGCGCACGGCTCCGCATGACCGCGCGCATTCGCTAGAGTTCGGGCCCGTGCCGGGCTCTTACCAAAATCGGCGCGCTTCGTGATCAATCGGGTACGCCCCGGCCACTCTTCGCTGGGATGCCGTTGGTACAATCGCCTGCGAGCGCCCTCGAGGGGCCGCTCCTCCTGATGGCCCGCGACGGCGACTCGTCACCGCCCGCCACGCACGATGCGTCGCCCACCGAGCGCTTCGAGCGCCTCGTTCGTACGCATTACACCTTCGTCTGGCGAACCTCGCGACGACTCGGCGTTCGCCCGGCCGATCTGGATGACGCCATCCAAGAGGTCTTCCTCGTGGCGGCCAGGAACCTCGATTCAATTCTCCACGAGCGCGCCTACTTGTTCCGGGTCTGCGTGTTCGTGGCCTCGCAATCACGTCGGACGGCGCGAAGGCGGCGCGAAATCCACGATGACGAGCATCTCGAAAGCGCCCTCGACCGTACCGCCAACCCCGAAGAGCGTGTTCAAGCGAACGAAGCGCGCCAGACGCTCCAAGCGGTCCTCGACGCGATGCCCGAGGAGCTGAGGGTCGTCTTCGTTCTTCACGAGCTCGAGCGTTTCACCATGTCCGAAATTGCCGACACGATGAGCCTGCCCGCGGGGACCGTCGCTTCTCGCCTCCGTCGTGCGCGCGAGGTGTTCATGAAACTCGCCGCTGCGCGCACGAACGACTGGGGCAATCGATGAACGAGATGAAGCCACTCGGGGACGGTCCGCTCCCGCCCGCCATCGCGGAGCTCCTCCGCTCGGCCGAAGGAGAGATCCCGCCGGACGCCGAAGACAAACAGGCACGCATCCTCGCCGCCGGCGCAGCTACCTTGGCGGCCGCGCCGGCGCCTCGCGCGGCGAAGTCGGGCGTCTGGCGGAAGCTTCCGTGGGCAGGCTTTGTGGCCGCCGTCGCCGTGCTCGCCGTGGTGCAGGCCGGCCGCTCGAACCGTGGGCCCGCCGACGCAGGCATTGCCGAGCGTCACGTCGCCCCGGCGCCACGCGCGATCGACACGACGGAGAGCAACGCGGCACCTCCGCAACAACCGACGCCCGACATCGCACCGAGCGTTCGCATCGACGAGCTTCCCTCCGCTCCGAGCGCCGATCCGAACGTGAGGCCGCGGCCGCTTGCGGAGCGATCGCGTCGGGTGGCCACGTCCAATCTCGAAGACGAGCTCGCGATGATCGATTCCGCGCGCAGCGCGCTCGCTTCGGGCGCACCTGCCCGAGCGCTCGCGCAGGTCTCGTCGTACCGAGCAACGTTCCGCGAACCGCACTTCTCGGCGGAAGCCGACGCGCTGGAAGTGCAGGCGCTCTCGAACCTCGGCCGGCACGCGGAGGCGCGCTCGAAGGCGAACGCGTTCGAGCGCGCTCACCCGAGCTCTCCGTACATGCAACGCGTTCGGTCCGCCGTCGGCGAGCGCGATTGATCGACAGTCAAAGGAGTCGTTCGTGCAGACCTCATTGAATGGATCGCGCCGCCGCAAGGGCCTCGCGAGGTCCGTGGCTGCGCTCGCCGCGTGCGCGCTCGGATCGCTCGCATTCGCGTGCGCGAAGGACGCCAGCTTCGTGATGATCGGCGCAGGCGAGAGGGAAGACGGCGGCCGTGCCATCTCGTTCGTCCCCACCGACGACGCTGGCGATGCGGGCGCCTTGATGCCCGAGCACCTGCTCTGTGCAGCGACCGACTGCCCAGCGCCGTACGCGACCTGCCCCGACCAAAGCGGGAGCTTGCCGGCGTACGCCTGCGGGACGAATCTCGCGACGGACTCGCGCAATTGCGGCGGTTGCGGGGTGCTGTGTCGTGGGGCCCCCAACACCGCGTATCACCTGAACGTCGCGTGCGTGGACGGCGAATGCCAGGGCCTCTGCGAGCAAGGCTTCCTCGACTGCAACGGCATCATCGACGACGGCTGCGAGGTCGATCCGCAAAAAAACCGCCAGAACTGCGGTGGGTGCGGGAACAAGTGCCCTGACGGCGTGGCCTGCATCAACGGCTCCTGTGGCTGCCCGCCCGGAATGACGCTGTGCGACCTTGGCTGCACGGACCTGAGCCGTGACGACTTCAACTGCGGTTCGTGCAACTTCTGGTGCTCGGAGCATCAGCCTGACGGCGGCACCAAACCACTCCCTCCCAATACGTTCTTCGGCTGCTCGGAGGGCAAGTGCGAAGACATCCACTGCTACCACGATATGTCGACGGTCTTCGCCGACTGCGACAACGTTCGCTCCAACGGATGCGAGGTCAATCTCTCGATCCCGAACATGGAGCACTGCGGCCGTTGCAACAACAAGTGTGACCCTGGCCAGCGGTGCACGCTCTTGGAGGGGTCGACGGCGCTCGATTGCCAATGCAAGGGCGGCAAGACTTTGTGCGGAGCGTCGTGCGTCGACCTCGAGAACGATCCGAAGAACTGCGGATCCTGCGGCTACGGCTGCCCCACCAAGTCCGGGCTCACGGCCACGTGCTCGCACGGACGATGCTCGTTCGAATGTCCGAAGGGCTTCGCTGACTGCAACGGCAACCCCATCGACGGATGCGAGGCGCAGCTCGCGAAGGATCCGCGCAACTGCGGGGCTTGCGGCAACTCGTGCGACGTCGCGAACGGGCAGCCCTGCATCGGTGGCACGTGCGCGATGAAGGAATGCGACGACCAACCGGAGACGACCAAATGAGCGCCGGACGTATTCGCGGGTGGACCGCCGTCCTGGGCGCAGCCATCGCTGGCATCGCCGTCGCGTGCGCCACGACCGACGCGCCCAACGAGGCCGAGCCGACGCCGAGCGAAACCATCCCCACGCCCGACGCTGGGGACGGAGGCGACGCGGACAATGATGCAGAATGCACGGAGGCCCGCGGTTGCGTCGCGACCACGGACTGCTCGAAGGTGGACTTCTGCCCGGTGTCATTTCCAGTCTCGCGCCTCGTCGCGCTGAACGCGGTGTGGGGGAGCGGTCCGAACGACGTCTGGGCCGTCGGCACGCGTGGCACCGTCCTCCACGGAGACGGCAAAGACTTCGTCGTCGTCCCGTCGGGGACGAGCGACGTCCTGTTCTCGGTCTGGGGCACGGCGAAGGACGACGTGTGGATCCTCGGCGCGACGGCGCCGATGCACTCGGACGGCTTTCACGCTGGCAGCACGGGCTTCGTCCAGGTGCGCGGCGCTTCGTGGAACGCGCCTTACGCAACCAGCGGGCGCATCTGGAGTGGCTACAGCGACTCGAACGGACGTGTGTGGATCGCCGGAGAGCCGTCGCGTCGATTCGGAGTGTCGAGCAGCCTCTGGTATCTCGACGACGGCGCCACGACGAACGATGCCGGCGACGCGAGAAAGGCGCTCTGGGCGAGCGCGGACCTCTGCTCGGCGAGCAAACCCTGCACGCCGAAGCTTCGTCGCATCTGGGGAACGGGCTCGCGCATCTGGGCGGTCGGCGGCGCGGGCCAGATCCTGCACACCGCTGACGTTCGGAACGGCGAGGCCGTTCTATTCAGCGAGCAGGACTCGGCGACGCGAAACGATCTCGAAGACGTTTGGGGCAGCAGTCCTGACGACGTCTGGGCCGTCGGCGCAGGCGGCACGATCCGCCACGGCACCGGCACCGCCTCGGTGTGGTCCGCCGTGCCATCGCCCACCACGGCGAACCTGCACGCGGTCTGGGGCAGCGGCCCCTCGGACGTATGGGCGGTTGGCAACGATGGAGCGGTCCTCCATTTCGACGGCCAGGCCTGGACCTTGGCCACGATCGGTCTACCTCCGGGAGATTCGCCGACACACCTGTTCGGGATCTGGGGAAGCGGGCCGGACGACGTCTGGATCGTCGGGGAAGGCATCATCCTGCATCGAACGGCGGCGAGCCGGAGGCACCCATGAACCGCGCCACATGCGCCGTCCTCTTCCTTGGCACCCTCTCGCTCGTCGGCCGCGGGGTCGTGGGCTGTGCTTCGAACGTCGAGCTGGGTACCGCCGACGATGCCGTCTCGGACGGCGCAACGCCCTCCGATGCGGGGACGCTTCCCGATACGCCGGAGGTCGACGGTGCCGTCGGCGACGCCGACGCGTCGGACGCCGCGCGGACATGCAGCCTCGACGGCTGGTGCTACACCGAGCTCCCGGCTCGCGGTACGTTCGACGCGGGCGGCATCGTCGTGCCCAGTCCGCGGTCGCTCTTCGACCTGCGCTCGGTGTGGGTCGCTCCGGACCACCGAGTATGGGCCGTCAGCGACGCCGGTCACATCCTCTGCTGGGACGGATCGCGTTGGGACGTCGTCTTTGCGGCGAGCGAACGACTCCTATCCATCACGGGCACGAGCTCGACCGATATTTGGGTATCCGGCTACCAGGGGCTCGTACTTCACGGGACGACGGTGAACGGCACGATGACGTTCGAGGTCGTGAGCACCGGTATGAGGCGCGGCGTTACCGCGATTACTGCGCTCTCGCCGACCGACGTCTGGATCCTCGCCGACCAGCCGTACCACCTCACGGCCGAAACGTTGGGCAGCACGCCGGCGTTCACGGAGATCGACATCCCCAAGGGCTTCACCGAGACGCGCTCGTGGCTGACGATCGCCACGGCGTGGAACGACGGTACGAATGTTTGGTTCGCGGGCACCGAGGTGGCGAACTGCTCGATGCCCCCATGCCGCGCGGAGGCCGTCGCTTGGCGCTACCTCGAGGGTACGGACCCCGCGACGGCATGGGAGCGCGTCAGCATCCCCATCCAGGAGGCCAACACCCTCTACTCCGGGGTCACCACCGGCGACGGAATGAATCTCGTTTCGTTCCATGGCACGTCCGACACTGGACTCGTGCACGGATGGGTCGCTCGTTTCGCACCGAGCGACGCGGGCACGATCACCCCACTACCTGGCGGAAGCGGAGGGGTTACCACCGACGGCGCCTACGCGTGGTCCGCAGAGATCGCTGAGGTTCACGGCGTTCCAAACGGGATCTGGGCGGAGCAGAAGAACGATATCTGGCTCGTCGGCTCGCCGGGGGTCGTGCGGCACTTCAACGGCACGTCCTGGGAGCTCCAGCGGGTCGCGCTCAAGCCAACCATCCCGCTTCTCGCCAATCTGTGGGGCATCCACGGTAGAGGCGACGACGTCTGGATTGTCGGAGACAGCGTCGCGCTCCATCGAACGGTGAAGCCATGAAGAACCTGGTCTTCTGCGCCGCGGTGTCGATCGCGACGAGCTCCGCCCTGCTCTTCGCATGCAGCAGCACTGACGACGACGTCCGTGTTCCGTTCGAGACGGACGCCGAAGCATCCCCCGACGCGCCGCCGCCTGCTCCCGAGAAGGACGGGGGCATCGGGGAGACGGACGCCGTCGATGCGCGGCCGCCGTTCGATGCGGCCGCGCCCGAGATCGAATGCGATGCCACGCCTTGCATCACTCGGCTCATGGCAGGCCCGACGCACTACTGTGCGCTCGCCACCGACGGCCTCACGCGTTGCTGGGGCAACGCCTCGGCGATCGGCGACTTCGCCATGGATGCGGGGACCGGCGCCGCCCCAGGCGCTACGCCCGTCGTCCTCCCTGGCGTGACCGACGTGGCCGACATCGCCGCGGCCACGCTCATCACGTGCGTCGCGCATACGGACGGAGGCGTCGAGTGCTTCGGATTCAGGCAACCGTCGCCGAAGCCCGTCCCCAACGTCTCGAACGCGAAGCGCATTGCCATCGGTGACAGCCGCTCGTGCGCCGTCCTCGTCGACGGTGCCGCGCAGTGCTGGGGCGACAGCTACAGCACCGGCGTCGGCGATACGACGCTGAATCTCGGAGGCGAGAAGGCGGTGTCTGTCGCCGTGAAGCAGAACGTCGGCTTCGCGCTCACCGAAAGCGGTCGGCTGCTTTCGTGGGGTAACGACGTCAACATGCTCGGGCGCGAAACCTCGCTCAACACGGATCTGACGCCGCGAGGCGTCGAGCATCTCCCTCCCATTCGGGATTTCTCCGCCTCCGACAAGCACGCGTGCGCGCTCTCCACGGACGGCCGCCTCTTCTGCTGGGGCCGGGGAGACAACGGTGCCCTCGGGCTCGGGTACATCCGCACGGAGTATTACCCCGTAGAAGTCCTCTTCTCGGGCAGCGCGTGGCCCGCGCAGGTCTCCGCAGCGGACACGCACACGTGCGCGCGCATGACGGACGGCACACTCGATTGTTGGGGTGGCTCGAACAGCGTCGGGCATCTCGGGTACGACGACCAAGCCGGCGTCTACCGTCCAAGGAAGGTCGATGGGCTCACCGACGTCGTCGCCGTCGCCGTTGGGACCTTGTCCACGTGCGCGCTTTCGAAGGACGGCCGCGTCCGATGTTGGGGGGACAACACGTACGGGCAGCTTGGCCGAGGGACCCTCGACACCAAGAGGCACCCGTCCCCGTTGCCTGTCGTCTTCCCTTGAGCATCGAAAGAGACACACGCATGCGCCCCTCGCTCCGTCGTCCGGTCCTCGCGCCCATCGCGCTCCTCGCGGGATTCCTGGCATGTAGCTCGACCGAGCGCGGGTTCTATCGAGACCCTGATCGGATCGGTCAAGACGACGCAGACGCGGGGCCCGAGCCGGAGGCGCCTTCGTGCGCAGGACACCGCTGCTCCGCCGACCTGCACATGATCCTCGACGGGTGCACGGGGCAGGTCGTCCAAGAATGCGCGACCGGCATGGGTTGCTACGCGGGCAAGTGCACCACGGCCTGCGAGAGTGCTTCGAACGCGCAAGGGTCCGTGGGCTGCTCGTTCTGGACCACGCCCGCCGACACCATCCGGGCATCGCAGGGCTCTTGCTTCGCCGCCTTCATCGCCAACACCTGGAACACGCCCGTCGCCGTCGAGGCAGCGTTCGGGGATACCCCGCTCGACCTCTCGAAGAGCATCTATCGCGCGGTCGTCAACGACGACAGGTCGGTTCAGTATCAGCCCATCGAGGGGCCCATCCCCCCGGGCGAGATTGGCATCGTCTTCCTAGCTGAGAGCGGTCAGATCCCGGGAGCTAAAGACTACGTCGCGTGCCCGAACAGCGTGAACGTCGCGTATCGCGGAGACGTCGTCACCGAGCACGCGACGAGCCTCTACAAGGCCTTTCACCTGTCGACGGACGCCCCCGTCGCGGCCTACTCGATCTTTCCCTACGGCGGTGCGAGGAGCTACGTGCCCGCGGCGACGCTTCTCCTGCCGTCGTCGTCATGGGGAACGAACTACGTTCTCGTGGACGGCTGGCCGCAAAACACGGGCTCTCCGTTCGTCCAGATCGTCGCGCAAGAAGACGACACGGAGGTTCGTATCCGTCCGAACGTCGATGTCCTCGACGGCGTCCGCGTCAGCGGCGGACCACGCGGGTCCGTCACGACGTGGAACCTCAAACGCGGCCAGGTGCTCGAGTTCATCCAGAAGGCGAGCCTCGCAGGCAGTCCGCTCGAGGCGACGAAGCCCGTCGCGGTGTTCGGAGGCAACCAGTGCGTCCTCATTCCGGACGGCAGGCTCGCTTGCGACACGCTTCACCAACAGATCCCGCCGCTCCAGCAGTGGGCATCGCGCTACTCCGCCGTGCCGTACAAGAGCCGACGCACGGGCATCCAGGGATCGGAGCCTGCCCCCGAGAACGTCTACTACCGACTCGCAGGGGCGCGCGAAGGCACCGAGCTCTCCTATGAGCCGGCCATGCCCGTGGGCGCACCGGCGAAGCTCACCACCGGCCAGGTCGTCGATTTTTCGTCCACCTTCCCTTTCACAGTGAAGAGCCAGGACGGCGACCATCCGATCTATCTCGCCGTCTACATGTCCGGCTCGACGACCTACGACACGCTCGGCGATCCGGACTTCGTGAACGTCATCCCCGACGAGCAGTTCCTCGACCGGTACGTCTTCTTCGTCGATCACACGTACGCCGACAGCACCATCACCGTCGTGCGGCGCAAGGATCAGCGAGGTATGCACGACGTGACCCTGGAGTGCTTCGGAGCACTGACCGACTGGAGACCGCTCGGCAACGACGGCTCGGTCGAGTACACGTGGCTCGATCTCACGAAGAGAGGAAAGGCAGTGGAGACACCCAAAGGGACGTGTTCCTACGGCCGGCACGAGGCCAGGAGCGACGGCCCGTTCAGCGTGTACGTCTGGGGCATGGACTCGGATGCGAGCTACGGCTTTCCGGCCGGCGCCGGCAGCCGCCCGACGACTCCGTACAAGATCGAAGTGCGCTGATCGCCCAGCGCGCGTGCGGATCTCGCGGCCAAGATCGATTAGTGTGACCATCGAGCACGCAGCGCCGCACGAGGTCTGACTCGCGACAGGAGCAAGATCGGGCCGACCGAATTGACGTAGACGTGGGATCACACGAGCAGCGACACGACGGATCGAACAGGGCGAGCCATGACAGTTGACTTGGGGCAACATCCAGACCTGGTCAACGGAGTACGACATTGAAAACGCGTTTCCTCCTCGTCGCGCTCGGCATTGCGCAGGCGGCTTGCGCCGACGACAAATCGCCGACTCCAACTGACGCCGGGTCCGCGCCTTTGGTCTGCGATCAACCTGACGCTGCGATATCGACCGAATCTGACGCGGCCGGATGTTACGACGCAGCCGCTCCGGCTCGCCAAGCCGTCCTGGATAGATCGCGCCTGGGAAAGCCGTGCGAGGACTATTCAACGTGCGGTGACGGTGAACGATGCGTGTACTACGGTGGCTCGATTCCGGATGTTCGTCAGGGCCATTGCGTCGCTGGCGACCCTTGTTCACTTCTGACGTGCCCACCAAAGCAGGAATGTTTCGGGCTCGATGGCGCCAATGGGCCCAAAAGCTACGTCTGCCAGGGACCACCAAACTGACGCGAGAACTTCACGGACGGCTCGTTCACCTTCCGTGTCTCGGCGACGTAGTCGCGTAGTTCTCATGCGAGACGCCAGCGCGAGATCTCACTCTCAACCTGCAGCTGGTCGCGCCGATGGATTGCCGTTTCGTGCCCATCGCGGTGGCGGAAAGTAGTCCGGTTGGGCGACCGCGGACTCGAGCAGCCCGATCGCGGAGCCCCGTAGCGCCGCCGAAGACCTCGAGCTGCGTGGCGTGCATCTCGAGGAGGTCCTCGACCTCGAGGAGAGCCGAATGCGCGATCGCGGCCGCGAGTTGCACGTCCACGCGCATCGGCAAGGACCCCACCGCGCGCGCCCCAATCCCTCCTCATGGCGCGCGCGGTGGGCTTCCAGGTGCTACGGCGCTGGCATCACCACCAGCCGCCCCAGCCGAAACCGGGACCTCCCCAGCCCATACCTCCCCAGCCGAGGCCTCCGAGACCGGCGCCGCCAAAGCCGGCGCCGCCCCAGCCGGCGCCTCCCCAGCCCATACCTCCCCAGCCGAGGCCTCCGAGGCCGGCGCCGCCAAAGCCGGCGCCACCAAAGCCGATCATTTGAGCCTGACTCGTGGACTGAACGTTCTCGTCGGGTGTGTCCGTATTCTCCGCGGTGTTCGCGGTGTCCGCACTCTCCTGAAGAGCGGCGCTGGTGTCATCCGTGGCCTCCTCCTCCGTCGACGCGGCGCAGCCGCCGAGCACAAGGCCGGTACCAAGAGCGATCAATGGCAATAGACGATTCGAGGTGTCGAGCATGATGAGTTACCTCCTCATCACCAGTTCTGCACTTCGGCGACCACAGCCCGGCGAGCGGCATTCCTCCGCGCCAGAGAGGGACGTCGCGCTCGAACGGAAGCGGGAAACGTGCTGATTTCGAGCGGGGCCCTGCAACGACCTCGAATGTGGGCCTGCTGCGCTGCCGTTCGGCTTTTGTTCCCGCCCCGCTAGGGCGCGCAGCGAAGGGGTTGAACCGGCGAGCCGACGCGTCACCGCGCTCGGGTTCGTTGCAGGTCATGAGCAGGCACTGTCGCCATACCTCACGCTCGAGCGAAGTTGCCTCGCACGTCGGCCTCGACGCCTCGTGAGCGAGCCTTCACTCCGAGCCCGGGACCGCGGCCGAGTTCGCGTTCATGTGGCGGTCATCGCGGAGCTGAAAGAACGCCGAGCTCGGGATGGCTGTTCCTTTTCTGCTTCCAGGGCGAGCGCTCTGAACTGAACCCGCGGAGAATGATCGTCGTACCGAATCTCGGGCCGTTAGAGCTCATCGTCATCACCATCGTCACGCTGCTGCTCTTCGGATCCGGACGCGTCGCGAACATCGGCAACGGGCTCGGCCAAGGCATCAAGAGCTCAAGCAGGGGTTGAACGAGGCCGACGACTCGTCCACGAACGAGGCAGAGCCGACAAGAGAGCCCATCGTGTTCGAGAAGCCAAAGCCGGAGCCGCCCGCCCCTCCGTGATCGCCGGCGCGTCGTTGCTCACTTCGGCCGCGCGCGGTGAGCTCATGAATCGTCGGCGACGATTTTCTCGGCTACGGTCACAAGGTCGGGCCCGACAATGTCCGGCTGCGGGCCGACGGGAAGCACCGCGTTCCCCGGACGCGTGACCAGCGCCGCTGCGCAGCCTGCTGCCATCGCGCCGAGCGCATCCCAAGGGTGGGCGGCGACAAGCCTGAGCATTGCCGTTTCGACGCCGAGCTCCCTTGCCACGAGCTCGTAGGTCTCCGGTGCCGGCTTGAACCGCCTCACGGTGTCGACCGAGAATTGTCGCTCGAAGCGACGACCGAGCCCGGCGTCGTCGAGCGCACTCTTGCCGCCACAAGGCGCAGAGTTCGTGAGCGTCACCAACCTGAAGCCCGCGGCGCTGAGCATCGCCAGCGCCGGTTCGACGTCCCGATGAGGAGGCAACCGTCGCATCGCATCAGCGAGGTTCCCCTCGTCGCCCGCGCTCGAGCGCACAGCATGGATCGAGGCCAGCATCTTCAATACGGCGACGCCAATGTCGACGAAGTTGACGTACTGTTCGCTCAGCGTGAATGCCTCCGAATAGAGGACGAGCTCCGCGAACCATCGACGCATCACTCGCCGATCCCCGAACAGAAGCTCGAACAGGGGCTCGAGCACGGTGATGTCGAGGAGCGTTTCGTTGACGTCGAAGACGATCACGCGCTGGCGCTGTGCGGTGAGCGGCATTGTCGGCCCCGCGAAAGGGACGATCGACTCGGAGCAAGCCACGCGCCGGACACATTGGCTCGGCAGAGAGCGTCGCGGATGGATAGATTCGGCGTCGACAACGGATGGAGGAGAAGCCGACATGATCTCGACGGCATTTCCGTACCTGAAGCAGCGGCGCCGGGTCCTCGGCAGCGAGATGGCGTACGTGGAGACGGGCGAGGGCGACCCCATCGTACTTTTGCACGGCAATCCAACGTCGTCGTATCTCTGGCGCAACGTGTTGCCGTACCTGCGGCCACGAGGCCGCTGCATCGTCCCAGACCTGATCGGCATGGGCGACTCCGACAAGCTGCCCGACAGTGGCCCCGGCTCGTATCGCTTCGTCGAGCACCGCCGCTACCTCGACGCCCTGCTCGAGGCCCTGGACGTACACGACCGCGTCACCTTCGTCGTCCATGACTGGGGCTCGGCCCTCGGCTTCGACTGGGCCAACCGCCACCGAAAGGCCGTGAAGGCCATCGCATTCATGGAGGCGATCGTCCGCCCGCAGAGCTGGGACCACTGGGACAAGATGGGACCGGGCTTGCGTCCCCTTTTGCAGGCGCTGCGCTCCGAAGGCGGCGAGACGATGATCCTGCGAGACAACCTCTTCGTGGAGCGGATGCTACCGGAGGCGATCCTGCGCCCCCTCTCCGTCGAGGAAATGGCGAAGTACCGACGGCCCTTCGCCGAGCCTGGTGAGGGGCGGCGGCCGACGCTGACATGGCCGCGCGAGATTCCCGTCGACGGTGAGCCCGCCGACGTGGCTGCGATCGTGGCCGCCTACGCAGACTGGCTGGCGTCGAGCAATGTGCCCAAGCTGTTCGTGAGAGGCGAGCCCGGTGGGATCCTCGCCGTCGACGCGAACCTCGACTTCGTCCGCGGTTGGCCGGCGCAGACCGAGGTGACGGTCGCGGGGATCCATTTCGTCCAGGAAGATTCGCCGGACGAGATCGGGCGGGCCATCGCCGACTGGATGGGGGCGTTGGGCGAACCGAGCTGACCAACGTGTCAGCACCACGCTCGCTGAAGCCCTACTTCAGCTCACGCTCGCCGAAGCCCTACGTCAGCTCACGCTCGCCGAAGCCCTACTTCACCTCCCCGCCCGCCTCACTTCGGCCGCGCGATCTTCTTCTCCATCGCTTCGAGCCCTTCGAGGAACGCGGGCCGCGTCGTCGACCAGGCCTGCGCCTCCGTCTCGTGCGCGAGCGCCTGTTCGTGGGTCTCGGTCACGAGGGCACGTCGAACCGTATCGACGAGCCTCCGCGTGAACGCCGGCTCCTGACCGTCCATCCGTCGCGCGATCGCGAGCGCGGCCTCGACGAGCCGATCGTCCTCGTGCACCGAGGCGACGAGGCCGGCGTTCTTCGCCTGCTCGGCGTCCCATACCTCGCCGAAGGCGGTGGCGAGCATCGCTCGCTGCTGACCCACCGCGCGCGCGAGCAGCCACGCATGGCCACCGCCGGGATGGAGGCGAAGCTTCGCGAACCGCGTGTCGAACACGGCGCTCTTTCCAGCGAGCCGGATGTCACACGCGAGCGTAAGATTGAAGCCAGCGCCGACGGCGGGACCGTTCACGGCGGCGATCGTGGGAAGCGGCGACCGCAAGACGCGGAGGAACCCGTCGTAGACCTTTCTGACGAGATCGAAGTTGCCCTCTGCCGCAGCGCGGAGGACGGAGAGCTCGGCGCCCGCGCAGAACGCCGGCGCCGCGCCGGTCAGGACGACGGCATTGACGCCCGCATCCGCCTCCATCGCGTCGTACGCCGCGGCGACGGCATCGACGAGGGCGGCAGAGAGCACGTTGCGTCGTGCACCTTGATTGAGCGTGAGGAGGACGGCGTTTCCATGGCGCTCCTGGAGAACGAGCTCGTTCGACATGGCCGGGCACGATGTCACGACTTCGGCTTCGGTTCGAGTGAGAGCACGCGCCGCGGACGCACGAGAGCGGCGGAGAGTCCATGCCCGCTGGCGTGGCGCGCGATGCGATCGTTCTTCTGCCATCCGGCGGGACGCTGCGCCGAGGGTGCGCCGTCACGCGTATGCGCGTTGAGGCGTCCGGCCACGCGGAAGTACGCTCGCGCTAACGCGCCCGTGAACGCCATTCGGCCGTCGCACGTCCGGTAGGCCGAACGAGAGCTCGCGCGTGAAAATGCAGGACTTGTCGGTGCCCGCCGATGGCTCCGAAGCGCGCGTGCCTGCGATTCCGCAATGCTCGAGCTCGCATGCCCCGGGCGTACGTCAAGCGTATGTACCGAACTTGCACGGAGGGGGTTGTCCCGCAACGAGGCGGGGCGGCTTAGGGCGATGTCGCCGGTTGATGTGTTGATGTGAAGAGGAGGCCTCCGTGGTCCGCAATGAAGTCGTCGCTAGGACGTTAGCCGTAGCTTTCGCCGTGGCACTCTTGTCCGGCTGTTCGACGAAGGGTGACGCGTCGACCGACATCTCCGGGAACACCGGCGTCTGCACGAACGGTGATGGCGACTGTGGATCCTGCTCCGGTGCGAGCTGCTCGAATGTCGGCAGCTCGGGCGGCTCGAAGCCGGGCCCCGGTGGAGGCGGCCCGACGGCCAACGACGGCGTCAAGAACGGCAATGAGACCGACGTCGATTGCGGCGGGCCGGAAGCTCCGAGGTGCGTCGAAGGAAAGACGTGCAACGTCGACAGCGACTGCGAGGTCGCCTGCAGCTACGCCAAGAAGTGCATCTCGGCGCCGAGCTGCAAGACGCACCTCGGCGGTGACACGTGCGGCGAAGGCGAGGTCGATCAGCCCGGCGCCAATCACGAGAGCTGCTGCCGCTCGCTTCCGGTCCCGGGCTTCACCGATCCGGCGCATCCGGGCAAGACCGTGTACCTCGACAAGTACGAGATCACCGCCGGCCGCATCCGCGCGTGGATCGAGCAGCTCGCGGAAGCGAACGGCGGCGTGCCCGACGTGAAAGGATGGATCGCGGAGAATCGCCCGCAGATCTGGGACGACGCGTGGAGCTCGTTCCTCCCGAGCGACTACGAGGGCGGCGAGATCACGATCGCGCGCAGGCTCCTCGGCGACCCGCGGCCCGAAGACGAAGGCTACGGCGCAGGCCCCGGCGTCGTCCTTCCGCCTCCGACCGATCAGGTCCGACGCCTCGGCATCAACTACCAGTTCGGCTCGGAGGTCTATGTCGATCTCCACGGTATGAACTGCGCGACCTGGGACGGCACGTTCGGGTTCCCGACGTTCTGGTACCCGGCAGACGTCTTGAACCGCGATGGACAGCTGCCGCGCGCCGACGGCGTCGACTACGCGGGCAAGCCGATCGTGGGGAAGGACGTCCTCGACGTGAAGTCGATGAACTGCATCACCAACGCGATGCTCGCCGCGTTCTGCGCGTGGGACGGAGGACAGCTCGCGACCGACGAGGTGCTCGACTACATCACCGAGGCGCCGCCGAAGCTCGGCAACGTCTCGGGTTGCGGGACGCAATACGACAACCACGGCGAGCTCCTCAACAACGTCTTCACCAACACGGTGCAGACCGGCGGACGCTGCGCCCCCGTCTCGCTCATCAACGCAACGTTCGACGCGGGCGACGCGCTGCCCGTCGCGAACAGCCCGCTCAACGAGCACAACTACCACTACCCGGACCTCGGGGGGCAGACCCACGACAAGGCCTGGCAGATCTCCGCACCGGGTCGGGCGAGCCTCGCCACCCAAGCGAACGGCAAAGCCGTCGACGCCATTCGCATCAATCCGAACGACGAGCCGTGGATGGACCTCCACGGCAACTTGAACGAAGCGGCGCTCGACATGAACGGCGGAGCGTTCACTGGCTCCTTCGCGCTCAAGTACCGCGGTATCGGCTACGGCAGCTCGCGCTCCGACCTGAACGTGAAGCTGATGAAGGGCGAGACGATCCCTCGGCTCACGCGGCCCGAAGCGAAGGGCGCCTACACGGGCGGCCGCTGCATGCGGTTCCGCTGAGCGAACACTCGCCCGCCTGGAGCTCCTTGCGCGTACTCTGGCGGGCATGCACCGAGCTACCGTCGCGCGCAGTGCCGTACTCGCCTTGCTCGCCGTGAGCGCTTGTGACAGATCGAGCGCTGCGCCCGACACAACGGGATTGTCAGCAACATCGTCGTCCGGCGCCGGCGCTCGGTCCTCTGCAAGCGCCCCGTCGCCGTCGCTCACGGCTGAATCTTCCGAGCTTCATCCACCTACCAGCGCGAGCACCAGCACGAGCGTCGTGACCATGCCGAGCCCCGAGACGTCGAAACAGCTCGCCACCGGATCGAATGCGTTCGGGCTCGAGCTCTGGTCGCGCGCCGGCAAGGCGGCGACGGGCAACTTCGCGATGTCACCGGCGAGCATCTCGATCGCGTTCGCGATGACCTACGGCGGCGCGAGAGGTGAGACCGCTGCGCAGATGAAGAAGGTCCTCCACTTCGGCGGCGAGCCCGACGCGGTGATGCGGTCGTGGGGAGCTTTTTCGCGCGCGCTCTCGGATCCGACGCGCCCGCTGACGCTGCGGATCGCAAACCAGCTCTTCGGCGAGAAGACGTACACCTTCAAGCAGACCTACCTCGATCAGACGCGCGCCGCGTTCGGAGCCCCGCTCGAGCAGGTCGATTTCAAATCGGCACCGGAGCCCTCACGCGAGCGCATCAACGCGTGGGTCGAGGATCGGACCGAAAAGCGCATCAAGGAGCTCCTTCCGCCGAGCTCCATCAAGCCGCTCACGCGCCTCGTCCTCGTCAACGCGATCTACTTCCTCGGAAACTGGGAGCACCCCTTCGATCCTGCACGGACGCAAGACCAACCTTTCTCGACGAGCGCATCGACGACGAAGAAGGTGCCCATGATGCAGCAGGTGCACGAGCTCGGTTATGCCGAGGTCGGCGGCACCAAGGTCCTCGAGCTGCCGTACAAGGGCGGCAGCGGCTCGCTGCTCGTCGCGCTCCCCAACAAGGTCGATGGTCTCGCGTCGCTCGAGAGGACGCTGTCGACGGCGGCGATCGACTCGTGGCGACGAGCGCTCGTCAATCAGTCCGTGAACGTGTCGTTCCCACGCTTCGAGGCGAGCCCCTCCTCTTCCGTATCGCTGCGCACGGAGCTCGAGGCGATGGGGATGCCGGTCGCGTTCGACAAGGCGAAGGCGGACTTCACCGGCATGGCGGACCCGCCGGATCCGGACGAACGCCTCGCGATCGACGATGCGTTCCACAAGGCGTTCGTGAAGGTCGACGAAAAAGGCACCGAGGCGGCCGCCGCGACGGCCGTCGTCATGAGCGCGCGCGGGATGGGAGGGCCTCCGAAGATCGCCGAGTTCAAGGCCGACCACCCGTTTCTCTTCTTCATCATCGAGAAGCAGTCCGGCCTCGTCCTCTTCATGGGCCGCGTTACCGATCCGTGATCGGCAACGTCACGTGCAGTCGGCGATCCCGCGGTCGTCGATGACGCAGCGAAGATCCTTCGTGCTCGCGTGCTTCATGAAGAGGGGCATCGTCACCGGCACGCGCTGGAGCAGGCGTTCGACGGCCGGCTCGACGGGATCTCCGGCGAGGATCTCACGCGTTCCCGCCCAGACGGCCTTGCCGTCCTGACGGAAGACGTACGCGACGAGATCGATCTCGTCGTCGTCGCAGGTGTCGGTGCTCGTGAACGCCGTGCTCGACGCAAGGCCCGCCCCACCATAGTGCGTCAGCAGCGCGCCGTTCGAGCCCGTGCTGCACGCGATGGTCGTCTGGATCTCGATGACGACTGCGAGGTCGACGCCGCGGTCGCGCATGAGGCGGAGCGTGTCGTTCGACGCTCGGAGATCGGCGAGCCGAGCCGGGTCGCGCGAGAGATCCGGCGCCGGCTTGCACGACTCGATCGGCCGGACGTCGGCGCGATGGGCGTTCGGCACCATCGCGTCGACGGCCAATCTCAGCCTCAGCGTCGTCCGCGCGCCGATCCCGCTCGGGGGAATGTGACGCGAGGTCAAACGCCTTCCCGCAACACACGTCCTCGGAAGGACGACGAGGGCATTGCCCTCGAGGTGCGTCGGTGTTCCGGCAGCAACGACCTCACGCTGAAGATGCGTTCGCCCACAACCCGCGGCACACAGCAGGTCGAGGACGAGCACCACCCAGCCGACCTTTCTCGATCGCGAGCTCACGCTCAATCCGATAGGTCTGCCGTTCCCGATTGCAATCAGGTGCGCTGACGCAGACGTCTCGCGTCGCATCGCTCGTGTGCGCCATGTAAGGGCGAGAGAACGCAGCTCACGCTCTTCGTGTCGCGGATCTCGGCCCTGTGAGACGCATCACCCGGGCGCTCCGCCACGAGCCCGCGGAGGCGTGCCCGTGATGCGCTTCCAGACGGCGAGTCGGAGCGCTTCGGCTGCATGCACGCTCGACGAAGGATCTTCTCCCGCAGATCTAGCCACCGCTCGGCGCCACGGTGCGCTCTCGAGCGCCGACGCGGCGACGGCCCGGCCCATGCGGCCGATCTCGTAGTCGACGGCCTGTACCGCGTCCTCCATCCGAGAGAACCGGTCCATCGTCTTGCCGTCGAGCACGACCTCCCACGCCTTCCCGCGCGATGCTCGACGCAAGACGAGCACTTCGCTCGACCGCCCCGGTCGCCGCTCGAAATGGAGCCCGACGCCGTGCCGACCGAGCGAGAACCAGGCGTTCGCCGAGATGGCACGCACCTCGTCGTCGGTACGCAACGTCAGCGGATCGAAGCTCGCTGCACGGTCCTGGATCTCACGGAGCGTCAACGCACCGGCCTCGACCTCGAAGCCAGGATGGTCGAAGAGGATCTGCTGCCAGACGCGACGCGCTTCGTTCGCATCGCCTCCGCGGAGGTCGAGATCGCGTGGAGTACCGAAGAGCGACGGCAGCGTGCAGAGGCTCAGGCTCGACAGATCGACGAAGTCGAGGATGAGGCAGTCCTTCTTCCCCGGGTGGAGGCGTGTGCCCCGCCCCACGCACTGGGCGTAGAGCCCGTCGGAGCGCGTCGGTCGTGCCATCGCGACGCACGACACGCCGGGATCGTCGAAGCCTTCGGTCAGGACGGCGACGTTGCACAAGACCTGCGTCCGGCCTTCGCGGAACTCGGCGAGCGCACGTGCGCGCACGTCCTTCGGCATCGCGCCGTGCACGATGCCCGCCGGCACGCCGATGACGTTCAGCGAACGAGACAGGTTCCGCGCGTGGTTCACGGTCACGCAGAACGCGATCGTTCGTCGATCGCGCGCGAGCTCCTGGATCGAGCGCGCGACGAGCGCATTGCGTTCCTCGATGTCGACGGCCTCCGCAAGCTCCTCTTCGGGGAGATCCACTCCGCCGGACGAGATGCGCGTGAGATCGGCGCCCGTGGCGATACGGTAACCGCGGAGCGGCGACAGGTAGCCATCGTCGATCATCTCCGGGAGCGTCCGCGTGTAGACGATGCGCTCGAAGACGGTGTCGAGCCCGCGTCCGTCGCCCCGTCCCGTCGTCGCCGTGAACCCAAGGAGCGTCCCCGCCCAGCCTTCGTCGAAGACGCCGAGCTGCCGGAGGACACGCTGGTTGTCGTCCGCGGCGGCATGATGGCATTCGTCGTAGATGACGAGGCCGATGTCGCGGCCCCGCATCACGCGGCCGAGCCGCTCCTCGTGGAGCGACCGGATCGAGCAGACGAGGACCTTCGCGTCTTCCTGAGCGCGCTGCGCGCCCTGCTCGATCGCGACCACGCCCGCGCCGTTCATCGCGCGCTCGATCTTCTCCCGGGCCTGGGAGAGCAGCTCGTCCCGGTGCGCGAGGACGAGCACCTGCCTTCGCGCGAGCTGCGCGAGATGGGAGAAGATCACGGTCTTGCCGGCCCCGGTCGGCAGGCAGACGACCATGCGGCGGACGCCGCTCCGCCGGGCAGCGAGGACGGCCTCGATCGCGTCGCGCTGGTAGGGCCGGAGCGTCGGCGAGGCGCTTGCCATGGGGCTGTCACGGCCGAGTCTTCCACGCCTGGCCCCCGGGCGCCATGCCCCATGAGCTCGACTAGCCGCAACGGGAGCGTTTCGTGCATGTCGCCTTGAGTGACCACACGAGCAGAACCAGGGAATATGCTCGCCCAGGTGGAAGCCACCCGCGGGCCGAAAGAGAGGACGAACGGCGTCACGGAGAACGGGAACGGGAATGGGAAGAAGAAACCGTTCTCGCTGATCCGCACGTTCGTGCTCGCCGACGTCATCACGATCGGCAATGCCGTCTCCGGCGCGGGGGCCATCCTCGCGAGCATGAGCTACATGGCGACCGCGCAGCGCAACGCGATCTGGACCGCGCTCGTGCTGCTACCCATCGCGCTCGTGTGTGACGCGGCCGACGGGGCCGTCGCGCGCTGGCGTCGGAAGTCGTCACCTCTCGGCGCAGACCTCGATTCGCTCGCGGACATCGTCTCGTTCGGCGTCGCTCCCGCCGCGCTCGGCTTCGCGCTCGGGCTGCGCGGTGGCTGGGATGCCGTCCTCCTCTGTTACTTCGTCGCGTGCGGCATCGGCCGCCTCGCGCGGTACAACGTGACGGCGGCCTCGCTCGCGGACGACACCGGGAAGGTGAAGTACTACGAGGGGACGCCGATCCCTTCGAGCCTCGTCCTCGTTCTCGTCCTCGGGATCGCCTTCGGCCTCGATCGCGTCCACGACGCTCTCTGGTTCGGCGCCGTCCACCTCGGACCGTTCGTCCTTCATCCGCTGACGCTCATGTACGCGGTCAGCGGCTCGTTCATGATCAGCACCATCCGCATCCCGAAGCCGTGACCGGCGAACGCTCCCACGCTCTTCCCGGCAAGACGAATCGGGCCTTGCTCGAGGTCGAAAAACGCGCCGAAGGCCCGCGAGCGGTTGCGCTCTCTCCTCGACCGGGGCAGGAGCGCATCGTCGTGCCGCGGCGCGCAGCTCGGCCGTCCGCACGTTCTCGCTTCCATCGACGCGGCGCGCTGCGATAGGGCTGGAGCGCTTCGTGCACTCGAGCGGGTAGCACGACCTTCGACCGATGAGAGCTGATCCAAGCAACGGTGCGCACCTCGACGTCCCGGCATGGGCGTGGGTCCTCTTCGCCGTGGTCGTCCTCGCGAGCCTGACGATCGACCTCGTCCTGCATCGGGGCAATCACGGCAACGGGCGTCGATCGGCAATCGTGTGGTCGTGCGTGTGGATCGGGATCTCGCTCCTGTTCGCCGCGTTCATCGCCGCGGAGCTCGGCGGCGCGGTCGCGCAGGACTTCCTCACCGCGTGGCTCGTCGAGAAGAGCCTCAGCATCGACAACCTGTTCGTCTTCCTCATCATCTTCGGCCGGCTCAAGATCCCGCGCGACGAGCAGCACCGCGTCCTCTTCTGGGGCATCATCGGCGCGTTCGTCACGCGTGCGCTCTTCATCGGCGCGGGCGCTGCCGTGCTCACGCGCTGGCACTTCGCGACATACGTGCTCGGCGCTTTCCTCGTTCTCACCGGTCTGAAGACGCTACGCAGCCCGCCAGACCGCGACGGAAAGGAGAGCCGGGTCGTCGAGCTCCTGAAGAAGCGCCTGCCCTTCACTTCGCGCGTCGATCACCACGCCTTCACCGTCGTCGAGAACGGAAAGCGGCTCGCAACGCCGCTGCTCATCGCGCTCCTCGCGATCGAGGTGACGGACATCATGTTCGCGGTCGACTCGATCCCGGCGGTGTTCGCGATCTCGAACGAGCCGTTCATCGTGTTCAGCTCGAACGTGTTCGCGATCCTCGGCCTCCGCGCGCTCTATCTCGTGCTCGCCGACCTCGTCGCGGGGCTCGACTACCTGCACTACGGGCTCGGAGCGCTCCTCATCTTCGTCGGAGCGAAGATGCTCGCGTCGCAGTACGTGCACCTGCCGCCCTGGGCCTCGCTCGGGATCACGATCGCGATCCTCATGGTCGCGATCGTCCCGAGCCTCGCACGCAAGCGTCGACGAGAGCGGGTCGCTCAGTCGTCCTGAAGCGAAGAGCGGGCGAATCGATCGTGTGTTCCGGATCCGAACCCGAGCCCGAGCCCGAGCCCGAGCCCGCGCCCGACGGGGGTTGAACGTGAGCGATCGGCCGACGGACGCGACCGACGGTGATAAATGGCGTTCGATCACGAACAAGACGCGCGTTGACTCGGTCTCGAGTTCCTCGTCCTCACCGAACGAGTGATTCAACGCCTGCCGAAGGGGGAGATGCTCGAGCGCATCGTGGTGATGCTGGTGAACTCGTGCCGAGCTTCGAATGAGCAACCAGGAACATGGGTAACGTTTTAGACCGGCGGGCTGTTTTGTTACCTATGTACCCGGTCTGTACCGAAGGTCGTTGGATTCGGGCTCGGTCACGGGCTCGGGCTCGGGCTCGGATGACCAACCCCCTGAAGCGACCCGACGACGGTCAGGTGCCCGCGTCGTGCGCGCCCTTGTGCGGTCCGTGGTGATCGGAGGTGCCGGGTCCCTTCCCGTCCGAGTTGCCCGGACCGGCGCCCTTGCCGCCGCCGAGGCCGGGACCAGGGCCCTTGTGATCGGCGTTGCCCGGTCCCTTGCCGTCCTGGTTGCCCGGACCATCACCGTGCGCCGAGCCCGGCCCCGACGCCGGCCGCTCATGCTCCGCGCTCGTCCCGGCGTCCGCGCTCTCGGCGGCGGGAGACGAGGCCGGCGTCTGCGGAGTCGCGGGCGAGCCACATGCGATCGCGGCACACGCGCCGGCGAGAAGAGAAGCGGTCACGAGCCCGATACGGATGGAGTGCATGCACCATCTTTAAACCGAAGCCTCCGAGACGTCGACAGATCGGCAGGCCCGGCCGAGCTCTATGCCGTGGATCACTCATCCGGCTCGCCGCCAAGAGCTCGGAAAGAGCTCGGGCGTCAGAGCATACGATGGTGGACGTAGCAGTACGCCCAGGTCTCGCCGGGCTCGGCCGACGTGATGATCGGATGGCCCGTCGCCAGGAAGTGTGCCGTTGCGTGCTGGTTCGGCGATGAATCGCAGCAGCCGACGTGTCCGCACGACAGGCACTCGCGGAGCTTCACCCAGTGCGACCCGGTCTTCCTGCACTCCTCGCAAGCGTCGGGCGGACGCGTGACCGTGCGGACCCTGATCTGTGCCGCATGCTCGCACGGTGCCGAGTACGTGACGGAAGCCGTCATGCTCCGAGCGTAAGCACCCGCCCGCGGCGAACAAGGATCACGTCGCGGCCGCGCTCGTTGCGTCCGTTGCGAGAGGTGCCGTCTCGATCACGACCTCGGTGGCCGTCATCAGCTTGTGGAGCGGACAGCGACTCACGACGTCGTAGAGCTTCTCCTTCTGCTCGTCCGTGAGCGGACCATGGAAGGCGAGCCGAACGCGCAGCACGTACCGGCCCTTGCGTTCCTCGCTCGCATCCCGCTCGACGTCGGACTCCACGCGTTCGAGCGGGATACCGTTTTTCTTCGCGTACCAGGTCGCCGTCAGCGCCTTACAGGCCGCAAGCGATGCGTCGAAGTAGTCGTGCGGCCCCGGCGCCTCATCGCGGCCGCCCGCGTCGGGCTCCACGTCCGCACGGAACGTGTGCGTCCGGACGTGGAGCCTCTGCGGGAATTCGTTCGCGGTTTCGGTCTCGCAATGGATCGTCGTCATGTGGGCCTCCGTCACGCCAGATCGAACACGAGCACCTCGGCCCCGTCGATGCCTTCGATGTGGACGGCAGGCTCGTCCGAGAGAGCTGCGCCGTCGCCCGCCTCGAGGTCACTACCGTTCACGCGCACCTTACCGCGGGCCACGTGGATCCACGCGTGACGGTCTTCACGAAGACCGAGCTCGGCACGTTCGCCGGGACCGAAGAGGCCGGCGAAGACGATTGCGTCCGCGTGGAGCTTGACGCTGCCTTCGCGTCCGTCGGGCGAAGCCACGACACGGAGCTTCCCCTGCTTCTCCTCCGTCGAGAACGTCTTCTGCTCGTAGCTCGGGGCGATGCTGCGCTTCGAAGGGATGATCCAGATCTGGAGGAAGTGGACAGGCTCGGACTTCGACGCGTTGTACTCGCTGTGCACGACGCCGGTGCCCGCGCTCATGCGCTGGACGTCGCCCGGACGGATCACCGACCCCGTTCCCATCGAGTCCTTGTGCTCGAGCCCGCCTTCGAGCACGTACGAGACGATCTCCATGTCGCGGTGCGGGTGCGCGCCGAAGCCCTGCCCGGGCGCAACGCGGTCCTCGTTGATCACGCGGAGCGAACGGAACCCCATGTGATCGGGATCGAAGTAGTCCGCGAACGAGAAGGTGTGATGGGAGTCGAGCCATCCGTGCTGGGCGTGTCCGCGATCGTCGTGTCGGCGAAGGGTGATCATCGTTGACCTCTCTGGAGCGCAGTATGCGGCCGAAGCCCCATCAGCGGAATCGGCAAACGATTGACGTTGATCATCTACTGATGAGATGGTCGGCGCATGTACGATCCGGTCACGCTCGACCAGCTCCGAGCGTTCGTCGCCGTCGTCGAGGAAGGCAGCTTCTCGGCGGCCGCGCGCAAGCTCCGGCGGGTCCAGTCGGCGATCAGCACGTCGATGGCGAACCTCGAGTCGCAGCTCGGCGTGCCGATCTGGGACCGGACGACGAAGATCGCGAAGCTCACCGAGCAGGGGCACGCGCTCCTCGCCGCCGCCCGGCGCGTCCTCGGCGAGGTCGATGCTCTCCGGCGGCTGACGGCGGGAATGGTCACGGGGCTCGAGGCATCCGTCTCGCTGTGCGTCGACGCGCTGTTCCCTCTGAGCGCGCTCATCGAGCTCTGCAAGGAGTTCGCAAAGCAGTTCCCCGCCGTCGATCTCCAGATCGACACGCAGCTCATGTCCGCGGTGTCCGCACGCGTCCTCGCGGGTGCGGCGACGCTCGGTATCGCAAGCCCAGGAGGGATCGCCTCCGGGCTCGAGCGTCAGGTGCTCTCCGCGATCCGCATGGTCCCCGTCGTCGCGCCGAGCCACCCGCTCGCCGCGTTGAGAGGACGGATCCCCCAGCGCGCGTTCGCCGACGCCATCCAGATCGTGCTCTCCGAGCGGAGCGACAGCGGCATCGACGATCGCGGCGTCCTCTCTCCACGCACGTGGCGCGTCGCCGACCTGCACACGAAGCACATGATGCTCGCCTCCGGCCTCGGCTGGGGGAACCTTCCGGAGCACCTCGTCCGCGACGACATCCGCCACGGCAAGCTCGTCGTCATCGACGCCGAGCCGTGGGGAAGGGACGAGCACGTCCTCTACTTCTCCGCGATCTACCGGAGCGACACGACGTTCGGGCCCGCGCATCGCTGGCTCCTCCAGACGCTCGAGCAGCTCTGCGCCCGCCAAGGCTTCGCGCCGGACCGCCCTCGAACGGCGAAGAATGCTGCCGCTTCGAAGAAAAGACGATCAACCTAGCGTGAGGCGCGGAGGGCGTGTTCCGGGTAATACTCCCCCGCCCCGCATGGGACAGCCCGGCAACATCGTCCTCATCCACGCGCATCCCTATCCGAAACGTTCGCGAGCGAACCGCGCGCTGCTCCGTGCCGTCGAGGATCTCCCGGGACTGTCGGTTCGCTCGCTCTACGACCGATACCCCGACTTCGCGATCGACATCGAAGCCGAGAAGGAGGCTCTGCTCGCGGCGGATGTCATCGTCTGGCAGTCCCCGTTCTACTGGTACGGCGTCCCTTCCCTCCTCCAGCACTGGTTCGAGAAGGTGCTCGAGCACGGGTGGGCTTACGGCTCGGGCGGCAACGCCCTCTGCGGAAAGCGTGTGCTCTGGGTGACGACGACGGGCTCGCCGCCTTCCGGATACCGCGCCGAGGGAATGCACCACCATCGGTTCGAGCTCTTCGTCCCTCCGATCGAGCAGACGGCTCGCTTCTGCGGGATGTCGTGGGAGGAGCCGATCATCGTCCACGGCGCGCATCTGATCGACGCCGCGGAGCTGGCGAGCTGGGGACGAACGTACCGCTCGCGGCTCGAAGCGCTTCTGCCTGCACCCGCTCGAGTACGAGCGCTCCAAGCGGACCGAGGATCGGACCGATGAACGAGCACGGCCTGATGCGCGACGCGATGGTCTATCTCGCGGCCGCGATCGTCTTCGTCCCGATCGCGGCGCGGCTCCGCCTCGGATCGGTGCTCGGATACCTCGTGGCCGGGTGCGTGATCGGCCCGTTCGGGCTCGGCCTCGTCCGCGACGTGCAGTCGATCCTGCACTTCGCCGAGTTCGGCGTCGTCCTCATGCTCTTCCTGATCGGGCTCGAGCTCGACGCGCGCCGCCTCTGGGAGATGCGACGCCCGGTCTTCGGCGGAGGCGCACTCCAGATGCTCGCATCCGGTGCCGCGCTCACGGCACTCGCGATCGGGTTTCACCTGCCGTGGCAGGCGGCGGTCGTTGCCGGGCTCGCGGTCGCGCTCTCGTCGACGGCGATCGCCATCCAAACGATGCGCGAGCGTTCCGTCCTCGGAACGCCGATGGGCAAGAGCGCATTCTCCGTCCTCCTCTTCCAGGACATCGCCGCGATCCCGCTGATCGCCGTCGTCCCGCTGCTCGCAGGCAAGTCGGGCGGCAGCCTCATGGGGGTGGCGCAGGGCCTCGGCGCGATCCTCGCCGTCGTCGTCCTCGGTCGTTACCTGATCACCCCGCTCCTCCGGATCATCGCGAAGACCGGCCTGCGCGAGGTGTTCACCGGGTTCGCGCTCCTCCTCGTGATCGCCATCGCGCAGCTCATGACGGCGGCGGGCCTCTCGATGGCGCTCGGCGCGTTCCTCGCGGGCGTGCTCCTCGCGAGCTCCGAATACCGGCACGCGCTCGAGACGGACATCGAGCCGTTCAAGGGCCTTCTGATGGGCCTGTTCTTCATCGCGGTCGGGATGTCGATCGACTTCGGGCTCCTCCGCCAGCACGCCGCGCTCGTGACGATGCTCGTCCTCGGAATCGTCGTGCTCAAGGCGACGAGCCTCGCGATCATCGCGCCGCGCCTTTCGGTTCCGCAGCAGCAGCGCTGGCTGTTCGCGGCGCTCCTCTCGCAAGGCGGAGAGTTCGCG
Organism: Pseudomonadota bacterium; assembly: GCA_023402175.1. Classification (GTDB taxonomy): domain Bacteria; phylum Myxococcota_A; class Polyangia; order Polyangiales; family Polyangiaceae; genus Labilithrix. Next base: position 43,200 of record JAEXCN010000578.1, on the reverse strand, counting down.
TTCGTCGTCTTCGGTGTCGCTGGGCAGGCGCATCTCCTTCCGGAGCCATGGGACGCGCTCCTCACGCTCGCCGTCGCCCTGTCGATGGCGACGACGCCGCTGCTCGTCGTGATCCACGACTCGCTGCTCGCACGAAGCGCGCGCGAGGAGCGACCTCATGACGTGATCGAGACGGAGGGCGCGCCGGTGATCATCGCCGGCTTCGGCCGCTTCGGGCAGATCATCGGACGCCTCCTCTTCGCGTCCGGCGTCCGCGCAACGCTGCTCGATCGCGATCCCGATCAGATCGAGTTCATCCGGAAGTTCGGGTACAAGGTCTTCTTCGGCGACGCGACCCGACTCGATCTCCTCCACTCCGCGCGCGCCGCCGAAGCGAAGCTCCTCGTCGTCGCCCTCGACGACGTCGCCGCGAGCCTTCGTCTCGTCGATCTCGCGCGCGAGCACTTCCCGAACTTGAAGATCGTCGCGCGCGCACGGAACGTCGGTCACTACCTCGAGCTACGTGCCCGCGGCGTCGAGCGGATCGAGCGCGAGACGTTCGAGTCCGCGCTCCGGGCCGGACGCGAGGCACTCGAGTCCCTCGGCGAAGGTCCGTTCGAGGCGAAGGAGCAGGCCGATCGCTTCCGGCTGCACAACGTCCGCATCCTCGAGCAGCTCCTCCCGCACCTGGCCGACGAGAAGCGAAGGATGTCCGAAGCGAGGAGCGCCCGCGAGCAGCTCGAAGCGCAGTTCGCCCGCGACCGAGAGGCACGCCAACGAACGACGGTCGCATGGATGGACGAAGCGGAGCGCGAGCCCGCACCGGAACTCAGTCGGAGTGGGGCGCTTCGCGGACGGAGCGGTGGCAACGAGTAACGAGCGACGTGCGAGCCTTCGGCTTCGCCTGAGGCAAGCGGCGAACGTCGAGCTCGCGTTCGCCCTCGCGTGATCGTCGATCGGCGCGGCGGTCAGGCCGGTCGCTCGATCCCTTCGAGCGCGTCTTTCGCGAGCACCGTCCAGTCCGACTTCCCGTGGCCCTGCGTGAGGAGCTCGTCCATCCGTGCTGCGATGGACGGCAGCACCTTCAGCGGATGTCGGGCTCGGTCCGCTTCGTCGAGCATGATGCGCGCGTCCTTGCGTGCCATCGCGAGCTCCCATGACGGCTTCGACCATTCCGCCGCGAGCATGCGATCGATCCGGACGCCGAGCGTCGCACCGGGATTGAAGTGCTCGAACAGCGACGCGGCCGCTCGAGGCTCGATGTCCATCGCGCGCGCGAGCGTGAACAGGTCGGCGAGCCCGCTCGTGACGAACATGAGGAATAGGTTGCCGAGCAGCTTGAAGGCGGCTGCCGCATCGACGCGGTCCCCGAGGTCGAGGACCTTCCCGGTCATCCGCTCCAGATGCGAGCGTGCGGCTTCGACACGGGTGCGCTCGCCGGACACGAGCATCAGGCCAGTTGCGTCGAGCGCGTTCTGCGGGCCCATGAACACGGGCGCATGGAGGAAGCGATAGCCCTGCTCGTCCCAGCGCGCGACACGCGCGGCCGTGGCGGACGGCGACGTCGTCGTGTGATCGACGAGAAGCGCTGCCTTGTCGATGCCCGGCAGAGCGCGCGCGAGGACGTCGTCCACGGAAGCGTCGTCCGAGAGCGCGAGATGCACGCGCTCCGCGCCTCGTGCAGCCTCCGCAGGATCGTCGAACGCGCGGGCGCCGTGTGCCTCGAGGGCCCGCGCCTTGTCCGCGGTTCGGTTCCAGACGTGGACCGTTTCACCGCGCCGGAGCAATGCACGCACGAATCCGCTTCCGAGCAGGCCTGTACCGAAGAAGGCGATCATGGCCTCTCCTTACCAGTGCAGGCGCAACGCCGTTGCGCCGATCGTGAAAGGCAGAGGACCTGCGAACAGACCCGCGCGGATTCACCGGAGCTTTGTCGCGCCGTCGTCGAGGCGCGCGGCACGAAGCGGAGGTCAATGCGAGCGAGCAGTGTCATAGCCAGCCGCCGCGATCGAGAAGCGGTCGAGCCCGAAACGTGCTTGCCGATGAGCCCGACATGCGAGCCGGCGGGCGACGAGCCCGCGCGCCCGCACCGAGGCGCGCAAGGCGCACGTCCAGCGAAGCGCCGAACCTCCGACCTTCTCACCCCGCCCGAGCCAGTGCGTCGACGCGGGATGATGACGCGCCGTGCACGCGTCCTTCGCATCCGTTACGTGAGGCCGGTTACCGCGACTTCTTACGCCACGCTCGTCGAACCGAGCGAGGCGCGAGGCGAGCGTCTGCGCACGCACCGTGGCGAGAGCGCGCGATGACGGCGGCCGCGTTGAGGAGCGTGTCCACGGCTGTCTTCGAGCACTGCCCTTGGGCTGCGGAAGATTTCACTGTCAGAGGGTGGGTCTACGCATGGACACGCGCGGGGCACGGACGTTGCGCCTGGATTGCCAAAGATGACGGCCAGGAGGAGTTGGTATGGCGCAGCGAACTGACCGGACTGGGTGGAAACACGCATCTGGCGTGTACCGTCGCTATACCCTGGTCCACTTCACCTACGCGCTCGTGCTCACCATCCCGGCAGCTCTCATGTTGCTCGCACTCGATCTCGAGGTGGCGATGGTGGGACTCCTCGTCGCCGAGGTGCTGGCATTCCTCCTGATGCCGCATCTCAGTTGGGTGAGGCGGGCGGTCGATGCCCGGCTCGATGCCCGCGCCCATGCGGAGGCGGCCTCGGCCCGAGCTGTCCTCCTGATGCGCATGAGTGAGGAGCATCGACGCGAGCTCAATGCGCTCGAAAAAATCGCAGCGGCGCTGAAGGAGCGCAGCGATGCGGCCACGCAGACGGATGACTTCCTCGGAATCGAACGGCTGATCGAGCTCTATGTGCGCCTCGCCATCGCGCACCGCGCCTCGCGCAGCTCGCTCGAGGTCGTCGGTCGAGCCCGGCTCGACGAGGAGATCGCCGCCCTCGAGTCGTGCCTCGTGTCCGATCGTCCACGCAACCCCTGCATCGAGAAGCGGCTCAACATCCTCCACATGCGCCGCGAAGCTCGCCGTGCGGCGCTGGACGAGCAGGCCGCGATCGATCACGAGCTCGCGATGATCGGCCACACGCTCCGCTGGATGGAGGAGCACTGCGCGGCCGCGGGCACCGAGCAGCTCCGCGCCGAGCTCGACTTCGCCCTCGCCAGCCGTGAGCGCGATGCTGCGACGCTCCGCGAGCTGTCCGCGCTTCGCGACTCGGAGTTCGACGCGTCGGTCATCCGTCTGGGTCGTGACCCGATCTCACAGCGGCGAGATCAGCCGCTCGTCCGGATCGCCGTCTCTTCGCAAGCCGAGAACGAGGAGGCCATCGGCATGTTGACCGCCGAGCCCGACGCCGTCCTGGTCAGGATCTAGGCTCGACGAAGCGTGCTCGCTCGGCACGAGCGCGCCTCGGAAATGAACCTCTTGGGTGCGCGATGAAGATCGACAAGGTGGCGAGCGTCGCGGACATCGTCCTGGGTATCTGGCTGCTCTTCTCGATGTTCTTCTGGCGACATTCCCCGGAACACATGGCGAATGCGGGCGCGATCGGAGTGCTCTCCATCGTGCTCGGCGTGATCGCTCATCGTGGCCAGACGTGGGCGCGCTGGCTCGTCGCGCCGCTCGGCGTCTGGCTCGCTCTCTCGGTCTGGGTCTTGCCGCGCGGCACCGTCGCGATCGTCGTCAATCACTTCCTCGTCGGCACCCTGCTGTTCGGCTTCTCGGCGTTGCCCACCGGACGCGGCAAGCCCGCGGGCGAGTACCCGCTCTGACGTCCGAGCGCTGACGTCCGAGCTCCGACGTCCGACCGACGACGCAAGCTCAGTAGATCGATGGAGAAGAGGCGCCGGGAGCTGCGTAAGGCGCTTCTCACCCGCGCCTCCGCGTCGGTGCCGCACCAGCAGCTAGGCTCGGCTCGTCGGAAAGCCAGGTCTCGACTTGCGTCGCGCGCCTCGCGCCCCGATGACGCACGCGACCTGCAGAATCGAGCCGTGAAAGCTCTTGCATGCGCGCGCTCCGGGGCCATCCTGGGCCCGCCTCGGGGTGGACGGGCCGCTGTCCGCACGGCCCGTCGGCAATTGTTCGCAACCAAATGTTGCGGTGTGCATCTGTACCGACAACAAACGCCCAGAACAGGCGCCCCATCGGGCCTCACGAGCGGCCTGAAACCGTAGTAAACGCCCCGCCGTCTGAGCGAACAGGAGAAGAATTCCCGATGCAGAAACCGAACCAGATCTCGCCCGCCACCGGGAAGCTTGGAGTGCTTCTCCCCGGGATGGGCGCCGTCGCGACGACGGCCATCGCGGGGATCCTGCTGGCCCGTCGAGGGCTCGGCCAGCCTGTCGGATCTCTGACACAGCTCGGGACGATCCGCCTGGGGAAGCGGACGGACAACCGCACCCCGCGCATCCGCGACCTGGTACCGCTCGCCGATCTCGCCGATGTCGAGATTGCCGCCTGGGACATCTTCCCGGATGACGCGTACGAGGCCGCGCGCCGCGCAAACGTCCTCGAGGATCGCCACCTCGAGCCAATCCGCGAAGAGCTCTCGAGCATTCGCCCGATGAAGGGTGCGTTCTACCCCGAGTACGTCAAGCGGCTCACGGGAACGCATGTGAAGAGCGCCGCCTCCAAGGCGGAGATGGTCGAGCAGCTTCGCGCCGACATCCAGCAGTTCCGCGCCGAGAAGAAGCTCTCACGCGTCGTTGCAGTCTGGTGCGGCTCGACCGAGACCTTCATCACGCCGTCGGCCGTCCACCAGAGCATCGACGCATTCGAAGAGGGTCTCCGCAAGAGTGACCCGAGCATCTCGAACGCTCAGCTCTACGCCTGGGCGTGCCTCAAGGAAGGCGTTCCCTTCGCGAACGGCGCGCCGAACCTCGCCGTCGACTTCCCCGCCGCCATCGAGCTCGCGAAGGAGACGCGCACGCCGATCGCAGGCAAGGACTTCAAGACCGGTCAGACGCTCATGAAGACGGTGATCGCGCCCGGATTGAAGGCGCGCCTGCTCGGTCTGAACGGCTGGTACTCGACGAACATCCTCGGCAACCGTGACGGCGAGGTGCTCGATGATCCGGGCGCCTTCAAGACGAAGGAGACGTCGAAGCTCGGCGTGCTCGACGCGATCCTCGAGCCGGACACGCACCCCGAGCTCTACGGCGAGGTCCACCACAAGGTCCGCATCGACTATTACCCGCCGCGCGGTGACGCGAAGGAGGGTTGGGACAACATCGACCTGTTCGGATGGCTCGGCTATCCGATGCAGATCAAGGTGAACTTCCTCTGCCGCGACTCGATCCTGGCAGCGCCGATCGTCCTCGACCTCGCTCTTTTCATGGACCTCGCGCAACGCGCGGGCTTCCGCGGCATCCAGGAGTGGCTCGGGTTCTACTTCAAGTCGCCGCAGGCGGCTGCGGGCTTGCAGGCAGATCACGACTTGTTCGTTCAGCTCATCAAGCTCAAGAACACCCTGCGGTGGATGGTGGGCGAGGACCTCGTCACGCACCTCGGCAACGAATATTACGACTGACCAACAGCGCTCGTACGCGAGCGCGTCCAGGGTAGAGGCGCTGCTGTCCATGGAGGACGTACACACAAACATCGACCTCGCCTGCGCCATCGCGCTGGGGGGTGTCCTCGCGAGCGCGCTCGTCTCCTTCGCGATCGCGTCGCTCGCATGGGGCCGCCGAGGTCATGAGCGCCTCGCCCGGGAGCAGGGGCTTCCCCTCCTGGGCAAGGTGCCGATGGAGGCCGTCTACGCCGCGATCTTGCCCGTCGGACGAGGTCTCGCGCGCATCGGCGTCTCCGCAAACGCAGTCTCGATCGCATCGCTCGCGATCGCCGCTGCCGCAGGCGTCCTCTTCGCGATGGGTCACTTTGGCGCGGGTGCTGCGGTCGCAGTGCTCGCGACGCTCGCCGATGCCATCGACGGGATCGTCGCTCGCGAGACGCGCACCTCGAACCGCTTCGGCAAGGTGCTCGACACGACGATCGACCGCTATGTCGACGCTCTCCTCCTCGGGGGAATCGCCGTCTTCGTACGCGCGAACGTCGTGCTGCTCGTCCTCACGATCGCCGCCCTCGTCGGCGGATTCATGGTGAGCTACGCGTCGTCCGTCCTTCGCGAGCTCAAGGCAGACGACTCCGGCGCGCCGATGCGCCGAGCCCATCGCGTCGCTTACCTCCTCACGGCGGCGGCGCTCGTCCCGTTCACCGAGCTCGCTCTCGGACCCGCACCGCTCGTCCTCCGCATCGCTCCGATCGTTGTCGCGCTCGCCGCGATCGCGATCATCGGCAACGTGTCGGCGGTCACTCGCTTGCTCCGTGCGGCGCGCGTCCCGGACGCAACGCCGGCACCGTCTCCCGTCCCCGTCTCGACGATCGCGTCGAAAGCGGCCACGCCGATCGACCGCCCGAGCGGCCGAATCGACCAGGTCGTCACCCGCGAGCGTCATCCGTGAACGGTGACGGTCGGGCGGCGCCGCCGGTCGACTCCCCTGCTCGAGCGTCCGCACGGCTTCTCGACATCCGGCTCCTCGGCCGCCACCAGCTCACAGCTGCCGTCACCACCCTCGTCGACTTCACGATGATGGTCGGGCTCGTGGAGCTCGCCCGCATCGCTCCGCCGACGGCGACGCTCGTATCGGCGACCGTCGGAGGCATCTTCAACTTCGCAGTCAGTCGACTCTGGGCGTTTCGCGCTCGTCATCGTGGGTCGGTGACATCGCAAGGCGCTCGCTACGCCATCGTTTGCGCGGGCGGCGCGTTCTTGAACGCAACGCTCCTCGCGGCCGTCCTCGCGATCGTCGATCCGCCGTACATCGTGGTCCGCGCCGCCGTCTCCATCCTCGTCAGCATCGCCTACACGTTTCCCATGCACACCCGCTTCGTCTTCCGCGCAGTACAGGAGGCCGATGAACCGAATGGGACCGAGCCCGTCGTTGCACGGCCCGACGAGGAAGCCCTCACGTTCCGTTTGCCGGGACCGCGGCCGACGGAGACGCGCGTCGAGAGCATCGGAGGAGGCTCGCCGTGACCGCTCTCCTTCGTCGCTTCCGCGAGCACGTGAAGGAGCTCTGGCCTCGCTACGCGCTCCTCCCGATCGTCCCGTTCGCGGGATACGTGCTCCTGTCGGCGGCGCGCGGCGACCTCCGCATCGAGCACGTCGGGGCGCTGCTGCTCGTCATCGCGCTCGCGTACACGAGCCGGCGAACGAAGGCGCTCCTCGTCGCCATCTACCCGCTCGGCCTCGTGGGCCTGCTCTACGACGGCATGCGTCCGCTGCAGAACCTCGGGCTCTCGCCCGAGCGCGTCCACGTCTGCGACGTTCGCGCGCTCGAGGCCCGGCTGTTCGGGTTCCAGGTCGACGGAACGACCCTCACGCTCCACGACTGGTTCCGGACGCATCACTGGCCGGCGATCGACCTGCTCTGCGCGTTCCCGTACGCGACCTTCATCCTCGCGTGTTTCGCGTGCGCAGCCTTCCTCGCGTTCCGCGATCGACCCGCGATGCGACGCTTCACGTGGGGATTCTTCGCGATGAACGTCGCCGGCTTCGTGACGTATCACCTCGTTCCCGCGGCGCCGCCCTGGTACTTCCACGCGCACGGCTGCACGGTCGACCTCGCCGCGCGTGCGAGCGAAGGCCCGGTCCTCATGCGCGTCGACGCGATGCTCGGCATCTCGTACTTCCACGCGATGTACTCGAAGGCGAGCAGCGTCTTCGGCGCGATCCCTTCTCTCCACTGCGCGTACCCGCTGCTCATCGTGCTCGAAGGGTGGCGCTCCTTCGGGCGGCGTCTGCGCGTGCTGTCGGTCGCGTACTGGCTCCTGATGATCTTCGCGTCGATCTACCTCGATCATCACTGGCTGATCGACGGCATCCTCGGATCGACCTATGCGTTCGTCGCTTCACTCGTCCTCCGCCGGCTGATCCCGTCCGACGAGCAGGCCGCGCCGATCGAGCTGCCCTCGTCCATAGCGGTCGCGGAGGCGGAATGAGCCCGCGACCATCACCGACCCCGCGCGAGCAACGCATCGCGCGCGTGCTCGCGACGTGGTTCGGCTGCGGCCTCTCGCCGGTCGCGCCGGGTACCGTCGGTACGATCGGTGCTCTGCCGTTGTGGCTCCTGATCCGCGGCGGTGGGCCGTGGCTGGTGTTCGCGGCGGCGATCGTCCTCACGTTCGTCGGCGTCTGGGCAGCGGGAGTCGTCGCGCGGTCGAGCGGCACGAAAGACCCGCAGATCGTCGTCATCGACGAGGTCGCCGGCGTGCTCTTCGCCCTCGCTGCTGCGCCGCCGGGCCTCGCCGGGATCGTTGGCGCGGTCGTCTTCTTCCGAATCTTCGACATGACGAAGCCCTTTCCGGCCCGTAGAGCGGAAAAGCTCCCAGGCGGATGGGGAATCGTGCTCGACGACGTCGTTGCCGGCATCCAAGCGGCTGCCGTCGTCCGCGGCCTCGAAATGCTTGGGGTACTTCGATGAGTAATGGTTCTCCTTCGCCGATCCGTCGCTTCGTCGACGCCATGGTCGACCTCGGCGGTCGCCGCCCGCTCCTCGTCATCGCGTGGGCGACGGCCGTGCTCATTTCTTGCTGGTCGTACGCACGCAAGCTCGAGGTCCGCTCCGACATCATGGAGCTACTCCCGCGCGACAGCCCGGGGTTCCAGGCGTTCGAGCGGCGTCTCGAGCGCGTCGGCGGCCGCGCCACGCTGACGGTCGTCTGCGAGTCGCCGGAGCGATCGGCGAACGAGCGCTTCATCGACGCCTTCGATCAACGCCTCCGGACGCTCGTCGACGAGCGCGCTACCTGCGCGAAGAGCTGCGCTCCTGGCGCCGAGGGAGATCACTGCCGCGCCGATTGCGGACCGGACCTCATCGGCTCGATCGAGAGCGGTACGAAGGACATCCATTCCTTCTTCGAGGCGAACAAGTGGCTCTACGCCAAGGTCGAAGACCTCGAGGAGGCCGACAGCACGCTCGATCGGCAGATCGCGATCAAGAGCGGCATGGTCGAGGACCTGCTCGACGAGAACACCAGCACCGAGCGCGCGCTCGGGATGGACAAGTTCAAGGAGCGCTGGAAGAGCAGCGCCGAAGACAAGGACGACTTCCCCACCGGGTACTTCGCTTCGAAGGACGGAACGCAGATCGCGCTCCGCATCATGTCGACGACCTCCGGTCTCGGCGGCGGGAACGACGAGAAGCTGCTCCAGCTCGTCGAGCAGATCACGACCGACCTCCAGCCGACGAGCTTCCATCCGGAGATGAAGGTCGGCTTCGGCGGTGACATCCCGAACGCAGCCGCGGAGAGGGACTCGCTCGTCCGCGAGGCGCTGGTGGCGACGGTCATCGCAGGTGTCCTCATCCTCAGCGGCGTGATCTGGTTCTACGGATCGCCGTGGTCGCTCATCTTGATTGGCTTCCCGCCGCTCTTCGGAGTCGGCTGCGCCTACGCCTTCGCGACCTGGAAGTACGGCTACGTCAACGCGTCGGGCGTGTTCCTCGGAGCGATCATCCTCGGGAACGGCGTCAACTATCCCATCGTCCTCTACTCCCGTTACAAGGAGTTCCGCGCGCGCGGCATGCACCCCGACTCCGCGCGGCGCGAGGCGGTGTGGAACGCGTTCCGTGCCGAGCTCGTCGGGTCGAGCGTCGCGAGCATCGCGTACGGCTCGCTCACGGTCACTCGCTTCCGCGGCTTCAGCCAGTTCGGCGTCATCGGCTTCGTGGGCATGCTGCTCGTCTGGATCTCGATGATCCCGTGCTTGCCGGCGCTCATCGTCCTCGTCGAGCGATGGCAGAAGCACGTGCCGAAGTGGCTCCAGGAGCGTCCCGCCACCCTCGACAACGAAGGCAGCCGCGGCCCGGTCGCACGCTTCGTCGGCAACATCACCGAGCGCTTTCCCTACTGGTTCGTCGGCGTCGGGGCGGTCGTCACGCTGCTCCTCGCGGTCCGGCTCCCCACGTTCCTCAAGGATCCGTGGGAGTACAACTTCGACAAGCTGGGCTCGAAGGGCGCACGCCAGAGCGGTGCGTTCCAGTGGTCCGCCAAGGCCGATCGGATCCTCTCCGGACGGATGAACCTCGCGGGCTCGCTCGTCCTCGCCGATCACCCCGACCAGGTGCCCGGCGTGAAGGAGCGGATCCTCGAGAACGACGCGGCGGATCACGAGGGCGCGATGATTGACACGATCACGACGCTGAACGACTTCCTGCCGGGCACCGCCGCCGAGCAGAAGGCGAAGCTCGAGGTGCTCGAGCGCATCCGCGATCGTCTCACGCCGAAGGTCATGTCGAGCCTCGCCGAGGACGAGCGCAAGTCGGTCGAGGAGATGATCCCGCCGGAGACGCTCGGCGTCGTCGCGCCCGAAGACCTTCCCGGCCTCTTGAAGACGCGCTTCTCCGAGCGAGACGGCACGCTCGGAACGATCCTCTACGTCCGCTACAAGCCGGAGATCGCCCGGAACGACGGACACAACCTGCTCCGCATGGCGCAGTCGATCGACGGCGTTCGTCTGCCCGACGGCACGCGCGTCGACACGGCGAGCCGAGCGACCGTCTTCGCAGAGATGATCCGCTCGCTCGAGCGCGATGGACCGCTCGCTACGGGCGTCTCGTTCCTCGCGGTCGTCGCCGTCGTCATCCTCGCGACGTCCTCGAAGCGCGGCGCCTTCGCCGTCATCCTCTCGCTCGTGATGGGCGTCGTCTGGATGCTCGGAAGCGCGACGCTGTTCGGCGGCCGCCTCAATTTCCTGAACTTCATCGCCCTACCGATCACGTTCGGCATCGGCTCGGAATATCCGTTCAACATCTTCGACCGCTCGCGTCTGCTAGGCGGCGACGTGACCGGCGCAGTGAAGCTGCACTTCGGAGCCGTCGCGCTATGCAGCTACACGACGGTGGTCGGCTACGGCTCGCTCCTCTTCGCGGACAACCAGGCGCTCCAGTCGTTCGGTCGCTTCTCGATCGGCGGCGAGATCGCCTGCTTCGCCGCGGCCGTCCTCTTCTTGCCGTCGCTGCTCCACCTCATCGGTGCACACACGATCGGGAAGAAGCGCCCTGCCGAGGTGATGACGCCGGACACGCCGTCCGCCGCGCGGATGTAGCCATCGAGCACGGAGCGGAGCTCGACCTTGGCGCTCGGGGCGCGATCGCGTCGAGCGCCGCACCCCGGCGGGCATTACGTTCTAGCGAGCCATGAAGAAGCTTCGAGTCGACGTCTGGTCCGACATTGCTTGTCCTTGGTGTTACGTCGGGAAGCGGCACCTCGAGCAGGCGCTCGAGCGCTTCCCGCACCGGGACGACGTGCAGGTGGTCTGGCGGGCATTCGAGCTCGACCCGTCTGCGCCACGTGAGCTCGACAAGCGGATCGACTACGCCGAGCGCCTCGCGAAGAAGTACCGCTCGCCGCGGCAAGAGGCCGAACAGATGATTCGCCGCATGACGGAGACCGCGGCGTGGGACAACCTCGAGTTCCGTTTCGATCGCATCCGTCCCGGCAACACGTTCGACGCGCACCGCGTGATCCATCTCGCGCACGACCGTCACAAGCAGGATGCCGTGAAGGAGCGCTTCCTTCGCGCGTATCTCAGCGAGGGGGAATCGATCGGGGACCCCGAGACGCTCGTCCGTCTCGCGGGAGAGGCAGGCCTCGATCCGGAAGAGGTACGCGCGACGCTCGCGAGCGATGCGTACACCGAGCAGGTCCGCGACGACGAGAGCGAAGCCGCCGAGCTCGGGATCGGCGGCGTTCCATTCTTCATCGTCGGTGGCCGATACGCCGTATCGGGCGCACAGCCTGCCGAGATCCTCGTCCGCGCGCTGACGCTCGCGTGGAAGGAGCTCCCCGAGGAGCCCGTCACGCTCTCCGGTGAAGGCGGCGAGGTCTGCGGCCCCGAAGGCTGCGCGGTCCCTCCGCGCTGAGAACGCGACGGGCGATCAACTGAGGAGCGCGAACGTCTGCTGGTTCATCGCGACGACCGAGTCGCCGGACCACAGCTCGCGCATCTCGACGAAGAAGTTGTCGGCGGCCGCCACGCCGCGCGCTCGATAGAAGAGCGGCTCGGCGGGATCGAGCGTACGCGGATCGACGAGGAGCTGCATCGTGTACCCGACGGTCGCGACCGCGCGCGGTCCCGATTCGACGGACAGCACGGTCGGCCACCACGCGTCGAGGAGAGCGGCCATGGCAGCTTCGTCGATGACGGATGGCGCTACCCGCTCGCGGATCCAACCTTCGGCGATCGGCTCCTTTCCGGCGGTGAACGGCAGCGGTCCGGTCGGCCGGTACTCGTACTTGTCCGCGAACACCGGCCCGATCGGCGGCGCGACGTCGATCGGAGCAACGTCCTGCCACGGAACGCGCTCGGGCGGGACGGGACGGATCGCCGCCGGCGCGAGCTTCCGAGGCGAGGCGAGCGCTGCGCTCGCGTGGGCGACGAGCACGCCGTCCTGCTCGAGGCGCGCATCGACGAACGACATGCTCGCGCCGCGGCGCAGCGGCGAGACGCGGACGACGACAGGCCCGGAAAGCGCCGGCGCGCAGAGATCGGCCGTGAGCGAACGAAGCGTGCGCGTGCGGTCCGTCTCGGACGCCATGATCGCTCGCGTGAGCAGCCCGACCACGACGCCGCCGAACGCGCCCTTCCCTTGCTGCCACCGGTCAGGGACGTTGCCGGTCCATTCGCCAGCGCGATCGTCGCTCGCACGGAGCGCAGTTGCCTTCTCGAGCTCGGATTTCATCGCTCTCCCTTCCCGAATGCGCGGCATGCGCGGAGGATCTCGTCGGACAGGTCGGTACCTTTGACGGCGCGGGCAAGGCTGATCCCGCCATACATGAGCGCGATCATGCCGAGCGCAGTCACGCGCTTCGAAGCGGCGTCGCCCTTCTGTAGATGTTTCGTCAGCTCGTCGGCGAGCTCGCTGATCTGCTCGGCGAGCACGTCGCGATGCTCCGGGGTCGTGGTCGACACCTCGCCGACGACCGCCGGCATCGGACAGCCGTTCGCCGGGTCGTCCCGGTGGGCAGCCGAGAGATACCGCTTGAGCACGACCTCGGCGCGCGCAGCGAGCGGCTTCTCCTCGATGCGTTCGAAGAGCTTGCCGCGCATGAAGGCAGCGGTCCGCCGGATGGCCTCGTCGACGAGCGCCTCCTTCGACGGGAAGTGCGCGTAGAAGCCGCCGACGGTGAGCCCTGCTCCGCTCATCACGTCGGCGACGCGCGCGCCGCCGATCCCCTTCTCGCGCAGGAGCTTGCACGCGGAGGCGATGATCGCCGTGTGCGTGCGTTCCTTTTGCTCGGCCTTCGCGCTCACCGGCTTCCCTGCCTCTCCTCGAGGCGCACGAAGTGACGCGCCAGCTCCTCGTGCACCTTCGCGGCGTGCGTCAGCGGCGCCATGTGACCGACGCCTGCGACCTCGACGAGCGTGACGTTCGAACGATCTCGTGCGAATGCGCGTGACATCGCGCGTGACGCGATGGTCGTCCGCTCGCCGACGGCGACCGTGATCGGAACGCCGACGTTCCACGCATCGAAGGGCGTCTCCTCGTAGAAGCAGGCGCGCACCTCCTGGAACATCTTCCATCCGAGCGCGAGCGACTGCTCCTGTAGCGGTACGGGCATCTTCGACCACGAGCCCGGGCGGTTCCAGTAGTCGATGAACATCTCGAGCCACTCGGCACGTCCGGCCTTCTCGACGTCGTGCAGAAACCAGGGATGCGCGCCGAAGGCACGTGCCTGCTCGGCCGCCTCGGGATCGACGTCGGTCGCCTTCGCGAGCGCGCCGAAGAGGACAGGCTCGAAGAGGAAGAGCGACGCGAGCCGCCCGGCGAGCGCCGGTACCGCATGCAGCGCGACGAGCGCGCCGTACGAGTGCGCGACGACGTGCACACGCGATGCCTCGCCGGGGACGGCCTTCACGACCTCGTCGGCGTCGTCCTTCACCGTGACGGTCCGGCCGCGCGGCACGAGATCGTTCGGCGGGTAACCGAGGTTGGGTGGGAAGAGCTTCTTCCGCCCGCCGACCGCCACATCCGGAACACCCGCCCACAAGAGCGGACCCGTACCGGTCGAATGGATGAAGAGGACCGCCTCGTCCTGCGTCCCGAGCGTCATATGACGATGACCATATGATCATGATCATACACGGCGTCAAGGGCACGCCCCTGCCCGAGCTGGGACGGCGCAAATCGGTCGTCGGAGAAAAGGAGCGGCGTCGTTCACATTTTTGGATCAAATCGACGGAGCGCTGTCCTTAAGCCAATCGAGCTCCATTGCTCATGGCTCCGCCGTCGTGGGGCGCCGAGAAGAAAGCGGCGTGCCGACGTGCACGTCCGAACGATCACCGGGGGCGAGGCGACCTCCTCCGGGAGGGGTTTCCTTGCGCGTTACTTCCACCAAGACGTTCTTCGCGCTCGGGCTGATTTCGGCCGCGATCGCTGCGATTGTCGCCTGCGGCGACGGCTCCGAGAGGACCCCGCTCGTCGAGCCCGATGCAGGCGCGTCGGGGTTCGTGCCCGGTCCCGGCGACGACGCCGGAGACGCAGGGACGCTCGATGCGGCCGAACACGTGCTCGCATGCATCGGCACGACGTGCCCCGATGGCTTCGCGACGTGCACTGACGGCGTCGGACCTGCGTACAAGTGCGGTGCGGATCTCCGGCGGGATCCGGACAACTGCGGCGCGTGCGGGAACAAGTGCCTGCTCTACGAGCCCATTCACATGAGCTCGCGATGCATCGAAGGCACGTGCGAGCTCGAGTGCTGGAGCCCTTACGATCCGGGCTACCAGAAGGACTGGCGCAACTGCAACGGCAAGGTCGACGACGGCTGCGAGGTCGATGTCCTCCGCGACGTGAAACACTGCGGGGCATGCGGGAACGCCTGTGCCCCCGACGAGCCGTGCATCGACGGCAAATGCGGATGCGCGCCGGGGCTCCTCGCCTGTCACGGACGCTGTGTCGATCCGAACTTCGACGACAATCACTGCGGGTGGTGCGACAACGCGTGTGATCCGTTCGGCGGGACCTGCGCTCCGGACCTGCCGCCCAGCACGCACTACGGCTGCGTGAACGGCACCTGCGGCACGCTGAAGTGCGATGAGCCTTCGGCCGACTGCAACGGCGACCTTGGCGACGCCGGCTGCAGCGCCGACGGCTGCGAGGTCCCCGACATCAAGACGGACCGGAACAACTGCGGCGGCTGCGGGATCAAGTGCAAGGCGGGCGAGGAGTGCGTGAACGAGGGCAACGGCCCGGAGTGCGCCGTTCCCTGCGCGCGCTTCGGAAAGACGCTGTGCCCGTTCGGTCAGTGCCGTGACCTCCTGAACGACCCGGAGGCATGCGGCTCTTGCTCTCAATTCTGCCCCGGCGCCGGACCGAACCAGCTCCGTGCGTGTCGCAAGGGCATCTGCGCGCTCGATTGCCTCCCCGGCTTCGGCGACTGCAACGGCGACCCGAGCGACGGCTGCGAGACCAACCTGCTCGCGCATCCCGGCAACTGCGGGACGTGCGGCAACGCTTGCGACATCGCCGCGGGCCAACCCTGCATCGAAGGCAAGTGCCTCATGGCCGAGTGCGACGGCGGGAGGGTGAATTGATCCGAGCACCGCGAGACAGGGTGCTGCTCGGCGTCTCGGCGCTGCTCGCGATGGCGACCGTGCCTGCATTCGCGAGCTGCGCCGAGTCCGAGACCAGTGCCGGACGTGACGTCGACGCTTCCGTCATCGCACCTGGCACGGACGCCGGAACCGAGGATGCGGAGCCCGTCGACGCAGGATGCCGACCGACCGACGAAAACTGCGTCACCCACCAGCTCTCTTGCGACGAGGCGCCATGGTGCCCCGTCGCCACGGGCGTCTCCGGCTTCTATGCGCTCACGGCGATCTGGGGCTCGAGCAAGAACGACGTCTGGGCCGTCGGCTCCGGCGGGACGATCGTCCACTGGGACGGCGCCAAATGGACCGCGACGCCCGCGAGCGTGAAGAACACGTTCAACGCGATCTGGGGCAGCGGTCCCGACAACGTGTGGATCGCGAGCGCGACGGACACCGTCTTCCACGCAAGCGGCTTCGCGGGAGCGGACACGCTGTGGGCGCGCGAATCCCTGCCTGTCGACGAGGACAACCAGGCGCCCATCTTCGCCATCTGGGGAAGCGGCGCCGGCGACGTACGCCTCGCCGGGCAGTCGTTCGCGATGCCGGTCCCGGGCACCGAAGACTTCATCTCCGTGAACGGTCTCACGCGGGAGACGCTCCCCGGTGGAGGAAGCGAGTGGAGAGGCTCGCTCGGCACGGCGACGGTGCAAGGCCTCTGGGGAAGCGCCGCGGACGACGTCTGGGCCGTCGCCGACAAC
Organism: Pseudomonadota bacterium; assembly: GCA_023402175.1. GTDB lineage: Bacteria > Myxococcota_A > Polyangia > Polyangiales > Polyangiaceae > Labilithrix. The sequence continues at coordinate 26,853 of JAEXCN010000578.1, read as the reverse complement.
TCGACGAACGTGAAGTGGCAGCTCGGGCTGACGCTGCACGGAACGGAAGCGCCCGGTGCGGACGATCTCGAATGGACTGAAGTGGACAGCCGCTCGTCCGTCCGCCTCCGATCGGTGTGGGGCAGCTCGCCGAACGACATCTGGGCCGTCGGCGACATCGGAACGATCCGCCACGTCACGAGCGCGGACGCGAAGCAGTGGCAGGTCGTCGCTTCGCCCACGCGCGAGCGCTTGCATGCCGTCTGGGGATCGGCGACCGACGACGTCTGGGCCGTCGGCGAGGCGGGGACGATCCTGCACTACGACGGCAAGGCGTGGACGAAGACGATCGCGGCGTTCCCGCTCGGCAAGAAGCCCACGCTCTACGGCGTCTGGGGCAGCGGACGAAACGACGTGTGGATCGTCGGCAACGGCATCGCGCTCCACTACACGGGCGGCGCGATCGTCGATGCAGGAGGTGCCCCGTGAAGCTCATCGTTCGTGCAGGCACCGCATGCGTCGCCCTCGCGCTTTCCGGCATCTTCGTCGCGTGCGCCGACAGCGAGACGGGCGGCCGACCCGACGACGCGCAGGACGCAGGGACGGTCCCTCCGTCCGACGCGGCTGCGCCGGACGCGCTCGAGCAAGCGGACGCCGATGCTGCTCCGCAACGCGAGTGCTCGGACGATGGCTACTGCCACACGGTGTTGCCGAAGAACCAGACGCTCCGCGGTGTGTGGGGCGACGGTCAGGGAACGGTGTGGGCCGTGAGCGAGCAGGGAGCGATCCTGCGCTGGGACGGAACTGCGTGGAATTTGCACGCATCTGGGCTCGGCAGGCTCACGACGATCTGGGGAAGCGGCCCGAACGACATCTGGGTCGGCCGAGAGATCGGCCTCCTCCACGGGACGGGCGCGAGCCCGAGCGCGCTCACGTTCGCGCCTGCGACGATCGCGACCGCCGAGGTCACCTCGATTTGGGGCACGAGCGCAACGGACGTGTGGGCGGTCTTCGTGCTACCGGACGACGGCTCGACGCCGCGCTCGCGCGTCTTCCACTACGGTCCCGGAGGTAGCGGCGCGGAGTGGACCGAAGATCCGCTCTCCGTCGCATCGCCCGAGATCCGCTTCCGGCGCGTATGGGGAAGCGCAGCGACAGGCGTGTGGCTCTCGGGCACGACGCTCGATCCGGACGTGTACCTCGAGATGGGCTCTGTCTTCCGGCGTCCTCCGGGCGCGTCGACGTTCGACCAGCTCGCCGTCCCCGGCGATCCGGATCTTTCGAGCGAGTTCGACGTCCTCGGCGAGGTCGTGAGCGCGGTCACGGCGTCGGACACGAGCGTGCTCCTCTACGCGCGCACGAGCGGCGGCCAGGCCATCTTCGTCCGCGGCACGAGCTCCGATGCGGGACAGACCTTCGACTGGACCTCAGAGCTCGACGGAACGTACGAGGATCCCTCGACGAACGCGATCGCCGCCGTCGCGCCGAACGCCGCGTGGGCGGCAGGCGAATACGGCCGCATCCGCCAGTGGGACGGGACGACGTGGACACACGCGGCGATCACCGTCACCGCTTACCCCGTCATCGCTCCGTTCTATGCGACGTGGGCCAACGGCCCGAAGGACGTCTGGTTCGTCGGCGATCGCGTCGCGCTCCACCTCGATCCGTCGAAGAAGCCGTGAGGAAGCCATGAGAGCTCGCATCCGAAGCATTGGGCTCGCGATCGCGACGGCGTCGTTCGTGGCCGCATCCGCCGTCGTCGGCGCAGCGTGTGGCGACGATGGATCCGAACGCGCCACGTTCCCGGTCGACTCGGGAACCGATGGCGCGAACCTCCCGCCGGACGGGACCGTCGACGCGGGTCCGACGCTCGATGCGCGACCTCCGTTCGATCCGAAGGACGAGCCCGTGACGTGCGCGGCCACGCCTTGCGTCGTGCAGCTCGTCGCCGGCTTCGATCACTTCTGCGCCCTCCTCTCCGACGGAACCGTACGGTGCTGGGGCGACGACGTCTGGGGTCAGCTCGGTCATGGCGAGCCGGGCGAGACTCCGCCGGGTCTCGGCATTCCGCCGGTCGTTCGCCTATCCGACGTCACGCAGATCAGCGCGGCGGCCCGCACGACGTGCGCGCGACTGTCCGACGGAAGCGTCCAGTGCTGGGGATCGAACTTCATGGGCGAGCTCGGGCTCGACCCGATCGGAGTCTCCGACGAGGTTCCGCACCCCATCCCGACTCCCGTCGCGCTCGACGGCGCTGCGGTCACTCGCATCGACGTCGGCCAATGGAACGTCTGCGCAGCGCTCGCGGACGGCCAGCTCTCTTGCTGGGGCAACGACGAGCATTTGAAGCTCGTGCGCCCCGACGGCGGCGGCCCCGGAGACGGTATGCCCGTCATCCTCGGGCCCGGGATCGCCGAGCTCGATCCGAGCGTCATCGCGACGAGCTATGGCGGCACTCGGACGATGCTCGCCCTCACGAAGAGCGGCGAGGTCCTCAGCTGGGGCGCGATCGCGGGCGACGACGGGCTCGTGTCCGGACGCATCTCGTCGAAGAGCCCCGATCTCGAGCCGCAGAAGATCGAAGAGCTCGCGCACGTGACGAGCATCGCGGTCTCGCCGATCCTCTGGCGCGAGTCGATGGCGAAGGAGAGCGGCGATCATCGGCCCGGAAATCCCGGTGCGCCGCCGCACGCGCATGCCTGCGCGATCGCGAACGGCGAGGTCTACTGCTGGGGCCACAGCTTCACGGGCGCACTCTGCAACGGGCTGCCCGACAAGCAGCAGCAGCCGGTGCTCGCCCCCGTCTCGGCGACGGCATGGCCGCAGCAGGTCGCGGTCGGTGACGAGACGACGTGCCTGCGCATGACCGACGGCACCGTGATGTGCTGCGGCGAGGACACGAACGGCGCTCTCGGCAAAGGCGAGGTCACCGGCTTCGGCGCGTTCTTCGCGCGCGCGTCCTCGTTCACGAAGCACGCCGTGCACCTCGCCGCGAGCAACAGCGCGATCTGCGCGCTCGTGCAGGGCGGCACCGTCGAGTGCTGGGGCGGAAACCGCCGCGGCGAGCTCGGTTTCGCCGCCGACAACGACCCTCACCCGACGCCGACGAAAGTCGCGTTCTAGAGAGCCGCGCCATGACCACCGATCATCGCTCACGCCTCGTCGCGCTCGCCCTCGGCGGCGGCATCGCCCTGCTCCTCGCGGGTGCATGCGCCAGCGATCGCGACCGCTTCGACCCGAAAGATGCTCCCGCCTTCGAACAGGACGCTTCGCTACCCGAGCCCCCCGCGTGCGGGTTTCGCTGCTCGCGTGACCTGAAGAAGGTGCTGAAGGATTGCAATGGCACCGAGGAGACGGTCGCGACGTGTGGCCCCGATCAGGGCTGCGGGATCGACCGCTGCATCGACGCCTGCCAGGCGGCCGCGCTCTCGAAGGGCTCCACGGGCTGCTCGTTCTGGACGGTCCCTCCCGACGACGGCGATCAGGGAGCAGGGGCCTGTTTCGTCGCGATGATCGCGAACACGTGGGATCGCCCCGTCAACCTGAGCGCCGAGCTCGGCGCCGAGCCGCTCGACATCACGCAGTCCGTCTACACGGCGACACGGAACGGCAAGGAGGCCGTCTACACGAAGCTCGACGGGCCGATCCCTCCCGGACAGGTCGCGCTCGTCTTCCTCTCGCAGGCGGAGATCCCCGTCGATCCTGCGGCGTCACGCTGCCCGGCGGGGATCGCCCCCGCGTTCAAGGCGGACCCGATCCGTCACGGCACCGTGAAGACGCGTGCCTTCCACATCACGGCTGACGCTCCCGTCGCTGCGTATTCGATCTTCCCTTATGGCGGCGCGGAAAGCTTCTTTCCCACGGCGACGCTGCTCTTGCCCGTCTCGTCGTGGGACAGGGGCTACATCGCGGTCTCGACCGGGAAGTTCGGAACGCTGGATCCGTCGGACGTCGACCGGCGAACCCTCCAGATCATCGCGAACGAGGACGACACGACGGTCTCCATGCTGCCGGTCGAGGCCATCAGCGAGGGCGATCAGGTCTCGCCCGCCGTCGCTGGTACCGCCGCGAGCTGGAATCTCTCACGCGGACAGGTCCTGCAGATCACGCAGCTCGCGAGCCTCACCGGCAGCCCGGTGGTCGCGTCGAGGCCCGTCGGTGTCTTCGGCGGGTCCCCCTGCACTTTCTTGCCGAACAACGATCCGTTCTGCGATCTCACCCAGCAGCAGATCGCGCCGCTGTCGCAGTGGGGAACCGAATACGCGCTCGTGCCGTTCAAGCCGCGCACGCTGAACGTGACGAAGGCGACGCGCGAGAGCGTGCCGTGGAGCATCGTCGGCGCGGTCGACGGGACGGTGCTGACCTACGATCCCGAGAAGCCGCCCGGCGCGCCCGAGACGATCGCGGCGGGACAGACCGCCAACTTCGTCACCGATGCGCTGGTGACCGTGAAGAGCCAGGACTCGAAACACCCGTTCTACGTCGGTGTGCACATGACCGGCGCAACGAACGGCGGCGGGGCGCCGAACCGCGGGGTCACGATCGGCGATCCGGACTTCGTCAACGTCGTACCCTCGGATCAGTTCCTCGATCGCTACGTGTTCTTCACCGACTACACCTTCCCGGACACGCACCTCACGATCGTCCGCCGGAAGACTGCAGGTGGATTCCGTCCCGTCACCCTCGACTGCGCCGGGGACGTCGAAGGCTTTGTTCCCCTCGGCGCAAGCGGCGAGTACGAGTACGCGTACGTGGAGCTCACGAAGAGCTTCGCCCCGCAGAAGTTCGCGAAGGGCGAGTGCGGCCACGGCCGCCACGAGGCGCAGAGCGAGGGGCCGTTTTCGCTCACGGTCTGGGGCCTCGGCAAGGACGCGAGCTACGGGTACGCGGGCGGTATGGGCAGCCGCCCGATCAACGACATCCCGGTGCCGACGGTGCAGTAGCGTCGATCGCGTTGCTCGTCGCGGCGCTCCCGGGCTATGCCCTTGGGAGATCCGATGAGCCAAGTCACACTCGTAGGCCGGAGCAGCTCGCACTTCACGCGCGTCGCGCGGATCTTCGCGCTCGAGCTCGGCGTGCCGCACGCATTCCGGCCGGTGCTCGACCTCACGTCGACCGATTCGGCGGACTACGGCGACAACCCCGCGCTCAAGATCCCCGTCCTCGTCGACGAGTCCGGCCCGCTCTTCGGGACCGAAAACGTCTGCCGCGAGCTCACGCGACGATCGGGCAAGACTGCGAGCGTCGTCCTGCGCGGCGACGTCCACGATCGGATCGTCGTGAACGCAGAAGAGCTCACGCTCCATGTCATGTCCGCCGAGGTCTCGCTCATCATGGCGAAGTTCGCGGGCGACGCTCGGCTCGCACCGCCGAAGGTCTCGCGCAGCATCGAGAGCAGCCTCGGCTGGCTCGACACGAACGTGGACGCCGTCCTCGCGGCGCTCCCTGCACATCGGGCGATCAGCTTCGTCGAGGTCGCGCTCTTCTGTGTCTTGAAGCACCTGCCCTTCCGCGAGCTGATGGACGTGACCCGCTGGACGCGGCTCGGAGATTTCACGCAGCGGTTCGCCGAGCGAGAAAGCGCGCGAGCGACCGAGTATCGGTTCGACGCGGCCTGAGACCGTCGAGCGCCGCGACCGATACGATGTCATGACCAGCGCCGCATCACCTCGGCGAGACGGCGGACTTCTCGACCGCCGTCGCCGAGCTCCGCTCCTGGAGCATCGATTGCAGCGCGTCGAGTCGACACGATGAACGATCGCGAGTGCGTCGAGCTTCTGCAATGGGCCCTGCCGCGTCTCGGGCTGCGCTGGCGCGGGTTCAAGAACCTGCGACGTCAGGTCTGCCGCCGCGTGACTGCTCGCGCGCTCGAGCTCGGGCTCTCCGATGTCGCGAGCTATCGGCGCAGGCTCGAGGACGATCCCGGTGAGCTTCGCGTGCTCGATTCGCTCTGCTTCGTGACGATCTCGCGTTTCTACCGCGACCGTGCCGTGTTCGACGCGCTCCGCGACATGCACCTTCCGGCGCTCGCCGAACGAGCGATGGCGCGCGGGGACCACGCCCTCCACGCCTGGAGCGCTGGCTGCGCGTCCGGCGAGGAGCCGTACACGCTCGCGATCGTCTGGCGCGTCTCGCTCGCACAGCGCTTCCCTTCCCTGTCGCTCCGCATCCTCGCCACCGACTTCGACGAGACGGTCCTCGCACGCGCAGCTCGCGGTTGTTACGCGCCGAGCAGCCTGAGCGAGCTTCCGGAGATCTACCGGGACGCGGCCTTCGACATCGCCGGGGACGCCGCATGCATCCGCGCGCGTTTTCGCGAAGGCATCACCTTCGAGCAGCGCGACGTCCGGCAGTTCGTACCGCCGAAGCCACAGGACCTCGTCTTCTGCCGCAACGTCGCATTCACCTACTTCGACGAGGCCGCTCAGCGTGACTTCCTGCGGCGCGTCGCAGGCTGCCTCGTGCCGGGTGGCCTGCTCGTCGTCGGCGGCCACGAGACGATCCCGGACGGAGACTTCGGTCTCGTGCGATCCGAGGCATCGCCGCACGTCTACGTCCGGGCGCGATAGCGACGAGCGCTGCTACCGCCGAGCACGTGCTAAGAGACGTCGCTCATGGTGGAAACCGCCGAAGCTTCGAGCGCGAGCTCGGGACAGAAGAAGGCCGACCTCGACCTTGCTCCTCGCGTCGCCGAGGAGCTCCGCCTCGATCCCTCCGCCGTCCGTGCCGTCATCGTGCTCCTCGACGGCGGCGCCACGATCCCCTTCATCGCGCGCTATCGGAAGGAGCAGACGAAGGGGCTCGACGAGGTCGCGATCCGTTCGATCGAGGAAAAGCGCGAGCAGCTGGGCGCTCTCGAGGAGCGGCGGACGACGATCCTCTCCACGATCGCCGAGCAAGGGAAGCTCACGCCCGAGCTCCGTGCCGCGATCGAGCGATGCCGCACCCGCGCCGAGCTCGAAGACCTGTACCTTCCCTATCGGCCCAAGCGAAAGACGCGCGCGTCCGTCGCCCGCGAGCGCGGCCTCGAGCCGCTCGCGCGCCGGATCCTCGCGCAGCCTCCGAGCGGCAACGCCGCCTCCGAAGCCGAGCGCTTCGTCGATCCGAAGAAAGAGGTCGCCGACGCCGCGGCCGCGCTCGCGGGTGCACGTGACATCGTCGCCGAGATCGTCACCGAACGAAGCGACGTCCGCACGCTCGTCCGGGGCCGCTTCGATCGCGAAGGCCTCGTCGAGTCGACCGCCATCAAGTCGAAGACGAAGGAGCCGACGAAGTTCGAGGCGTACTACGACTACAGCGAACGGGCGAAGTCGATCCCGTCGCACCGCTGGCTCGCGATCGTCCGCGGCGAGGCCGACGGCATTCTCCGCGTGAAGATCCGCGTGGACGAGGACGCGCTCGCACGCGAGCTCTTTGCCCGTGTCGGCGTCCGCCGCGGCTCGCCGTTCGCGAGCGAGCTCGAAGAGGCGATCGCCGACGCGAGCAAGCGGCTCCTCCTTCCGTCGATCGAGAGCGACGTCCGCGACGATCTCAAGGCGAGGTCCGACGTCGCGGCGGTCGGCGTGTTTGCCGAGAACCTGAGCAAGCTCCTCCTTGCCGCGCCGCTCGGTCGACGCATCGTGCTCGGGATCGATCCCGGGCAGCGTACCGGCTGCAAGTGCGTCGTCGTCGACGACACGGGCAAGCTCCAGACGCATACGCTCATCAACCTCGTGACCGGCGACGCTGCGCGGGAGCACGCGAAGCGCACCGTCCTCGACCTCGTGAAGCGGTACTCGCCGTTTGCGATCGCGGTCGGCAACGGCACGCACGGCCGCGAGACAGCCGACTTCTGCCGACTGGTCCTCCGCGACGCGTCGCTCGGCGAGAAGGTCGTCGTCGTTCTCGTCAGCGAGTCCGGAGCGAGCGTGTACTCTGCAAGCGACGTCGCGCGCGAGGAGCTTCCCGACGTGGATCTCACCGTGCGCGGCGCGGTCTCGATCGCGCGCCGGCTCCAGGATCCGCTCGCCGAGCTCGTGAAGATCGATCCGAAGGCGATCGGCGTCGGTCAGTACCAGCACGATGTCGATCAGAAGCTCCTCGCGAAGAAGCTCGACGAGGTGATCGAGAGCTGCGTGAACGCGGTCGGCGTCGAGCTCAACACCGCGAGCGCCCCGCTCCTCGCCCACGTCGCGGGCATCGGTCCTTCGCTCGCGAAGAAGATCGTGACCCACCGGCAGAAGAACGGTGCGTTCCGCAGCCGGCGCGAGCTGCTCGACGTCGCCGGCCTCGGACCGAAGGCGTTCGAGCAAGCCGCTGGCTTCGTGCGCCTGCGCGATGCGAAGAACCCGCTCGACGGGAGCGCAGTGCATCCGGAGCGCTACGTGCTCGTCGAGCGCATCGCGAAGGACGCCGGCGTCGCGACGAGCGCGCTCGTCGGCAATGACGAGCTCGTCGCGAAGATCCCGTGGGCATCGTATGCCAGCAACGACGTCGGCCTTCCGACGCTCGAGGACATCCGCCGCGAGCTCGCAAAGCCCGGCCGCGATCCGCGCGACGCGTTCGAGCCGCCGAAGTTCCGTGACGACATCCGCACGATCGAAGATCTGAAGCCCGGCATGGTCCTCGACGGCGTCATCACGAACGTGACCGCGTTCGGCGCGTTCGTCGATCTCGGCGTGAAGCAGGATGGGCTCGTCCACATCTCCGAGCTCGCCGATCGCTTCGTGAAGGATCCTCACGAGGTCGCGCACGTCGGTGACCGCGTGAAAGTCCGCGTGCTCGGCGTCGACCTCGCCCGCAAGCGGGTCTCGCTCTCGCGCAGGTCGGTGCAATGACGGTCCGCGTCTCTGCTCGAGCGAGCGCCCGCGCCGTGAAGACGAGCTCGCCCGCTTCGGCTCCGATGACGCCGCGCCCTTCGAGCCGTAGATTCTCGACCGTGCCGGTGGACGAAGACCTCGTCAGCGTCATGGAGCGCCTGAAGTCGCGGGTGAAGCGCCTTCGCTTCAGCGCGCCCGTCGCCTACGTCTACAACCCGCTCGAGTACGCCTGGCCCGTCGCCTGCGCCTACTTCGAACGTTACGGACGAGGTCCGAAGGAGGTCCTCTTCCTCGGGATGAACCCCGGGCCGTTCGGGATGGGGCAGACCGGCGTTCCGTTCGGGGAGGTCTCGGCCGTCCGCGACTACCTGCAGCTCACCGGTGACATCATCGCGCCGCGGCGCTTCCACGCGAAGCGCCCGGTGCTCGGCTTCGAATGTCGTCGCAGCGAGGTCTCCGGGCAACGCCTCTGGGGTGCATTCGCCAAGCGACATCCCGAAGCCGACGCGTTCTTCGCGCGCGCGTTCGTCCTCAACTACTGCCCGCTCCTCTTCATCGGCGAGAGCGGAGCAAACCTCACGCCCGACAAGCTCGTGAAGGAAGAGCGCCTGAAGCTCGAAGCGATCTGCGACAAGGCGCTCGCGGAGACGATCGCCGTGCTCCGGCCGAAGCACATCGTCGGCGTCGGCACGTACGCCGCGAAGCGCGCGGCGCTCGTCACGGGGAGCGATGCGGTCATCACGATGCCCCACCCCAGCCCGGCGAGCCCCGCGGCGAACAGGGGCTGGGAAGAGGCCGCGCGAAAGGTGCTCGTGCAAGCCGGCCTTCCAGACCTGATCTGACGGGGCCGCGACAGTCACCTCGGCGCGGGCTTCTGGGGGCGCGGCTTGCGGAGCCGACGCTTCGCTTCGTCGTAGGCGCGGAGCACCCGGCGGAACGCAGCTTCGTCGCCGCCGTGATCGGGGTGGGTCTCGAGCGCACGCTTCCGGTACGCCGCCTTGAGCTCGGCCTCGGTGACGTCGCGACCGACGCCGAGCACCTGCCAGATGGATGCAGTCTCCGCACTGCTGCTCGCGCTCGCTTCGGGCCTCGCGGCGCGCGGCTCGCGGCTCGCCTTCGAAGGCCATGCAGGCTCGCCGCGCAAGATGCGGATCCACGCGCGCGCCCAGAGGGGATCGATCTCGACGAGCTTCATCCCCGCGCGCTTCTCCGCCGCCGCGAGCGCCTCCTCGCGCGTCGTGGCTCCCCCGTCGGACGCATCCGGCTTCTTGAACGGAACGCGCACTGGCGGTCCGCTCCACCACGCCGCCCAGAAGAAGCGCCGCCGCTTGGTGGACGTGATCGAGCAGACGGGAGTGAACAGCTCAGACACGGCCTGGAGAGTAGCTCGATGCGGACGCGGTGGGCTCGCGCCGAACGGCCGCGCTCAACATCCGCCGCGCCCACGGGCAATCGCTACGGAGCCAGGTTGCAGACGATCTCGAAGGTCGGCCGCGCGGGAGCTGCCCCGCCGGCGAAGCGGATCCACGCTCCCGCAAATCGAGGATCGGTCTCGTCGACGATGCACCATCCGCTCGCGCATCCCGCGCACGTCGAGCGGGGGTCGCGGCAGCGCGCTCCGTCATCCCCGGCGAGCATCGCGACATCGCACGTGACGAAGCCCTCGCCCTCGGAAGAGTCGGATTGGACCGGTCCGCTCCATCCACGCCGCGGGTCACAGCGTGCCTCGAGTTCGCGGTCTTTGGACCAAAGGTGGACGCGTACGCGGCAAGCAGGCGTCCCGTCATCACGGGTCGCGACGTTGCCCGTCGTGATCCGACGTCTGCCGGAGTCCCAGTAGAGGCCGTTGAGGCGCTGCTCGCCGCAAGCGAAGACGGTATCGACCCTCTGCGCCTCCAGCCATTTCGTTAGCCGCCAATCTTTGACGTCATCGGAGCAGCGGCCTCGCTCGTCGTCCAAGCTCGGAAAGAATGGGATGAGCCGCGGATAGTCCTCCGCTTCGAAGGTGCGCTCGTGCTCGGCGACTGCCGAGGTGTCGTCCTGACTCGTCGCGAGCACGATCGTGCGCTGCCACCGGGGATCCGGAGGCGTGAGGGCAACTGCGTTGCGAAGCGCTTCGAGCGCGCCCGCCGGCTCGCCGCCCCGAGCCGACGGCATGGCGAGCGCCTCGGCGACCCCGCGAACGAAAGCAGCAGCACCGGCTACGCTCGCCTGCTCCTCGCGCCATCGGAGCCGAGCATCCTCCGCCGTCGAGTAGATCGTCCGGCCGCCAATCCATAGGATGCGCGCCTCGATGTCGACCGGGGTCCATCGCGTGGGCCGATGTCCCGATGCCGGGGCGAGCTCGTCGGCCGCCTCCTCGACGGCTTGCAGGACGCGGGCTCGAATCCGCTCCGCTTTGGTCGTAGCGCTCCCGTCGACGATCAATATGAGCCGCGTCGGCGGAGGATCCTCGAACATCGCTTCGGCGACGACTTGAAGCAGCGTGCCGCCATCGGTCGTCTCGATCGGATCCGTGGAGCAAGCGCCGAGGATCGCGATCACGAAAGGAACCGCCGAGACGCCGAGCCAACGCACGCGGTCGCGCTTTGCACATCGTGAGCCACGCTCGTGGGATCGATCGATTGCGCGGGAAACGGCGCGCGCGTCGGTTGGCCGAGCTTCCGCTTGTCGCTCTCGGTCCGCCAACGCCGTTGGCAACGCCACTCGTAGTTGGCAGACGAGGTCGAGCGCGACTCACCACTCGAGCGCTTCCAGCTGTACGGCTCCGCCGTCGGACGCATCCACGAGCAGCAGCAGCTGCACCTGAATCAGAGCAGCGGCAGGAACCGGCTCGGGCGGCGTTCGTCGAATCGATGGAGGCCCGCGCGCCGCGCGAGCTCGCGCGCCTGGTTCATCTCGAGCGACGTGGGAGGGCGCGCGATCTCGGGGTAGTCCATCGCGCGGTACTCGGGACGGTACTGGCCCATGACGTTCACGTACGTCTCCGACGATAGCGACGCGAGGAAACGGAAGATCTCCTCGGCCTCTCCGAGGAGGCCGGGCATGACGAGATGGCGCACGAGCAGGCCGCGGCGCGCGAGGCCGTCGTCGCCGATGACGAGCGGGCCGACCTGCCGATGCATCTCGGCGACGACCCGGCACGCGACATCGCGATAGTCCTTCGCCTTGAGGTAACGGATGGCACTCTCCTTCGTCCACACCTTGAAGTCCGGCATGTAGATGTCGACGACGCCGTGCATCCAGCGGAGGCTCTCGAGCGAATCGTACGCGCTCGTGTTGTAGACGATGGGCAGGCGCAACCCGCCCTCGATGGCGATCGGCAGCGCCTCGAGGACCTCGGGCACGACGTGCTCCGGCGTGACGAAGTTGATGTTGTGGCAACCCTCGCCCTGCAGCCAGAGCATCATCCGGGCGAGCCCTTCGGCCGTGACCTCGTCGCCTTCGCCGGCTTGCGAGGTGTCGTGGTTCTGACAGAACACGCACTTGAGATTGCAGAACGAGAAGAAGATGGTCCCGCTTCCGCGTGTGCCGCGGAGGCAGTCTTCTTCGCCGAAGTGCGGGAAGTACGAGCTCACGCGGGCGAGTCGCCCCGTCGCGCAGACCTTCGCGCGGTTCGCGAGGCGATCGACGCGGCAGTTCCGCGGACAGATCTCGCATCGGGCGAGCGCGGCAATCGCCTCGTCAGCGCGCCGCGCGAGCTCACCCGATTCGAAGAGCTCGAGGTACGACGGATAGGACGCCACGACCCGGGCACCGTAGCACCGCGACACCGCTCGATACCGGCTGGGGTCGTGACCGTCGCCGCCGAGGTCACTGCACCACGATTGGCGGTGCTTCGTCGATCGGCCGCACTCGATCGTGCTACCGACCGAGCGCCACGCCGAACGAGACGACCCCGATCACGGGCGCGATTTCGTGGACCGGTTTCTCGACGCCCTCGATTCCGAAGGTCCGACGCTGGACCGGCACGGCAAGCTCGGCCATGAGCGAGAGCGCGACAGCGGGCGCGAGCTCTCGGTCCACACGCACGAAAGCGCCGACGTCGCCCCAGAAGCTGGAATACCGGCCCGCGGCAGGCAGATGGCGCGCCTGCACCGAGAGGACGCCCGCACGGAGCGCCGGGCCGCCGCTCAGACGGAAGCCACCGACGTCGAGCGCAGGCCCCACGTCGATGCGCGCGGCGGACCATAAGAACTCGAAGGCCCCGCTCGAGACAGGCTTGTCTCCGTAGGCGACGAGCCCGCCGGCGTGCCCGATCCAGCGGAACCTCGGACGTCTCTCGAGCACGAAACGGGCGCTGACCGCCCCGCCCGGAACGATCCCGGGGGCCACGCCGACGCCCGCCATCGCTCGCACGTCCATCCCCAGACCGAAGGGCCCTCGCACCGGGCGTTCGGGTTGCTGCTTCGGGGGCGGCTCGCTCCGCGGAGGAGCCGTCACCGCAGGAGGTGGAGCAACGACGGTCGAAGATGACGGCTCTTCCGACGCTGGAGGGCTCACCGCGAGCGCGACGAACACGACGAGGGCGCGGACGACCTCCTCACAGCTCGCGCCGGAGACTTCCCGCACCGATGGTGGGTCGGCCGTCTCGAGCGTGCCGAGATACGTACCTCCCTGCGATTCGACGATCCGCGCCCGAAAACGCCGTGCGTCGATCGCTGCGGTCGGTCGTTCGGCGATGCGTGCGCGGACCTCGGAGCGGAACGCAGCGTCCGTCGGGCACGCCGCCGGAGCCTCGTAGTCGAGCTCGACCGTGGGCTCGTTCGCGAGGGCACTCCTGACGAACAGCGTCGTCAGCGCGAACGCGGCTGCGCACGCGAAGCGAGTGGCCACCTCGTGGCGCATGGAGCCATCATCGCACGTCGCTCTGCGCCCCGCGTGACGAAGGAAGCACCGACATCCTCTCGACGAGATCGTCGCCGAGCCGTCCGAGGTAGTCGTGGTACGCGCGCGTGATGTGCGACTCGTCGAGCGCGCCGACGATGTTCCCACCATCGAGGACGGGCAGCTCGTGCAGTCCCGATCCGAAGAAGCGCTCGAGCGCCGTGTGCAGATCGTCGTAGGGCGTGACGTGGATGGGCGGCCCCATGACGTCGGCGGCGATGACGAGCGACAGCGGCGTCTCTTCCTTCATCGCGGCGCGGAGGACGTCGCCCGAGACGATGCCGCGCAAGGTCCCCTGCCCGTCGACGACCGGAAACGAGTCCTGCCACTCGGGCGCGCCGAGGACAGCGTCGATGACGGTCGCGAGCGCCGCGTTCGCCTGGAGCGTGACGACGGTCTCGCGACGGAACACCTCGCCGACGCGAAGCCGGCGCAGCACGTCGAGCGACTCCTCCCCTGCATGCGCAGGTGACTCGAAGCGCGATCGCGGCTGGTTCGGATAGAGGCTCACGCGCCGGAGGAGCACGAACGCGAGCCCCGACGTGAGCATCAGCGACGGCAGGAGATCGTACGTCCCCGCCATCTCGCACACCATGACGAGAGAGCTCACGGGCGTGTTCGCGATCCCACCGTAGAACGTCCCCATGCCGACGAGCGCGAAGGCCCCGGGATCGATCGTCGGCGAGACGAGGATCTGCGCAGCCCTGCCGAAGGCGCCTCCGACGAGCCCGCCGATCGCGAGCGATGGGCCGAAATCACCTCCGCTCCCGCCGGACCCGAGCGTCAACGACGTCGCGAGGATCTTCGTCGCGACGAGGAGCACGAGGAGGCCTACCCCCGTCCAGCCCGCCGGGATCCATGCTCCTCCGGTGATCGCGCCCTGCGCTGCGCCGTATCCGCTGCCGAGGATCCCGATGCCGCGCCCCGCGAGGTTCAGGTGCGGATTGACGAAGACGATCCAACCGGCCGCGACGATCCCGAGAAAGGCGCCGCCGATCCCCGGGCGGACCCACACCGGAACGTCGAGCCGTGTGAAGAGCCGCTTCGCGAGCTGCAGCGACGCGACGAAGATGCGAGCGACGACGCTGATCACCACCGCCAGTGCGGCGTAGAGCGGGAGATACGACGGCTGGAAGGGATAACGTGGGGCGTGCTCGAAGAGCGTCGCCTCGGGGAACACGCCGACGAAGACGCTATGAGCGGTGACGCTCGCAAGAATCGCAGGGACGAGCGCGTCCGACTCGAAGTCGTCGCGATAGAGAACCTCGGTCGCGAAGAGCGCGGCCCCGAGCGGCGTGCCGAAGATGGCGGAGAGACCGGCGGCCGTTCCGGAGACCGCGAGCACGCGACGCTCGCGAGCGGAGACGTTGATCACGCGCCCGACGAGCGCGCCGATCGCAGCGCCGACCTGCATCGTCGGGCCCTCGCGGCCGCCGGAGCCGCCGGAGCCGAGGGTCAACGAGGTCGCGATGATCTTCACGAGCGCCACGCGCTTGCGCATCGTTCCGCCTCGACGATGGAACGCGTCGATGTACGCAGCGCCGCCGCCGCCGCTCGTCTCGTGCGCCAGGCGATGCGCGACGAAGCCGGCCCCGAGGCCACCGAGCGCAGGGAGGAGGATGATGACGTACGGCGAGAACGCCCGCCGGGGCATCGGAAAGTCCATCGCGTGCTCGCCGGCAGAGCGGAGCGGCTCGTAGCCGGCGAGCCCCTCGAGCAGCGCGCGTTCGGCGCCCGCGAGGAGCATGTAGAACAGGCACGCGCCGGCGCCGACCGCCAGGCCGACGGCGAGCGCGTGTAGCACGACCCTACCGATCGCGCGCAGCTCCGCAGAACGAAGCGCCTTCGTCAGTGACGTCAGGGGTGCCGGGCGCACGTCGGCGCATCTTAGTAGGGTCTGAAAAAGATCGAGGCCTCTCGTGAGACTTTCGGCCCGACTCGCGGCGGCGCGTCGCGCCTGGCCTTTGCGAAGGGCAAACGCACTTGGGCGAACGGTTCCGCCCCGGATTGGGTAGATTCTCCGCGATGACCACCGCCGGAGCGGGCTCGAGCACGGCGACCGATCGGCTCGCGCTGCTCGGGGAGGTGGTGCGTTCGTTCGCGGACGCGACCACGGACTACCCGCGCTTGCTCGAGACGATCGCCACGCGCACGGCGACCCTGCTCGGCCACTACTGCTCGATCCGCCTCCTCTCGGACGACGGCGGAACGCTCGAGACCGCGGCGATGTGCGACCCCGTCGACGGGAAGAGCTCGGCCATGAGCGCGGCCGCGGCGCGGCCGTTGGCGGTCGCGGAATCGCCCGTCCTTCAGGAGTTGCTGACCACCGGCAGGAGCTTCTTGGTCGCGGAAGCGCCGACGGACGAGGTGACGCGGCCGTTCGAGCCGTCGGGGCGCGCAGCGGTCGCGGCGCTCGGCATTCGGAGCATCATCGTCGCGCCGCTCCATGCGCGCGGGCGCACGTACGGAGCGCTGTTCGTCGTGCGTCGAGGATCGAGCACGACGCTCGCGCGCGACGACCTCGACCTCGCAGAGGCTCTCGCGCGTCATGCCGCGCTCGCGATCTCGAACGCCCGGATGCTGCAGGAGCTGACCCGCGAGGTCGAGCAGCGCGAGCGCGCTCAGAGCTCGCTCGAGATCGCGGAGGTCGCTCGCCAGTACGAAAAGAGCATCGTCGATACGATCTCGCACCCGCTCCTGGTCCTCGGCCCCGACCAACGCGTGAGGAGCGCCAATCGCAGTTTCTTCGAGCTGTTCCGAACGACCGAGGCGGACGTGGTCGATCGGCGCGTGACGGAGATCGCGTCCCGCGCCCTCGACGTTCCACGTCTTCACGAGCTGCTCGGCGAGGTCCTCCCGGTGCGGAAGGGGGCGCTCGTCACCGACGTGCAGATCGAGGTCACGACGCCCACGCTCGGGCGACGAACGATGCTCGTCAACGCGCGGAAGATGTACCGTCCGGGCAACGGGACCGACACGGTGCTGCTCGCGCTCGAAGACGTCACCGAGCGCATCGACGCCGCGGAGAAGCTTCAGCGACGTGCGCTCCTGCTCGAGTCGATGGGCGACGCCGTCATCGCCGGCGACCTCGATTTTCGGATCCAGGAGTGGAACCCGGCGGCGGAGCGACTGCTCGGGTGGACGGTCTCCGAAGTCCGTGGGCGGACGCTCGACGAGGTCTTCGCGGTCCAAGGCGTCGATCGCACTGACGCTCGCGCCGACGTGCGCCGCGGGCGTACGTTGCACTTGCAGATCCGGGTCCAGCATCGAAGCGGACGCTGGCTCGACATCGAGGTTTCGTCGATGCCGGTGAACGTCGGCGGAGTCCCGACGGGATTCGTCTCCGTCCTGCAAGACGTCAGCGAGCGCACGCGCCTCGAGCGCGAGTCGCAGCAACGCTTCGCCGAGCTCCAGGCCGCGAACCGTGAGCTCGAGAGCTTCAGCTACTCCGTCTCGCACGACCTTCGCGCCCCGGTGCGTGCGATCGCCGGCTTTTCCCGGCTGCTCGAGGAAGATTACGGCAAGGTGCTCGACGAGGAAGGCTTGCGCCTCCTCCGTGTCGTGAGGAAGAACGCCCAGCGAATGGGCGTGCTCATCGACGACCTCCTCGCGTTTGCGCGGACGGGCCGTCAGGCGATGACGGTCGAGGACGTCGACATGGAAGCCCTCGCCCGCGAGGCGGTCGACGAGGCGCAGGCAGCCGAGCCCGGTCGCGAATACGACGTATCCGTCGGTCCTCTCCCAGGGGCCACCGCCGACAAGAGCCTGGTCGCGCTCGTCTGGCAGAACCTCCTCGCGAACGCGGTGAAGTATTCGCGCGGTCGGACTCCCGCGGTCATCGCGGTGAGCGCGGAGCCGTCGGAGAACGAGGTCGTGTACCGTGTGAGCGACAACGGCGTCGGCTTCGACATGCGCCACTCCGGACGACTGTTCAGGGTATTCGAGCGCCTCCACGCGCCGGCCGAGTTCGAGGGCACCGGCGTCGGATTGGCGCTGGTCGATCGCATCGTCCACCGGCACGGTGGCCGTGCCTGGGCCGAAGCGTCGCCGGGTCGGGGCGCGACCTTCTTCTTCTCGCTGCCGAAAGGGAACAAGCACGAATGAACGTGGTTCCGTACGAGATCATCTTGGTAGAGGACAGCGACGAGGACGCCGAACTGACGCTCCGCGCGCTCAAGCGTCAGAACTTCGCCAACACCGTCCATCGCGTCATCGACGGAGCCGCGGCGCTCGATTACTTCTTCGAGGCGGACGAGAACGGAAACTCGAACGCGCTCCCGAGAGTCGTCCTTCTCGATCTGAAGCTACCGAAGGTCAACGGGCTCGAGGTGCTCCAGCGACTGAAGAACGACGACCGCACGCGATCGGTGCCGGTCGTCGTCCTGACGTCGTCGAAGGAGGACCGCGACCTCGAGGAGGCTTACCGGCTCGGCGCGAACAGCTACATCGTCAAGCCGGTCGAGTTCGACAATTTCGCGCAGGCCATCGAGAGGCTCGGGATCTACTGGATGCTCGTGAACCAGCCGCCGCGGCCCTGACGTCGCTCAACGCGTCGGTGTGGAGCAGAGCTCGCCGTCGTAGGAGTCCGACCACACGAATGCGTTGCCGTTCTCGCCCTTGACGAGATCTGCACCGTCGAGATTGCGCCCCGACGAGAAGGTCCAGCACTCGTCGCCGTAGACGTACGTGGCGTAGCGCTCACCGGTCCAGGTGTGGAAGACGACCGTTCCGTCGGCGAAGGATCGCAGGAGATCGGGTCGATCGGAGCCGCTGCCCGCATCGGCGCCGGGCTTCTTGCCTCGCGGCCCCTCCTCGACCCAGGCACCTTTTCGGTGATGGTAGAGCCCGCCTCCGACGGCGAGATGGAAGTCGTCCGTCGAAAGGCCGGTGACCGCGAACGTCGTCTTCTCGTCGAAGGTGACGCCGTTCGGAAGCGACACCGGCGTGAACGTCTCGCCGTCCGCGCTCGAGCAGAGCGACTTCTGGCAGACCGCGAGGAAGCCCTTGCCGAGGCCGACGATCTTCGCCACGCGCTGCCGCGTCGGCCCGAGCTCCGTCCACGTGCCGTCGTCTCCGCGACGCATCAACGCCGCGAACGACTCGGCGCCCGATCCACCGTCGAGGAGGACGAACGATCCGTCCTTCGCGACGCCGTACGCGGTCGCGTAGCTGTTCGACGCGGCGCGCTTCTGCGCGGTCGCCTTGCCGCCGCTGACGACGACCTCGGTGGACGCGGTGACGACGAGCAGCGTGTCGCCGTTCCGGACGAGTGCGCGGATGGTCGCGTCGCCGTCCCATGTCGTGACCGTCTTGAACGTGTTTCCGCTGCGCACGCTGAGCGTCGCGCGCTCCGGGCTGTACTGGCCGGCGAGATTGTAGAGCTCTCCCCCGGGCCCCTCGAAGAAGCGCCCCGATTTGATCTTCACGCTCGGATCGCATCCCGAGCCGGAGCGGAGGGCGCAGACGCCTTCGCCTCCCCCGCCCGCGCACGAGGCGCTCTCTGCAACACACTCGTAACCGAGGGGGCATCGCGTTGCATCACCCACAGTGCACTTCGGCGAGCAATAGAACGAGAACGTCTTGCCGTTACGCGAGTCGTAGACGCACGAGTCGGAACCGCATCGGCTGTCGTTCAGCGTGCAGACGACGTCCCCGCTGCCCGTTCCCGAGCAGCCCTGTGCGAACGACGGCCCGGTCTCGACCGTCGGACAGACCGCACGCGCCGTGAGCGGTGCCTCCGGCTTCTCGCCGGAAGGACTCGTCGGATCGGCGGCGCTCGGATTGTTCGGAGCAGCGCCACCTCCGCCGCTGTCATCCTCGCCCGACGAGCAGGCAGCGAGGACGACGAGGATGGACGAGGCGAAGAAGGCGGCACGTGAACGACGCATGCTTGCTCCTTTGAAGAAAGGGACAGGACAAGGGACGATCCGGCGTGCGCTCGCGCCCACGAGCACGTGGGGCCTGAGCGTCGACGCCGAGTGTCGAGGTAGACGCCTCGCACGCGCGTCTATTCAGCCGATGTGCGTCTTCCCGTGCGGAACGAGCACGGGAGGTGAGGCCCGTCGACCTCGGCCTCCTGCGACGCCCCTGCTACGATGACGAGCGAGCATGATCGCAAAACGAGCGTTTTCCCTGTTCGTTCTCGGGCTCGTGGCTGCGGCGTGCTCCGTCGACGCGAGCGACGAGAACGTAGGCCGCGTCCGTCAAACGATCGTCGGTGGGAGCGCATCGGACGACGCGCAGGACGTGACGGTGATGCTCCTCCACCTCGATCCCGCAGGACCCAGGCGGCTCGGGATCTGTACCGCAGCCCTCGTCGCGCCGCGCCTCGTGCTCACCGCGCGTCACTGCGTAGCGACGACGGACGAGATGGTCGCGTGCGACTCCGACGGCACTCCCCTGCTCGGGTCGAACGTCATCGCGAATCACGACCCTGCGAACCTCTACGTCTTCACCGGCAAGGACCGCCCCGAATTCACCGGCGACGCGCCGCCGGCGCTCGACACGACGAAGTGGAAACCTGCCGGCCAGGGCGCCGAGATCATCGACGACAAGTCCGGCACGCTCTGCAACCACGACCTCGCGCTTCTCCTCCTGAAGGAGCCGATCCAGAACGTGCCCATCGCCGCGCTTCGTCTCGACGGCGATGCCGTGGCTGGAGAGAAGCTCCTCACCGTGGGCTGGGGAGTGACGTTCGGAGAGGTCGAGCCGTCCAAGCGACAGCAGCGAAGCGGCGTGACCGTGACGCGCGTCGGTCCGAACGACGCCGTTCCCGTCCTCACGAAGAGCGAGCTCCTGTTCGACGAATCGATCTGCCTCGGCGACAGCGGCGGTCCCGTGTTCTCACAGGAGACCAACGCGATCATCGGCGTCGTCTCGCGCGGAGGAAATGGGCTCGACCCGAACAAGGGCGGGCCGTCGTCGACCTGTGAGGGCGCCGACAACGTCGCGACGAAGGTCTCGCCGTTCAAGGAGCTCGTCATGGACGCCTTCGAGCGTGCCGGCGCGGAGCCAAAGCTCGAACAGAAGCCGGACGACTCGTGCACGGCCGCCGCCGCTGGAGCATCTCGGACGCCCCGCCCCGGCATGCTGCTCTTGGCCCTCGGGATCGCGTGCGCGGCGGCAGCACGACGTCGCCGGCGCGCGACGTGAGCTCGCCATCGCGCGTACATGGCGGAAATTCATAGGTTTCCACCGGGGACCGGACGGTCCTGGAAAATCGTACGGGGCGTGCTTTACACCCGGGGTCGCTCGCTGCGTCTCCGTATCGAACGACCCTGACGGGAGGTACCCCATGAAAATGCTTCCTTTCCACTCTTCCTTCGTTGTCGCGGCGACCCTCGGAGCGCTCGCCGCGGTCGCGGCATGCGGCGGCATCTCGGATCCGACGCGCTCGAGCGAGCGCGTTGCGACCGTCTCCGGAGCGCTCACGGGCACGGGCATCCCCGCAAACACGCGCGTCGCGCTCGTGTGGAAGGTCGGCCAGACCGGCACATACGCCGTCAGCAATGATGTCGCGGTCAACAACGGCAAGTTCACGATGGACCTGTCCGCGCCCCCGGACGGCTACTTCTTCGTCGCGGATGGCAGCTACGACGGATTGAGCGGGGGCGGCTCCCCGGTCGCGGTCGCGCCGACCGAGGACTCGGCTCCCGACGCGCCCTCCGGCAGCTCCAGCGGAAGCAGCGGCACGAGCGGCGGAAGCAGCGGCACGAGCAGCGGAAGCAGCGGCACGAGCACCAGCGGCGGTGGGCAGTCCTTCGCGTTCGCGAGCAACGTGGCTCCGCGCGACACCGTCAGCGGGCAGATCACCCAGCTGCTCAGCGCCGCCGTGGCCGGCTTCGTCGTCTACGTCGACACGAACGGCAATGGCAAGCTCGATATCGAAGGCCCGTGGGCAAAGGCCACCGACGAGGTCATCGGCGGGAACAAGGAGCTATTCCTTGCATACTTTCGCGACGGCGGCGCGCTCGACTACGAGAAGCTCCGCGATCGCTCCGGCATCCTCCCGCATGCAGGATACAACCTCGCGTGGGACGAAGGCCGCTGGCTTCCGCTCGATGTCGTCGAGCTGAAGATCGCGAACAACATGAGGCTCTCCTCCGCCGTGTGCTCGGGTTCCGGCTATGCGGAGACGCCGAGCTCGGTTGGATCCAGCTCGGGGGGCTGGGGTGGTTGGGGCCCGGACGGGTACCCCGATCCGAACGACCCCAACCTGCACTGCTCGCCCGACGGTCGAAGCTGGTCGTACTCGTTCCCGTGTGACGAGCCACCCCCGCAGCCCGTTCCGGAAGGGCTCTGCGTGGGGTGGACTTTCGACGACTCGCCGCCGAGGGCCTGCGGCGTGGGCGGCGGTAGCGGGATCGGTCCGAACGATCCGATCCCGGAAGGCTGGCCCTGCACGGTCGACTCGAGTGGCGAGGCGCTCGACGGCGGCCCCGCCCCCGACGCAGGCATGTGACGGTCGAAGCAGCGACGTGCTGTCTCGCGGCCTCTCCGCAGACGAGGTGAGCGACGTGTATCACCGCTATGGAGCGCTTCTCGAACGGCGCTGTCGTCTCCTCATGCGCGATCACGCGCAGGCGGAAGATGCGCTCCAGGAGCTGCTCGCCGTTCTCCTTCGTCGCGGAGAGTCGTTCCGCGAGGCAGAGTCGCCCTACCGGTGGCTCTGCCGCGCGGCCGATCGGACGTGCCTCGATCTGCTCCGACGGAGCAAGCGAGTGCGCGAAGCGCTCTCGAGCGACGGCCTGCAGGAGCTCGACCCGCTCGGAGCGGCCCCCGGCGTCGACGCGGAGGCGCGGCTTGCCGCTCTCCAATCGCTGGGAAGGCTCGATGAGGACCAGCAGGCACTCGCGATCATGCTCTTCGTCGACGGCATGAGCCAAGGGGAGGCCGCCGCCGAGCTCGGCGTCTCACGCGTGACGGTGAACAAGCGCGCGCAGCGCATTCGTTCCGAGCTCGGGCTCTCCGCGCTCGAGAGCGAGGGAGCAGCAACATGACGCATCCGAACAGCCTCGATCTCGAAGCGTTCGCGTGCGGCGAAGCGGCGGAGCACGTCGCGAAGCACATCGGCGAGTGCACATCGTGTCAGGGATTCGTCGAGCGGCTTCGCGGCGCGCTGTCCGCCGGCCCCTCGCGGAGTCGCGCGGCGGCGGTCGTCGCACGGGCGGCGGCGCGGAACGCGGACCAGCGAGAGGAAGTGCCTTCGCATCCGACCAGGAACGAAGCGCGCGGTCGCACTTCGTCGGCGCGCGCAGAAGCCGATCGGCGATGGCTGTCGATGGCGAGCACCGTGGCGGTCCCCCTCGCCGCGGCGGCCGTTCTCCTTCTGCTCCTCCGGACGTCGTCGCCCACGGACGAGCGCGCGCCCGAGTCGTCGTCGTCATCCGCGACCGGGGAACCGACGACGATGCGCATCCTCATGGATCCCGAGACGACGTTCAAAGGTTCGATCCAGATCGCGGTCATCCGAGAACGTGCCGGACAGCAGCGACGCTTCACCGGGACGGTCGCAGTGCGGCCGGGGGATCGGCTCCGTGTGGAGGTTGCACTCGACCGGGAGCAGGACATACTCGCAGCGGTCATGGGAGACGACGCCAGCTGGCTCGAGCTGATGCCCGAAGGTCCGCGCGCGCCGGGGACGCACTTCTCGGATCGATCGGCGCGCGTCGACGCTTCACCGTTGCGAGGCACGATCCTCGTCGGCTCGCCGAAGGCCGTCGCGCGAGCGCGCAGCACGCGGCAAATCGAGGGCGTCACCTCGATCCGCGTGGAGTGGGAGGCACCGTGAAGCACGCGGGACGCTCGAACGAGCGAGTCACGAAGCGAGCGCTCCGCAAGGTCGCCGCGACCCTGGCCGCGCTCGGTGTCGTCGCCGCAGCGCCCGATGCGTTCGCCGAGCCTGTGCGCATCCTCGTCGCCGCGGGAAGCAAGATTGGCCTTCCCGCCGAGCGACCGCTCAGGTTCGCCGACAACGACGCGAAGCGCGTTCGCGACGTGATGGTCTCGCTCGGCGGCGTCCGCAGCGACCATGCGTTCTTCGTCAACGAGCCGAGTCGGGGCGACCTTTACGCCGCGATCGATCGAGCCAAGTCCGAAGCGCAGCGGCACCGCGCAGACGAGGTGACGCTCGTCTTCTATTTCAGCGGGCACGGAGATCGCGACGCGCTCCACCTCGGGAACGACCGAGTCCTCGTCTCCGATCTATCGACGAAGCTCGCGGAGGTCCCTGCCACGCTCCGCATCGCGATCACGGACGCATGCCGCGCGACGCGCGAGAAGGGCTTCTCGTCCGACGAGCCGTTTGCGATCTCGGCCACGATGATCCCGCAAGCAAGCGGGCAGGTGTGGCTGCACGCATCGAGCGACGGCGAAGCCGCACAGGAATCGGACGAGCTGCAGGGCGCCATCTTCACGCATGCGTGGCTCAACGGGCTCCGCGGCGCGGCCGACGCGAACGGCGACGCGCGCGTGACGCTCGACGAGAGCTTCGCGTTCGCCCACTCGCAGACGCTGATTCGATCGGCGAAGAGCAGCGGCGTCCTGCAGAAGCCGGAAGCCGTGGTGAGCCTCCGTGAGGCGGCGCCGGTCGTCCTCACGCAGACGCCCGCGAAGATGGCGACGCTCGCCCTTCCCGTAGCGAAGGACACGCACTTCCTCGTGTACTCCGCAGGCGCGAAGAGCGTCCTTTCGGAGCTCTGGGGATTGCCCGACCGTCGCCTCATGCTCCGTGTCCCGCCCGGACGCTACGTCGTGCACAAGCGCATCGGCGCTTCCGGTGCCATCGCGCAGATCGCGATCGGCGAGGGCGAAGCGCGCAGCCTCGACGAGCGCGATTTCACCGCGAGCTCGCTCGAGGCGGTCGCACGCAAGGGAGATTCGGACGACCCCGACCGGGACGTGACCGAGCCTCCGCCGGGCCACACGCCGGGCGGGCACGAGCTCTCGGCAGGCTACGACGCCGGCGGAAGCACGCGCACGGGGTTCGTGCACGGGCCGCGCGTGACGTACGCGCATGCTTGGCGTTGGTTCGCGCTCACGATCGGCGGCGGCGCCGAATTCACCGGGCGGACGCTGACGGCCAAAGAAGAGACGCTGACGAGCGGCTACGGCCGCGCGGGCGTCGAGCTGCGCCTGCCCGCAGGAAGGTTCATGTTCCGCGCAGGTGCGGGCGGCCGCGCTGGGATCCTCTTCCAGACGATCGCAACGACGGGCAACGTCGCGACCAGCATGGCGAGCACCGCGCGCTCAACGAAAGAAGCGACGAGGAGCGCATTCACGTTCGGTCCCGAGCTCGTCGTCGGCGGCCAGCTCGCGCTGTCGCGCGATTGGTTCGCGGACCTCGCCGCGACGGGCAGCATCGGATTCGTCCGCGAAGAGGACGCGATGAAGGGTATTCCGGGCGCGTCCGGCACGCTCGCGCTCGGCGCGCGGTTCTGAAGGGAGCTGGCCGGTGACGCGGTCGGCGAAAAGCTCTAACGTGGAGTTGTGTGGAGAGCTCTTGCTTTTGGCGTGCTGATCGCGGTCGCCTCGGGATGTGAGGACCAGAATGTCGCCACGCCGCAGATCCCGACGACACCGTCGGGAACACGCGACGGCGGGACGACGACGGAAGGCTGGGGCGACCCGACGACGACGCGTCGGCCAGGAATGCTTCGCCTCGGTCATCTGAACGTCCGTCGCTACTTCGACACGACCTGCGATTCGGGAAAGTGTGACGCGGGCGCGTTCGAGGAGGTCGTCTCGCAGGCCGCCTTCGACGATCGAACCGCCGAGCTCGCGCGCGGGCTCGCCCGCCTCGAGGCCGACGTCATCACGCTCGCCGAGGTCGAGACGCAGGGATGCCTCGACGCGCTCCAGGCGAAGCTGAAGGAGGCCGGGCTCGATTACCCCAACGCGTACCTCGCCGAGATCGGCGTCCCGGGAAGCGTCGACGTCGGCGTGCTCGCCCGCGGCAAGCTCGAGAGCGTCAAGTCGTACCGAAAAGACACGCCGCTCACACGCGACGACGGAACGAAGACGCAGTTCACGCGCGAGCTCCCGGAGGTCCACCTCACCTTCGGCTCGAACAACGTGATCGTCTATGCGGCGCACTTTCGTTCGAAGAACGACGACGATCCCTCCCGCCGCCTCGCCGAGGCCAAGGCGACGCGCGAGATCATGATCGCGACGCAAGAAGCGAACACGGGCGCCGTGGTCCTTCTCGGCGGAGACCTCAACGACGTCCCGGGCTCCGACACGATCAACGCGCTCGAGGAAGGCGGCGCGCTCGTTCGCGTCGCGAAGGACATCCCGGAGGCGTCGCAGGGGACGTACACGTTCGGCGGCGCGAAGCAGGCGATCGACCATATCTTCACGACCGCCGCCCGCGCGTCGGCGTACGTCCCGAAGAGCGCCACGGTCGTCCGCGACGGTCAGAGCGGCCTCGCCGGCAGCGATCACGCGGCCATCTACGCGGACTTCAATCTGCCGTAGTCCCCTGCCCTGATCGTCGGTCTCATCGCGTCGCAGCTCGTCAGGCCGAGCGCAGCATCGGACGCCCACAGTCCACGAGATCGACAGGGTGAACATCCCTCGCACGAAGGCGCGCCGGCAGATTCACACGGTGACAGGGCGACAGCTGTCCTCTCGTCTCTACTGCTGGCCGTCTGACTCGAGGAGAGATTCACAGGGAGACAGGGGGAACGGGGAGCCGAGAGGGAGGGGACCTTCCTTCAATTTCGACCTGGACCCTCGTCGGGCCCTCGCCAAACGTGAAGGCTCGCGAGCCGCACTTCGTGCTGTGGCTCGCGAGCCTTCACGTTTACCTCGGAAGGGAAGATCTCCCTTCCGAGCTCCATCCTCGTTCCGCAAACGGTGCGCTCTCCAGGCTTCGTCCCGAGACCTTCGGGAGGAGGCGAGTGGCTGGACAAGCGTTATCGGCACGACGGCGGCGTCGATGCGCCGATTCGGCGCGCTCTTGCGAGCGATGGCCGGCTGCGACGCCATGCGGGCCGCTCTCTCCGTCCGAGTCGTGCAGCCGGCAAGGACGCCAGTGCCTTGAACAAGGACCTGCCAGGTCGGATCAGAGGCTCAAATTTTTCGAGCGAAACGCGAAGCGCATGCGGATGATCTTTAGAACACAGCAAGATCGATCACTTGCGCGCTGCCGCGCACAACACGATCGTCAGGTGCGATCGGCTTAAATAGT
>JAEXCN010000562.1 GCA_023402175.1 Pseudomonadota bacterium | reverse complement strand
CTGTCCAAGACGGTCCGCGAAATCGCCGAGGCTTCCGCTACCTAGGGAACCTTGGTCGCCGGCGTCCGCAGCTTCGAGAACACCAGCGTTCCATTCGTCCCGCCAAATCCGAATCCGTTCGACATGGCGTGCTCGACGACGCGCGAGCGCGCCTCGTTCGGGACCACGTCGATCGGACACGCCGGGTCCTGCTCCTCGATGTTGATCGTCGGTGGGACGGCGTCCTCGTGCACGGCCAGGGCGGAGAAGACCGCTTCGACCGCGCCCGCCGCGCCGAGCAAATGGCCGGTCATGCTCTTGGTCGAGCTCACGGCGAGACAACGGCGTGACGTTGCCGCTGCCGAAGCACCTGGCTCGGACAGCCGCGAGCGCGAAGGCACCTCGCTCCGCGCGTAATCGCCGAACACACGCAGGATGCCCTCGCATTCGGCTTGGTCACCGAGGCCGGTCGACGTGGCGTGAGCGTTGAGATAGTCGATGTCCTCGGGTGCGAGACCTGCATCGCGCAGGGCCATGCGCATCGAGCGCTGGCAGCCTGCGCCTTCCAGAGCCGGTGCCGTGATGTGGTGAGCATCGCTCGACGCGCCATAACCGGTGAGCTCCGCGTAGATGGGGGCGCCCCTTCGCAACGCGCGGCTCAACGATTCGAGAACCAGCACGCCGGCGCCCTCGCCGCAGACGAAGCCGTCGCGCCTGACGTCGAAGGGCCGGCTCGCCCTCGAGGGGTCGTCGTTTCGTCGTGAGAGTGCGTGGAGCGCTTGGAATCCGCCGATCGCGATCGGAGTAATCGTCGCTTCGGCGCCGCCCGCGAGCATGATCTGCGCGCCGCCGCGTCGAATCCACTCCGCCGCCTCGCCGATCGAATGTACGCCGGTCGCGCATGCGCTCGCCGGAGCGAAGCTCGGCCCGCGAAGGCGATGAGCGATGCTCACGTGACCGGCGGCGAGATTGCCGATGATCCGCGGAATCGTGTACGGGCTCAGCTTCGACGGCCCTTTTTCCAGGAGCTTTTCCTTGCTGCCTTCGAGCGTCTCGAGCCCTCCGAGGCCGACGCCGATGATGCAGCCCGCCTCTTCCTCTTCTTCCTCGGTGAGGACCAACCCGGCGTCGGCGACGGCCATATTGGCAGCCGCGACGGCGAATTCGGAGAAGCGATCCATCTCCTTCAGCTTCTTTTTTCCGATGAAGCGGGTGCCGTCCCAGTCCTTCACCTCGCACGCGAAGCGCACGTCGAAGCCGGTCGTATCGAAGTGCGTGATCGGTGCGGCTCCGCTTCGACCGTCCAGCAGCGCCTTCCACGTGCTCGCCAGATCGTGACCCAAGGGAGTCACGACGCCCATGCCGGTAACCACCACGCGTTCTCGATTGTCGCGAACCATCGATCCTCCAGGTTCTTGCAGCACGGCCGTTCAACGACGTCCCCGCCGCCAGTGACTTTCATCATGAAAGTCGATACGAACCGGATAATCACTTGCATGATGAAAGTCACGACCTTAAGATCGACGCAATGCAGCGCAAGTCGTTCGCCGACATGGAATGCCCGATCGCCCAAGCGCTCGAGGAGGTCGGCGACGGTTGGAGCCTGCTCGTGCTGCGTACCGCGTTTCTCGGCGTCACGTTTTTCGCGGAGTTCGAGCAACGTCTCGGAATTCCGGCGAGCACGCTCACGCGAAGGCTGGAAGCCCTCTGCGAGCGAGGGCTCCTCGAGCGTCGAACTTACGCGTCACGACCGCGGCGCGACGAATACGTGCTGACCGAGAAGGGGTGCGATTTCCTCCCGGTCTTTCTCGCACTTGCGAAGTGGGGAAGTCGCTGGCTCGCGCCGGAAAACGGACCGCCGCTCGTGGCAGTCGATGCCGAGAGCGGCAAACCCGTCGACGCGATGCTGGTCGACGCGAAGACGCGCCGGCCGCTCGTTCCGGGCAGCGTCGCGCTGGTGCCGGGCCCAAGCGCGAGCCCCAGCCTTCGTCGTGCCATGCCCGAGCCGATCATCCTCGGCGGCGAGCGCGCTTCGCACGGCTCGCATCGAGGCGCCCTAGTCGCGACGGCGCTGGCGCCCCCGAAGCTCTCCTCGTAGGCGCCGGAGGAGCGACCACGCCTGGGCGAGCGCGTCATGCGTCCCCCGGCCCCGTGTGTCGCTGGGAGTTTCCGGGCGGGACACTTTTCCGGGCTCGTTTTCGCTGCGACGTGGGAAATCTCGCTGCGAAGTGCCCGTCGTGGATGGCGATTCGAATCCCGTGTCCCGCTCAAATTTCTCGATAAAAGTGGGGGTTCGCGGGACACCCGGGACACTTTCGGGACGCCTCGAAACGCTGCCCAGCAGGCACTCGGGCAGCTCCGGGAAGACCTCGCCGAACGAACCCCTCCGGATGGGGGCGGCGTCGCGGACGTAGTCGGAGAGGACCGAGAGGGTTTCGTGGCCTGACCGACCTCGAATCTGGAGTTCGGAACCGCCCCGGATCGCCGCCCAGGTGCACGCCGTCGCCCGGAGGTCGTGGAAGGTGATCGCCTTCCGGGTCGGGGTCGCGTTGTGGAGGGCCGCGCGGCGGACCCCAGCTGCGAGGAGGTCGTCACGAAAGACCGCCGCCATGCCACCTCGACCGGACGGTGGAGGCAGCACGGGGAAGAGGACTCCGTCGGTGTCCTTCGCGTCGACGGACATCGCTTGCAGCATCGGCAGGACGTTGGGCTCGAGCCGGAACGTCCGCGCCGCGTCCGTCTTCGTCCCCTTCGTTCCCCTCGGCTTCGTCGTCGAGAGCTTCTGCTTCCGCAGCTTGCTCGCCGCTTGACGGTCGCCTTCACGGTCGACCGCCTCATCCACGGTGACGAACCCTCGCCCCGTCTCGACGTCGGCCCACTTCATCGCGGCGATCTCACCCGCGCGCATGTAGCTGTAGGCGGCGAACGCGTAGAGCCGCCGACCCCAGAGCGGCACCGCTTCACACGAGAGGAGCTGGAGGAGCTCGTCCGGGTAGAGATACTGCTTCGCGGTTTTCTTTCCCTTGTCCGGTCCGACGACGCCTGCGAACGGGTTGGCGTCGAGCACGCAGAGGCTCGCCTCCTTGCATTTGGCGGCGTCGTTCATCGCCTTCGAGACCCAGCCCCAGATGTTGCGCGCGGTCTTCCACTTCATCTCGCCCGAGACGACGAGTGCGTCGAGCTTGGACACGATCTGCTTACCGTGCGTCTGCGTCAGCTCCTCCATCATGAGCCCAAGCACGATCGGCTCGACGTAGTCACGGAACTGCCCCCGCGCACTGTCGACGCGCGAGACGCGATCCTCGCGCCACTTGAACCAACGCGCGAACCATTCGGGCACCTGCTCGCTCGTCGACTTCGGGACGATGCCGCGGGAATGGACGATGCCGGCGACGACCGCAGCTTTGCGCTTCGCCTCCCGTCGAGCAGAGATGGGCCGCGCTCATAGTTCGGGCGCAACGAACGAGGCGCCAACAGGAGACGCGCACGAGCCCTCGTAGATGTAGCGAACGACGTTCACGTGGACGTCGACGCGCCCGTAAAGCGTGGCCGGTCGTTGAGACGTCTCCCGCTTCTCGGCCACACGCCCGTCAGTGTCGTACACATATTCCGTTGTCCACGAGTCCGAGAGCTCGCTTGCCTGACGACGCCGTGACCTCGTGATGCGCACGATTCGCCCCTTCGCATCGTATTCTCTCGTGCCGCCGTCAGCCGGGCGACGCGGGAGTGCACTCTCGGAAATGCGGTCATTCCCATCACACGCTCCCGCGACGCGACGTTTGGTGATCCCTCGCTCCGCGAAGACGTCGAGCAGCATGCATCCCACGTCGTTGAACCACCAACGCTCGATCTCGACAGCGACCAGCGTGCCGGTCGAGAGGTCGCGTTCTGAGCGGTGGATGGCGGTGATCGCACAAACGGCATGCTCCGGCGGTGGCTCTCGGAGCTCGGGGATGCGCACCGAGACCGCTCTGCCCGGTTCGCACGCGCTGCCGATGGCAATCAGGCACGCGACGACCGGCGCTCGAGCCCCAATCCGCATGCGTCCTTCGACGGCATCCCGTGAACCGATATTCACGCTCGAGAAGGGACAGTGCACTGGATCGCGGCGGACGCGAGAACCATCACGCGACCACGTCCAGTGGGATGCGCAGTCCACCGGCGAGGAACTCGCGACAAACAAGGAGGTTCCTTGCCGCCACACTCCCACTGTCGGCCAGGAGCAGCCCCATCCCCGCGCCTCAGCGTGCCAAAGGACCTAGCGCTTGACTACCCGGAGGTGCATCGGCTCCGAAGGCGGCGACTGCATCGTCGCGAGCTGCCGGCTCAGCGCTGAGACGACGTCCCATTTGCCCGCCTCAGCAGCGAGCCGGAGCGCCTCCGCGAGGGCCTCCGTTGGCGCGCTTGAACGCTCCGGCAGCTCGGAGTTCCCGCTCTCTTTCGGGCAGGAGGTCGACGCGTCCTCACTCTGGTCCGGCAAGCGCCGGGACGTCCTCCCGGCACTGGCGCCCCCCTCGCCACCCCCGCTGGCGAGGCGGCCCTCAAGCGGCTGACCGTCGACCCCAGCCGTTCGCACGGCGGACAACTCCCGCAGGAGCATCGCCGCCAGGTCGAACTGGCCCGCCGTCGTCGCCGCCGCGACCGCCTGGGCGAGCGCTTCCTGCGTCCCCGGTCCCCGCGTGTCGCTGGGGGTTTCCGGGGGGGACACTTTTGCGGGCTCGTTTTCGCTGCGAGCTGGGAAATTCCGCTGCGAAGTGCCCGTAGTGGAAGGCGATTCGAATCCCGTGTCCCGCTCAAAGAAAAGCGCGTCTACGGACCCCTGCGGAGGTGCGCGTGAAGCGCGTCCTCGAGTGCGGGATCGGCCGTCTCGTCGAGAACCTCGCGGAGCTCCTCGGGCGACACACGCGCGATCACCGCGTCCCGCTCTTCTGCCGTTCCAGCGTCGAGCAAACGAACGCGCCATCCCACCTGCGAGGAGCTTCCCCGAAATCCCGCTGCCGGCAGCGGAGGAGAGGGCTCGGCGCGCCACCGGACAGCGCGATCCCGCTCCGAGGAGAGATAGCTGACGAGGTCCTCGGCCGTCTCGGGATCCGACGTGGGGACGAAGATCGATGGAAGCGGAGCGCTCCGCTCGATGACCACGCCGTTGGGCTTCCGCGCGAAGCGGTTCACGGTGGAGTACGCCACGAAGGTCTCACGCACGCGGACTCCGTCGATGCCGAACACGACCGGAGTCCGTCGAGAGAGCCCGAACAGGGCGACCCGCATCGCCGCGGACACCGCTAGCGCGATTCCCAGTCGCGACGCAGCAGCGACGACGGCCGAGGCATCCCCCACCCGCTCTCCGAGGATCATGGTCAGCACGAGCAACGCGACGAGGCACGCGATTGATAGAAATCGATGCGGCCTCCGTCCTGCCAGCGACATCGCTCTTCGCTGGGTTGCGCCGAAGAACGCTTTCCATTCGAGCGCGAGCGCGTGCTCCCTATGCTGGAGCAGGTGGTCCATGGCGTTGTATCCACGCACCCGGTCGGTACGCGCGTGCAGGAGCAATAGGCCAACGAAGTAGGCCATTAAACCGGGTGTGCCCATCACGACGAACACGAGGAGGGATGCGGCGGCGTTCATCCAGTGAAGGAGACGTTGCCGTGCGCCCACATCGTCGGGTCGGAAGGTCTTCGAGGTCGCCATGGCCCGCAGCGCAATCCAAGCGCAAGTTACCTTCGCGTTGGTGCACGGTCGAACGAACGAACGCGGGGCGGTGGCGACAATGGTCGGAAAGTGCGTCGTCCCGATCGACGCACTCTTGTTCGACAAGATCCCGGAGAGCAACTGGAAGGTTCCGGGCCCACCAGGACGTAGTTAGTCATGCTGATCGCCGATCTCGTCGACGCCGAGGCTTCAGCGGTTTGACCACGCGCCACGGCGCCAGCTACGGGCAGCCGCCCGAGGAGGTTCTCCAAGGTCTCGTGGCGGCGCGCATCCATCTCGACGACTCGCCGCCCGACAACGGTCCCCTTGCGGTCGTTCCGGGCAGCCATCGCTGCCGACTCGCGGATCGCGCGCTGGCAGAGTTTGCACCAGGCCAGTACCGCTCTCTTCGCTACGGGGGCACGCGAGTCTGGCTCGCTACAGCCCGAGGTCGGACAGCGACGGATGATCGTCCGGCCGCCGCCCCAGCGGCCACCGGTACTTCCGGTCAGCCTCGGAGATGGGCAGGTCGTTGACGCTCGCCAGACGGTGGCGCAGGAAGCCGTGCTCGTCGAACTCCCAGTTCTCGTTGCCGTACGATCGGAACCAGTTGCCAGAATCGTCGTGCCACTCGTAGGCGAACCTCACCCCGATCCGGTTGCCGCCGAACGTCCAGAGCTCCTTGATCAGTCGATAGTCGAGCTCGTGGCTCCACTTGCGTCGCAAGAACTCGACGATGGCTGCGTGACCCGACAAGAACTCGGCGCGGTTGCGCCACCGGCTGTCGGCGCTGTAGCCGCGCACGACGAGCTCGGGGTTCCGCGTGTTCCAGGCGTCCTCGGCCGCGCGCACCTTCTCGGTCGCCGTCTCGCACGTAAACGGTGGAAGCGGAGGCAAGTCGCTGGGGACGGGAGGGGCAGCCATGACGGTCCTCGTGACGCGCTCGCTGCACGCGCCGTTCCGCGCCTTCGACCGGGCCGCACGCGCAAGTAGTAGGCTGCCACGGCACGCAAGAGGTTCAGGGCCGCCCTGGACCCGTCAGTCCCGCCTGATAGCAATGCCGAAACTCGGGGCGCAGTGACGCGACGACGAGGTCAGCACCCGAGAGGGGCATGGACGACGCTCCCGCATCCGCACTCTCTTCGGGATCGAGAGCAGCCGTCCGTTGTGGAGCAGCATCCGAGCCGGAGGCTTCTGGACCGGGCGGAGGCACGCATCTCGCGAACGGACGGGGGATGCGGCGGCTGGCGTTCCGT
This sequence comes from Pseudomonadota bacterium, assembly GCA_023402175.1. GTDB lineage: Bacteria > Myxococcota_A > Polyangia > Polyangiales > Polyangiaceae > Labilithrix. The sequence goes on along the minus strand of JAEXCN010000562.1, from coordinate 49,520 downwards.
CGCGCCGCGTCGTCGGTTGCGGTCCGTTCCGAGCCACGCGGCTCTCGTGCGCCTCCACAAGCGAGCACAGTCGAGAAGACCGCTAGGAAGTGGCGCGCACGAAGACGGCACATATGCCTGCCCTAACACCGGAGCCGCTCGGCACGGACCTCGTGATCACTAGAGAGAAGTCCCACTACGTTTGCGGGCTAATGCGAAGACCTCTTCGAGAACAGCGCCAAGGAAAGCGATAGCCCCCTCGTCCGACGGACATGACTGGTGCGCGCTCGGCCTGGCGGTGCATTGCCTCTCGAGGTGTTGCTGGAGAGCGAGCGCTCGATAGGATCGGGCCGATGCGATCCGCACTCGGCGGCCTCCTCATCGTGTGTGCCCTCGCCGTTGGCTGCGTGCGTTCGCCAGCTCCAGCCGAAGCGAAGCCGGAGCACGTTCTGCCGGCTACGTCGGTCGCATCGGACGCCGCGGCACCTCCCGTCCTCGCCGACGCCGGTGCGGAAGACGCCGCCGCTGAGCAAGGAAAGCAGACACTCGATGTGGGGCTGCCGCCACGTCCAAGCGAGCAAGAGCTGTTCGGCGACCCGCCCACGTTCGGAACGCCCGACCTCGGTGCGCTCGCGGCCGCTACGAAGTCGCGGGGGATCCTTCCGCGACCGGCGCACTGCGCGGCCTATGCCAACAGACCGGCATCGAAACACGAGCCGTGGTCGATCATCGACGCGCTCGCCGCGACGAACCCGGCGGAGCGGGACGCCCGGCTCGTCGCGATTCGCCATACCAGCCCCGTTCGCATCGCGGCGTACCGCGCTGACTTCGCCCCGATCGAATGTGCAGACGCGATCACCGATCCGGAGCTCGGGCTTTCGATGCGGGGCATCGGCTCGGACCTGCTCGTCGGTCTCTCCGTTGCCTCCAAGCTCGCACGGACATCGAAGCCGGAGACGATCGACGCGCTGAAGACCGCGCTCACGGGCCTCCGAGGCTATTCCTGGGGCCTTGCGCTGCTCGAGGCCGGCCTCGCCGACCTCCGCGTCTACGATGCGGGCGTCCCAGAGCGCAAGACGCTCGGTCGTGACTCGATCCTCACCGCTTTCGCCGAGCTCGCAAGGGTCGGTGTGCTGCGCAACGCGAGCGTCTCGAATGCACGAGCACGGCTCGCGTCCCTCTTCCCTGCCCAGCGCGTCGACGCTCTCGACGATCTGCTCCTGCCACCTTGGACACCGCCAGCGCCCGCGGACGACGGCGAACGCGCGCTCGCGAACACGTCCGCGTACTGGTTTGCGGCCGACAAGTACATGTTCAATTTCTTGAAGTCGTACATGCCGGCGCTCGCGGTCGGCGTGCCGATCCGGAACTGCCCCAAGCAGGCGTGCGTCGACTACGCGCGCGCGAGGATCGACCTCGGACGAAAGTACTGGCGCCGGCTCGACTTCATCGAGGCAGCGCACGCAGCGAAGAAGGCCGCGGACGCGACGGGCAATTCAGGAACGACTCAGCTGCTCCTTGCTCTTGCACGCGATCTCGCTCACGGTCCGCGCGACGCCACCGACATGATGGCGCGAAGGGGCCCGGCGATGGGCCTCGACCGAACCGACGCGCTCGACGCGTTGGCTGCGGAGGGCGCGTCGACGTCCGGGATGGCGGCCTACGACGCTGCGCATTTGCGCTCGCTCGCGGTCCCCGACGACGACGGAGCGCCTGAATATCTCGAGGACGTAGCGAAGCGGTTCGAGAAGAGCAGCCAGATGCTGGCGGATCCGGCTCAGCGGTCGCGAGCGCTCGAGCGCGCACGCCAGGCGCGCGCGGCAGCCCCGGCGAAGGCGCGGGACCTTGCGGCGAGCACGACCGCCGACGCACATTGAGGCTGCGCCTCGGGCCGGCGCGCGACGGCTGGCGACTCTCGTCGCCAGCGGCCGCCCATCTCCCCACCGAGCTCCGACCGCGGCGTAGCGACTGGAACGCTCAGGCAACGCCAGGTCGTGGACGGCTCACTGCAAGAAGTCCGTTCGCACGTTCAGCTTGAAGCTGCCCGTCTTCGCGGCTTCGCCCTGCACGAAGACGAGCACGGAGCCGTTCGCCGGTACCTCGACGGCGTCGCCATTTGCCGAAGACAGCCCCGGCCAGCCCGTGCACGGACTGCCACTGCACGACCAGCTCAGCGACCCGAGACACTGCTCGCGTGCTGCGTCGGTCGCCGGCGGCGTTGCGCCCGGATAGATGGTCAGCGCGTCCGCCGTGTTCGACGGCCCCCCCGTCGTCGCCGACGTCCAGACCGACGTGAGCGCGCGCTTCGGGCCCTTGTTCTCGAGCTGCACGTAGACGTACGGCGCCTGCGTCGACGAGAGCGGGACCGGACACGTCAGGTTCGACGACGCGATGTCGAGGCGCTTCGTCTTCTTCGACTGCGAGAGGACGAAGTCCGCCGAGGTCGCGGTCGCAGTCGCCTGCGGGATCTGGATCACGCCGTCGACACCGCTCGGCGGAGGCGGCGTGCTCGGATCGTTCGAACCATCCGGATCGTTCGGATCGCTCGACTTGCTCGGATCGTCACCTTGCGTCGGCCCGTTCTTCTTGCCGTTCGAATCACGCGATGGATCGGTCGCCGACGTACCTCCTTTCGGCTCGTCGTCCGCGGTCCCCGTCCCCGAGCCGTTGCTGCCGGACGAGCCCGGAGAGCCCGTCCCCGTGACGGTGTCCGTGCCGCCGCTGCACGCGGCGACGCAGACGATGAGCGGAAGTCCAAAGAGCATCGAAGAGAGTTGGCCGATACGCATGCGAGCCGCGTCAGCAAAGCTCGTGCACGCGCGGTCGCGCGGCCCAAGCTCGCGAAATCGTGCGGTCGCGAGCTCGGGCCGGGCATCGGCTGGCGCCAGGCTGGCGCAACGAGCGCCGTCGTTGGCGCAACGCCCACCATCGCTGACGCTCCCATCGGCTTCTGGAACGAGGCCGCGGCGCCGATGGGCATCGCGGGCATCACCCGCGAGCGGCGATCGAGAAGCTATCGAGCGGCTACGTCGACGGCTGCACGGTGATCGCGGGGCTACGTCGACGGCTGCACGGTCGCTCGGATCGGCCTCAGCTTCGCGACGACCGGCGGCTTCGTGCGCGAAAGGGCGATCGCGGGATGATCCGCGAACCAGGCGATGTCGCTCTCGGCCTCCTCCATGAGGCGCTTGCGCTCGGACAGCCACGAGGCGCAGAAGTCGGCGAGCTCCTGGTCACCGATCGCGATCGCGACGTCCTCGAGAAAGGAGAACGTGCCGATGGCGTGATGCACGCCGTGAAGCGTCCCGCGATACGACTTCTCCACGCTGAGCAGGAGATCCGTGCCGTAGCTCCGGACGTTCGAGAACATCCGACCGATCACCGACCCCTTGCGGGCGGCGCGTTGCCCCCGAGCCGTCGCGAGCCTCTCGAGCTCTGGCAACGTGCGTCGAGCATGCGCTGCGATCTCGCGCATCGCCCGACCGGGCGCTGTCGCGCCGAGGCGATCTGCCTCTCGCGAGCAATGAACTGCGGCGGAAGTCTCGGTCTGGAACGCTTCGGGAAGAAGATGCGGGATGAGCGCGGACGCAGTCACACGTTTCGCCATTCTCGAGCTCCTTGCAATCACGGTTGAGGAAGGTTCAGGCGCACCGTGCACGAAGCGTGCACTCGAGCGATCGGAGGACGAGGAGCTTCGCCAATGAACCAGAGCTTCCGGGACAAGGTCGTCGTCGTAACAGGAGCCTCCGCGGGCGTCGGTCGCGCGATCGTCCGCGCGTTCGCTGCACGGGGCGCGAACATGGGGCTCATCGCGCGCGGGCGTGACGGCTTGGCCGGCGCAAAGCGCGACGTCGAGGCGGCCGGCGGAAAAGCACTCGAGCTGCCGCTCGACGTGTCCGATGCGAACGCCGTCGAGGCGGCGGCAGACCGCGTCGAACGGGAGCTCGGTCCGATCGACATCTGGGTCAACGATGCGATGGTGTCGGTCTTTGCGCCGGTGCACGAGATCACCGCCGAGGAATTCAAGCGCGTCACCGACGTCACGTACCTCGGGTACGTCTACGGAACGCTCGCCGCGCTGAAGCGGATGCGCGCTCGCGATCGCGGCACGATCATCCAGATCGGCTCCGCCCTCGCCTACCGCGCGATCCCGCTCCAATCGGCGTACTGCGCGGCGAAGCACGCGGTCAAAGGCTTCACCGAGTCGCTTCGGACCGAGCTGATGCACGACCGGAGCAAGGTCCGCATCACGATGGTCCAGCTTCCTGCCGTGAACACGCCTCAGTTTTCGTGGACGCGCACGAAGCTTCCACGTCAGCCGCAGCCCGTGCCTCCGATCTTCCAGCCGGAGCTCATCGCCGATGCGGTCATCCACGCGGCTCTTCACCCGCGACGCGAGGTCTGGGTGGCGTGGCCCGCGATGAAGGCAATCCTCGGTGAGAAGGTCGTTCCCGGGTACGCCGATCGCTACCTCGCCAAACACGGCTACGAGAGCCAGCAGACGAACGGCCCCGTTGCACCGGACCGGCGCGACAATCTCTTTTCGCCGGTGCCGGGCGATCACGGTGCGCATGGCGCGTTCGATGCGCGCGCGCGCCGGAGGAGCGTCGAGTGGTGGCTCTCGAAGAACCGTAGCCTGCTCCTCGCGCTCGGCGCTGGAACGGCAGCGCTCGCGCTGGCGGCGGCGGGTGTGGCGCGACGGGCGGGCTGGTGATGGAGCTCGAGCGGCACATCGAGGACTATGCCCTGATCGGCGACACGCAGTCGGTCGCCCTCGTCGGGCGGAGCGGATCGATCGACTGGCTGTGCCTTCCGAGATTCGACTCCGCGGCGTGCTTCGCCGCGCTGCTCGGCGGCCGCGAGCAAGGCCAATTCTCGATTTGCCCCGTCGGCGACGCGCGCGTCACGCGGCGCTACCGAGGAGACACGCTGATCCTCGAGACCGACTTCGAGACGGACTCCGGCCGAGTACGGCTCGTCGATTCGATGCCCATCCGCGGGAAGTACCCGGACGTCGTTCGCATCATCCAAGGTCTCTCGGGCGAGGTCGCGATGCGCGTCGAGCTCACGATCCGCTTCGACTACGGCAACGTGCTGCCGTGGGTCCAACGCCTCGACGGGCGCCTGCACGCGATCGCCGGACCGGACGCGCTCGTGCTTGTGACGCCGGTCAAGATGCGCGGCGAAGGCTTTCACACGATCGCCGACGTCACGGTTCGCGCGGGTCAGGAGGTACCGTTCGTGCTCACGTGGCATCCATCGCACGAGCCACCTCCCGAGACCGCCGAGCCGTTCTCGTCGCTCGCGGAGACCGAGCAGTGGTGGACCGAATGGACGTCAGCGCACGCGATCTACGGACCGTATCGAGCCATCACGATCCGCTCGCTCCTCACGCTGAAGGCGCTCACCTACGCGCCGACTGGAGCGATCGTCGCGGCGGGCACGACGTCCCTTCCCGAGAGCATCGGCGGCGAGCGCAACTGGGACTATCGGTTTGCATGGCTGCGTGATGCAACCTTCACTCTGTATGCGCTCATGCATGCAGGCTACACGGAAGAAGCGAAGGCCTGGCGCGACTGGCTGCTACGGGCCGTCGCCGGTGATCCGGCGAAGCTCCAGCCGCTCTATGGTCCCGCGGGCGAGCGGAGGATGACCGAGCAGACGCTGGAATGGCTGCCGGGCTTCGCCGGCTCTCGGCCGGTGCGGATCGGGAACAACGCTGCGCATCAATACCAGCTCGACATCTACGGTGAGGTGCTGGACACGCTGCACCAGGGCAGGCGCATGGGCCTCGGCACCGACGAGAACGCGTGGGCCGTGCAGCGCGCGATCGCCGACTGGCTGGAGACTCATTGGGACGTGCCCGATCAGGGGCTCTGGGAGATGCGCGGTACTCCACGGCACTTCGTGCACTCGAAGGTCATGGCCTGGGTGGCGTTCGATCGGCTCGTGAAAGCGATCGAGCAACAGGGCCTCGAAGGTCCCGTCGATCGCTGGCGACACACCCGCGCCGAGATCCACGACGAGGTCTGCCGGCGCGGGTTCGATCCGGACCTCGGCAGCTTCACCCAGAGTTACGGGTCCAAGGAGCTCGACGCGAGCCTCCTCCTGATCCCATCGGTCGGCTTTCTGCCGAAGGACGATCCTCGCGTCCGCGGAACGATCGAAGCCGTCGAGCGCCGGCTCGTGCGCGGCGGGTTCGTGGCGAGATATCTGACGTCGGACGCGATGAACATCGACGGATTGATCGGACGCGAGGGTGCGTTCATCGCGGCTTCGTTCTGGCTGGTCGACGCTCTCGCGCTCATCGGCCGGCAGGACGACGCGCGCGCCCTCTTCGAGCAGACGATCGCGCTCGCGAACGACGTCGGGCTCCTGTCCGAGGAGTACGACGTCGACCGCAAGCAACTCATCGGAAACTTCCCGCAAGCGTTCTCCCACGTCGCCGTCGTCAACTCGGCGCTCGCCCTCGGCGGCCGCACGGCGCTGCCGCTCGCGCGTCACGACACGTGAACGAGCTGCCCGCCCCGGCACGAGGGCGTCCGCAATGGTGGAGGTCGTCCGCGATGAGCCTTGCCCGAGCACGGCACCAAGCGCTCTACGCGGAGCGATGCTGCCTCGGCTTCACCTGCGCCGCCGCGACCACGAGAACAGTCCGAGACCCGCCGCGATCGTCAGCGCGACGCCCGCCGCGGCGCGGAGCATCGATGCGCGCACACCCGCACGTCGGCGCGCGAGCACCATCGCTTCCGGACGGGCGCCGGCGGGACCAGAGGGGCCGTGGTCGATCGCGAGCTTCATCACCTCCGCGAGGTGGAGCGCACCGCGATGGGTCCCCTGCCCGATCTGTTCGCGGCACGAGAATCCGTTCGCCATGACGATGGTCTCGTCGCGCTCGTGGCGGACGCGTGGCAAGAGAGCTCGCTCCCCGCACGCGACCCCGACGTCGCGCGTCTCCTCGACGAATCCGAAGGCGCCGGCCATCCCGCAGCAGCCCGCGGACAGGACCTCGTGCTCGACGCCCATCTGTTCGAGCACCTGCTTTTCGGGTGCCATTCCGACGATCGCCTTCTGATGGCAGTGGCCCTGCACGATGGCGTGTCGCGCGAGCTTCGGCGGAGTCCAATGTTTTGCCTCATTCGTGAGGAGCTCGGAGAGGAGCATCGTCCGATCGCGCAGCGTCGCGGCGTCCGCGCGGTCCGGCATCAAGTTCCCGAGCTCGTCCTTGAACGTCGACGCGCAGCTCGGCTCGAGGACCACCACCGGGAGCTTCGCGTCGAGGTGCGGCTTCAGGGAAGCGAGCACCCGCTCGAGGTACAGCTTCGCGTCGTCGAGGAGACCGAAGTCGTAGAGCGGCCGGCCGCAACACAGCCCGCTCGGCGGGACGACGACCTCGTAGCCGGCCGCCTCGAGCACGTCGACGGCGGCGAGCAACGTGTCCGGAAGGAAGTGCTCGTTGAACGTGTCCGCCCAGAGGACGACCCGTCGTTCGCTCTTCACGCGCGGCCCGCGGCGCGCGAGCTCCTGCCGGAACGTCCTCGGCGCAAACGGCGGGATCTTCGCGTCGAGCGAAAGCCCGGCGACCTTCTTCGCGAGCGCGCTCGTCCCGGGCAACTGCGTCACGAGGTTCACGAGCCCGGGCGCGAGCGACGCGAGACGGGCCCACTTGTCGATGTAGCCGAAGGCGTACGCGTGACGCGGCCGGAGGCGACCTTCGTAGTAGTGCGAGAGGAACTCGGCCTTGTACGTCGCGAGGTCGACTCCCACGGGGCAGTCGCCCTTGCATCCCTTGCACGCGAGACAGAGGTCGAGCGCGCCCTTCACGCCGTCGTCCTTCCAGCCGTTCGTGACGGTGCTGTCGCTCCGCAACATCTCCCAGAGCAGATGCGCGCGTCCTCGCGTCGAGTGCTTCTCCTCGAGCGTCACCATGTAGCTCGGACACATCACATCGTGCTCCCCGTCGCCGTGCTTGCGGCGGCAGCGGCCGATGCCGACGCATCGCAACGTGGCGCGCGCGAAGCTGCCGCGATCGTCCGGGTAGCGGAAGTGCGTCTCGGGCTCGGCGGGGTGATATTGCGGCCCGAGCCGGAGGTGATCGTCCATCGGATACGGATCGACGATCTTGCCCGGGTTCATCTTGCCGAACGGATCGAAGATGGTCTTCAGCTCCCGCATCGCGTCGACGAGCTCGGGTCCGAACATCTTCACGAGCAGCTCGGCGCGCGCCTGGCCGTCGCCGTGCTCGCCCGAGAGCGAGCCGCCGTAGGAGACGACGAGATCGGCAGCGTCGCTCATGAAGCTACGAAACTTGGCGACACCTTCGGCAGTGTAGAGATCGAACGGGACGCGGCAGTGCACGAGCCCCATCCCGAAGTGTCCGTAGAGGGCAGGATGGAGATCGTAGGCGTCGAACAGCTTGCGCAGATCCCGGAGGTATGCGCCGAGCCGCTCCGGCGGGACCGCGGAGTCCTCCCATCCCGGCCATGCATCCGGCTGCCCGGGCACGAAGGCGGTCGCCCCGAGCCCTCCTTCCCGCGCCTCCCAGAGCTGGTGCTGATCGTGAGGACCGAGGTAGATGCGGTGGTCGACGATCGCCTTCCCGGCGACGCGCACGACCTCCTCGGCCTTGGCCCTCGCTTCGTCCTCCGTCGCGCCGCCGACCTCGACCATCAGCCACCCGTTGCCGTCGGACAGGTACTTCACGCGCTCCGCGTGCTCGGGGTCCATCGACGCGAGCTGGTCGCGAAGCAGCTGGTCCATGCCCTCGATCGCGAGCGCACCGAGCGGGGGAAACAGGTGCGCCGCGTCGCCTGCTTCGAACACGTCGCGGTAGCCGAGCACGGCCACGGCGTGCACCGGGGGATCGGGAATGAGCTGGAGGGTCGCCTCGAGCATCGTGACGAGCGTGCTCTCGCTTCCGACGACGACGCGCGCGAGGTTGAAGCGGCCATCGGGCCCTGGCAGCAGTTGATCGAGGTTGTAGCCCGAGACCCTCCTCGGGATCTTCGGGTAGCGCGCGCGGATCTCCCCTGCCCATCGCTCGCGGAGGGCGCGCATGCGCGCGAGCACCGCGCCGGCCGGCCCGCCGTTTCGGATGGCGCTCGCGAGATCTTCCTCGCGCATCCAGCCGAGGTGCATACGCGTGCCATCGTAGAGGAGCACGTCGAGGGCCTCGACATTGTTCACGGCGATGCCGTTCATCTGAGCCTGCATCCCGCCGCAGTTGTTCGAGAGCATTCCGCCGAAGCAGCAGCGCTCGTGCGTCGCCGGCTTCGGACCCCACGTGAGGTGGAACGGGCGCGCCGCGGCAACGAGCTCGTCGCAGACGAGACCGAGCTCGATCGACGCGAGCCGCGCATGCGGGTCGAGCCAACGGATGTGATGAAGGCGCTTCGAGAAGTCGAGGACGACCGCCTCGTTCACGGTCTGCCCGGCCAGCGACGTGCCGCCTCCGCGCGACACGATCGGAGCACCGACCTCGCGGCAAGCAGCGACCGTAGCGATGACGTCGTCGATCGTCTCCGGGATGACGACGCCGAGCGGGATGTGCCGGTAGTTCGACGCGTCCTGCGCGTACAGCGCGCGGCTCGCCGCCTCGAACCGGACCTCGCCGCGGACGGTCGACCGGAGACGCCGTACGAGATGCTCGATGTCGATGGCTGGCGGCGCCACGGCAGGCTGGCGCGCGCGTGTCTTCAGGAGCCGGTGCGCAGGGACGAGCGGGGGTGCGATGGTGGCGGTCACGTTCGGCCTCTCGGATCGATCGGTTCACGTCTTCGGCGCGAGGCCGGGGAACATGTGCTCGAGCGCTTCGCGGATGATGCCCGTGCGCTCGGGGCCTTTGGTCTTCAGCATGCTCATGAGGAAGGCCTTGCTCTGCTCGAGCGTGATGTGCGGCGGGAGCGGCGCTACGTTGGGGTCGACGACGGCGTCGATCACGACGGGCCGATCGGAGGACAGCGCGATGTCCCATGCGGCGGCGACCTCGTTCGGTTGCTCGACGCGTATGCCCTTGAGCCCGAGGAGATCCGCGAAGGCCGCGTAGTTCATCTCGGGCAACTCTTGCGAGGCGTCGTACCGCGCGTCACCTTCCATGGCGCGCATCTCCCAGGTGACCTGGTTCAAGTCCCGGTTGTCGAGGACGAGAACGATGAGCCGCGGATCGCTCCACTGCTTCCAGTAACGTTTGACCGTGAGCAGCTCCGCCATCCCGTTCATCTGCATCGCGCCATCACCAACGAGCGCGATGCAGACCCGATCGGGATGCGTGAACTTCGCGGCGATCGCATACGGTACGCCGCAACCCATCGTCGCGAGGCTGCCCGAGATCGACGCCATCATCCCGGGACGGAGCTTGAGGTCGCGCGCCCACCAGTTCGCCGCCGATCCCGAGTCCGACGTGACGATGCAGTTGTCGGGGAGCCTCGACGACAGCTCCCAGAAGAGGAGCTGCGGATTGAGCGGCTTCGCGGGGATGTGCGCGCGCTCGCCCATGAGGCGCCACCACTCTCGGATCCCTTGCTCGATCTTCGCGCGCCACGCGCCGTGCGTCTTGCGGCGAACTCGCGGAAGCAGCGCCCGCAGCGTCGCCCGCGCGTCGCCGACGAGATTGAGCTCCATCGGGTAGCGCATCCCGACGAGTCGAGGATCGATGTCGATCTGGACGCCGCGCGCCTGGCCTTCCTTCGGGAGGAACTCGGCGTACGGGAAGCTCGATCCGATCATGACGAGCGTGTCGCACTCCATCATGAGGTCCCAGCTCGGCTTCGTGCCGAGGAGCCCGATCGAGCCGGTGACGAACGGCAGATCGTCCGAGACGACGGCGCGTCCGAGGAGCGCCTTGGCGATCCCGCCACCGGTCGCCTGCGCGAGCTCGATGACCTCCACTGCCGCGTTCGCCGCGCCGGCGCCGACGAGGATCGCGACGCGCTCGCCGGCGTCGATGATCCGGGCAGCGCGATCGAGAGCGGTCTCGGGCGGCACGATCTCGGGCGGTACGAAGCCGACGCTCGTGTGCACGGTGTCGTGCTTTTGTGGCGGAGCTTCGTAGTCGAGCTCCTGCACGTCCTTCGGAAGGATGAGGCACGTCGGCGTTCGCTCCGACAAGGCGATCCGCGCGGCACGGTCGATCAGGTGGCGGATCTGCTCCGGCGTCATCGCCGTGTGGACGTATTCGTGGGCCACGTCCTTGAAGAGGTTCTGCAGATCGACCTCTTGCTGGTAGTCACCGCCGATCGCCGTGCGCGCCGCCTGGCCCACGATCGCGAGGACCGGCACATGGTCCATCTTGGCGTCGTAGAGACCGTTGAGCAGGTGGATCGCGCCCGGGCCGCTCGTCGCCATGCAGACGCCGAGCTTCCCTGTGAACTTCGCGTGGCCACACGCCATGAACGCAGCCATCTCTTCGTGACGCGCCTGCACGAGCTCGATGAATCGGCCGTCGCGCGAGATCCGGTTCAGGGCACCGAGGAGCCCGTTGATGCCGTCGCCGGGATAGCCGTAGATGCGGTCGACGCCCCACTCAGCGAGCCGCCGGAACAAGTAATCGCTGACCTTCGTCCCCATCCGGACCTCCGTTCGGGCTGATGCCGTGCAACGTGGGGACCGAACGCGCGATGCTCCTGAACGGCGACGTCGCGTCGAGGGCGGCGCTCTACCTCGACGCACCGTCGGGTCGAATCGACGCGCCACGAACGCAGCCGCCTGACGCGCCGGACGATACGACCGTACGCACGGAGGAGCGCGCGAGGTGCCAGCCGAACCTCGTCACCACGCGCAGGCGAGATCGTCTCTCCGCGACCACCGACCACATCCACGTGATCGCTGTGCGGATGCGCTCATTGCGGCAGCCGCTCCGTGACGGGATCGCACAGAGCACGGCTTCGCGGCGACGCAACTGTCGAGCATCACGTGCGCTCGAGGTGGCGCGTCGGATGCAGTGAGCGCGACTTCCGCGTGAATCTCTTCCCTGTCTGGGCGAACCAGATCTACTGGCTCGCGATCGGCGCGGTCGGCGCTGCGATCGTGGGCGTTCCTGTGGCCTTGATCGCGTGGGCACGAACGCCCTACGCGACGGGCCAGGAGCATCCGCCCGAGCAGCCGATCAAGTTCGATCATCGGCACCACGCACGCGACGACGGCATCACCTGCGAGTACTGCCACGGCGGGGCGCTGAAGGGCGCATCGGCGGGAGTGCCCGCAACGTCGGTCTGCATGAACTGCCATTCGCAGGTCTGGACCAATAGCCCGGAGCTCTCGCCGGTCCGTCACAGCTACTTCGCGAACGAGCCGATCCGCTGGCAGCGCGTCAACAGCCTCCCCGACTTCGTCTTCTTCGACCATTCGGCGCACACGACGCACGGGGTCGGCTGCGTGACGTGTCACGGGCGTGTCGATTTGATGGGACAGGTCTACGCGCAGAGCTCGCTCATGATGCGGTGGTGCCTCGACTGCCATCGCGCGCCGGAGAAGTACCTCCGGCCGCTCGACAAGATCACCGACATGGAGTGGGTCCCCGACCGACCGCAGCTCGAAATCGGTCGCGAGCTCCGGCAGCAGCTCGGGGTCCGCTCGATCGTCCACTGCTCGGGGTGCCACCGGTAGAGCGCCATGCACGACCACCGATCGACGACAACGACGGACGACCCGCGGCGGCAGCGGACGAAGGCGCTCGAGGAAGCGCTCGCCGACACGGCCGGCGATCCGATCGCGCGGCGCGAGTTCCTGACACGCATGGCCGCTGCAGTGGCGCTCGCAGGGCTCGCAGGGTGCACGCGGGCACCGCGCGAGGAGATCGTCCCGTACGTCCATCAGCCACCGGAGGTCCGACCCGGGACTCCACGCTTCTATGCGACGTCCTTCGTCCTCGGCGGCTACGCGACAGGGCTCCTCGTCGAGAGCCACGCAGGACGCCCCACCAAGGTCGAAGGCAACCCTGCTCATCCGGCGAGCCTCGGCGCGGCGGGCGTCTTCGAGCAGGCCTCGGTGCTCTCGCTCTACGATCCGACACGGGCGCGCGCAGCGACCGCGCGCGGAGCCGTCGCCGAATGGGAAGTCGTCGCGCGTTCGCTCGCGGACGGGCGCTGGGCCAATGACGGCGGAAACGGGCTCTGGCTCCTGCTCGAACCGACGACGTCGCCGTCGGTCGCGGCGATGCTCGACAGGATCCGTGCGCGCCTTCCACGCGCGCGCATCGCGTTCTCTTCTCCGCTCGGCGCCGCGAACGCGTGGGAAGGCTCGCGGGTCGCATTCGGACGCGTGCTCGATACGAGGCTCGCGCTCGACCGCGCCGACGTGATCGTCGCGCTCGACTCCGACTTCCTGACGGACCGCCCCGACAGCCTCCGTCTCTCTCGACAGTTCGCCGGGCGTCGCGCGGTCTTCGGCGGGGCGGACACGATGAACCGGCTCTACGTCGTCGAGCCCCTTCATACAGTGACGGGCGCGAATGCCGATCATCGCCTCCGCGTCCGCGCCGGCGACGTCCGCGCGCTCGCAGGCGCGCTCGCCGCCGCCGTCGGGCTCCCGCAGCTGCCTGGCGGTGTCCCGCTGCCGCTCCGCGCACCGGCCGCTCCGCATCAGCGCTGGATCGACGCGGTGGCACGCGATCTGCTCGCGCATCGCGGCAAGTCGATCGTCATCGCCGGAAGCGCTCAGCCGCCCGAGGTCCACGCCCTCGCGCACGCGATCAACGCCGTGCTCGGCAACATCGGCGTCACGATCGAGCTCGCTCCGTCGCCCATCGTCGATGCAGGTGGGCCGTCGTTCGACATCGACGAGCTCGCGAAGGCGCTCGGCGCCGGCGACGTCGACACGCTCGTCGTCGCGGCCGAGAACCCGGTCTACGCGTCCCCGCCAGGCGCCGACCTCGCTCGCCTCTTCGGACGCGCGCGGCAGAGCGCTTATCTCGGGCTCTACGACGACGAGACGAGCGGGGCGTGCACGTACACGGTCGCGCGCGCTCACGCGCTCGAATCGTGGGGCGACGCGCGCGCATTCGACGGGACCGTCTCGGTCGTGCAGCCGCTGATCGAGCCGCTCTACGGCGGGCGTAGCGAGCTCGACCTCCTCGCGCTGTACGCAGGCAGCCCCGGCGAGAAGGCGTACGACCTCGTGCGCGCTCGCCTCCGCGCCGAGCTCGCAAAAGCGGGCACGGGAGGAGCAGCTCCCGACGCGTTCGAGCGCGCATGGCGCCAGGTGCTCCGGCGCGGTCTCGTCGACGGGTCTGCGACGCCGGCCATGACGGTGCGGGTCGACTGGGCCGCGATCGCCACACGCCTCGCCGCCTCCGTCTCCACGCCTACTCCTGCGATCGACACGAAGGCCGTCGGCGAGTTCGAGCTCGTGATGCGCGCCGATCCACGCGTCTACGACGGGCGCTTCGCGAACAACGCATGGCTGCTCGAGCTTCCTTCACCGATCGAGAAGCTCACGTGGACGAACGCGGCCACGCTCTCGACCGAAACCGCGGCGAAGCTCGGCGTCACCACCGGCGACGTGGTCCTCCTTCGAGCTGGCGATCGCACGGCGAAGGCGTCCGCCGTCGTCGTCCCAGGCCAGGCGGAAGGAACCGTAGGTCTGTCGCTCGGATGGGGACGGAAGCGCGGCGCCGAGCTCGCACGCGAACGTGGCGCGAACGCCTACGCTCTCGCCGAAGACCTCGCGTTCCGCCCGATCCCCGTGCGCGTCGAGAAGACGAGCGAGCACCACAAGCTGCCGATCACGCAGCAGCAGCGCACGCTCGTGGGCCGCGACGACGAGGTACTCCAGCACGATACGCTCGACGGCTATCGAGTAGCGACCGAGCGTGGCGAGAAGAGGCCGACGCTCGCCCCGGAGAAGAAGGATCCCGAGAAGCCGGTCGTGAAGCGGCGCCTCTCGCTCTACGAGCTCGAGCCCGGCCCATCTCCGCGGCAGTGGGGGATGGCGATCGACCTCTCGCGATGCACCGGCTGCAATGCGTGCGTCGTCGCGTGTCAGGCCGAGAACAACGTGCCGACCGTCGGACCCGACAACGTCGTCTTGAACCGCGAGATGCACTGGCTCCGCATCGATTCGTACTTCGTCGGCGACACGCACGAGCCGCACGTCGCCGTGCAGCCGATGCTCTGCCAGCACTGCGAGCTCGCCCCGTGCGAGTACGTGTGCCCGGTCAACGCGACGGTCCACAGTCCCGACGGCCTCAACGAGATGGTCTACAACCGCTGCGTCGGCACGCGTTTCTGCTCGAACAACTGTCCGTACAAGATCCGCCGCTTCAACTGGTTCGACTTCCATCGCGGCGAGACCGCGACCGAGCAGCTCGTCCACAACCCCGACGTCACCGTCCGCGAACGAGGCGTGATGGAGAAGTGCACGTTCTGCGTGCAGCGGCTCCGCCAGTTCGAGATCGAGACGGCGCAGGGTCGAAAGCCCGCTCCGCCGAAGACCGCGTGCCAGCAGGCGTGTCCGACGGAGGCGATCGTCTTCGGCGACATCATCCAGGCGGCCTCGGAGGTGAAGCGCCTCCACGAGAGCGATCGCACGTTTGCGGCGCTGCACGAGCTCGGCACCGAGCCGCGCGTTCGGTACCTCGCACGGCTGAAGAACCCCAACCCGGAGCTGGCATGAGCGCCGCGACGACGACGGCCGAGCACCGGGACGTTGCCGCGGACGACCTGCCCGTTCTCGAGCGACCCGGGACCTACGCCGAGATCAGCGACGAGCTCGTCGGAAAGATCCTTCGGCCGCCGCGCTGGATGCGCCCAGCGCTGTTCGTGACGTTTCTCGGAACGCTCGGCCTGTTCGCTGCGATCACCTACACGGTCGTGACGGGCATCGGCGTCTGGGGGAACAACATCCCGGTTGCCTGGGCGTTCGGCATCACGAACTTCGTCTGGTGGATCGGGATCGGCCACGCGGGGACGTTCATCTCCGCGTTCCTTCTCTTGCTCGAGCAGAAGTGGCGGACGTCGATCAATCGCTTCGCCGAGGCGATGACGCTGTTCGCCGTCATGCAGGCGGCTCTCTTCCCGCTGCTCCACATGGGGCGTCCGTGGTTCTTCTATTGGCTGCTCCCCTACCCGAACACGATGGCCCTGTGGCCGCAGTTCAGGAGCGCGCTCACCTGGGACGTCGCTGCGGTCCTCACGTACTTCACGGTCTCGCTGCTCTTCTGGTATCTCGGGCTCGTCCCGGACCTCGCGCTCGTCCGCGATCGCGCGCCGGAGCGCTGGCGGCGGCGCATCTACGCCGTCTTCGCGCTCGGCTGGCGGGGCTCATCGCACGACTGGCATCGCTGGAGGATCGGCTACGGCCTCCTCGGCGGGATCGCGACGCCGCTCGTCGTCTCCGTTCACAGCATCGTCTCGAGCGACTTCGCGATCGCGCAGCTCCCCGGCTGGCACTCGGTGATCTTCCCGCCGTACTTCGTCGCCGGCGCGATCTTCTCCGGCTTCGCGATGGTGCTCACGCTGATGATCCCGGCGCGGCGCCTCTACCATCTCGAGCACGTCATCACGACGCGGCACCTCGACAGCATGGCCAAGATGCTGCTCGTCACGGGCTGGATCGTCCTCTACGCGTACGTGATCGAGATCTGGTCGGGCTGGTACTCGGGCGATCGCTTCGAGTACTACACGTACCTCGTCGCGCGTCCGACCGGGCCCTACGCCTTCGTCTTCTGGACCGTCATCGCATGCAACTGCGTGATCCCGCAGATCCTGTGGTCGAGGCGGGCGCGCCGGAGCCCGCTCACGCTCTGGATCATCTCGGGGTTCGTCCAGATCGGCATGTGGGCCGAGCGTCTCATGCTCATCGTGACGTCGGAGGCGCAGGACTTCCTCCCGTCGTCATGGGGACTGTACTGGCCGACCATCGTCGATTGGTCGCTCCTGCTCGGGACCATCTCGTTCTTCCTCTTCCTGTTCCTTCTCTTCCTGCGGTTCGTTCCGTTCATTCCCGTCGCCGAGCTGAAGGAGCTCGCCCACGACCTGGAGAAGGAGCACGAGCGCCATGCGTGAGGTGCTCGTCGCCGAGCTCGATTCGCCCGCGCGCGCGATCGCCACCGCGAAGCGCGTGCGCGAGCTCGGATACATCCGCCTCGAAGCGTTCACGCCCTTCCCGGTCCCCGATCTCGATCCTGTGCTCGAGATCCGGCGCACGAAGATCCCGTTCATCGTCCTCGCCGCAGGACTCGCGGGCGCCGCGGCTGCGCTGCTCGTCCAGTGGTGGACGAACGCCTTCGACTACCCGATCAACGTCGGCGGACGACCTCTCTTCTCGATCCCGAGCGACGTTCCAATCGTCTTCGAGATGACCGTCCTGTCCGCTGCGTTCGGTGCTTTCGCTTCGGTCCTGCTCGCAGCGAAGCTTCCGCGGCTGCACGATCCGATCTTCGACCTGCCCGGCTTCGAGCGCACGAGCGTCGATCGATTCTGGATCGTCATCGGCGATGCGTTCTCCGGAGCCGAAGACGTCCGCGACGAAGAGCTCACCGAGCTCCTCGTCGAGCTCGGCCACCTCGGAGCGACGGTGATCCGCGGACGGATCGGGGGAGAGCACCCGTGAGCCGTCTCGTGTCGCTCGTCTCGCTCGGCATCGTCGTCGCGACGAGCGGCTGCGACAATCGCGCCGCGTTCCGCGAGCCGGATCCCACCCTCGCGAGGATGCTCGATCAGCGACGCGCCGATCCCTACGAAGGGACGACGGCGTTTCCCGACGGCAAGGTCCTGCAGTCCCCTCCGCGAGGCACGGTCCCCGTCGACGACGACTCCGACGCGCCGCCACCTCCGGTCACGAGGGCGCTGCTCGATCTCGGTCGCGCCCGGTTCGACGCGTACTGCGGCGTCTGTCATGGCGTCGACGGGACCGGCGAGAGTGTCGTGGCCACGAAGATGGCGCTGCGGCCCCCGCCGTCGCTCGTGGACGCCGAGCGCCGCGGGTACTCGCGCGAGCGGCTGTTCCAGGTCGCGACGCAAGGCTACGGGCTGATGGCCGGCTACGCCGATCTGCTCTCGCACGAGGAGCGCTGGGCCGTCGTTTCGTACCTCCAGGCGCTGCAGCTGAGCCGACACGCGCCCGTCGCCGAGCTCCCCCAGCCTCTGCGCGATCGCATTGCGAAGGAGGCGCGATGAACCACGAACGATGGAACCGTGGCGTGCTCGTCCCGCTCGGGATCGGGCTCTTCGCCGGGGCGCTCACGGTGGTCTACGCCCTCGCCGACGCTCGGCGGGCGCTCCTTGCGTGGATCGCGGCGTACGGGTTCGCCGTCGGGACCGTCGTCTCCGCGATGATCCTCGTCATGGTGCTCCACCTCACCGGCGCGAAGTGGTGGCTCGTCCTTCGGCGCGTCTTCGTCGCAACCGCCGGAACGGCGCCGCTGCTCGTCCTCCTGTTCGTGCCCATCGGCGCGGCGTTCACGATCCTCTACCCGTGGGAATCGCCGCCGCCGGATCTCTCGCGTCACATCCACGAGGTTCTCGAGCATCAACGCACGTGGAATCGCCCGGGCCTGTTCCTCCTGCGGTCCGCGATCTACCTCGCGAGCTGGACGGTGATCGCCGTCCTCCTCCGGCGCGCCGACCGGGCCCGTCTCGACGACCCGTCGTCACGCGCGATCGCACGCTCCGAACGCACCATCAGTGCCGTCGGCCTTCCGATCGTGGGCTTCACGCTGACGTTCGCGGCGTTCGACTGGCTGATGTCGCTCCAGCCCGGATGGACCTCGAACATGTTCGGCCTCTACGTCTTCACGTCGGGCCTCGTGTCGGCGTTGTCGGTGCTCGCCGTGGGATCGTGGCTCGCCGCGCGGAGTCAGCTCGTCCCCGACGGCGTGAGCCCGGACCACGTGCATGCCGTCGGCCGGCTGATGCTGATGGCCGTCATCCTGTGGGCGTACATCGGTTTCTTCCAGATCTTGCTCATCTGGATCGCGAACCTCCCGAGCGAGGTCTCGTTCTTCTACGTGCGCGCGCGGGGTGAATGGGGAGCGATCGACGTCGTCCTCTTCCTCGGCCGCTTCGTCCTACCGTTCTTCGTCCTCCTCTCCCGTCCGCTGAAGCGGAGCGCCGTGCAGCTCGCGATCGTAAGCGTGTGGATCGTGCTCATGAGCATGCTCGACTTCGCGTGGCTGACGATCCCTTCGATCGGCGCACGGCTCGCGTGGCCCGACTTCCTGCCGTTCGTGTCGATCACCGGGCTCCTCTGGGCCTACGGCGCGCACCTCGTCGCGCTCCGCAGTCGGAGAGCGGCGCGGACGGACGTGGTCGCTCTCGATCCGGCGCTGCAAGACGCGCTGAGGTATCGCTCGCCATGAGCACCGACGAGATCGAGGTCCGCCAGTCTCCGGATCACGTCGACCGACGGACGACGATGGCCGTCACGATCGCGAGCATCCTGATCACGGGCGTCGCGCTCGTCGTCGCCTGGGGGCTGCTCGAAGCGTGGGGACACAAGCCTCGCGTCGCGCCACCGCCCATGTCGCCGCGCACGATCGGGACGCTCGAGCAGACACTCGTCCTCCACACGAAGCGCGGCCTCGTCCTGCGCGCGGAGCAAGAAGCGTCGCTGCATCGTTGGGAGTGGGCCGACCGCGACGCGGGCGTCGCGCGGATCCCCATCGAAGAGGCGATGGATCTCCTCGCCGCGGAGCCGCTGCCGCCGGATCGCCCGCTCTCGCCCGAGAAGGAGGACGAACGATGATGGACTTCATCCGAGCCATCCTCGTGCTGCCGCGCGGCGCATCGACGGTCGCCGACGGGATCGACCTCCTGCATCTGTTCGTCATCAGCGTGACGATGATCGTGTCCGCGTTCGTCTTCCTGACCGCGGCGTGGTTCACGATCCGCTACGGGCGCAAGCAGCACGATCAGCTCACGAAGACCGTCGCGGCGACCCGCACGCGCGAGGGGATCATCATCGGCGCGATCTTGAGCGTGTTCCTGCTCTGGTGGGTGATCGGCTACCGCCAGTACCTCGAGCTACGGAGCGAGCCGCCGGATGCGGAGATCGTCTACGTCGACGCGAAGCAATGGATGTGGAAGTTCGCCTATGCGGACGGCCGCACCTCGAACGACGTGCTGACGGTCCCCGTCGGGCGTCCGGTCAAGCTCGTGATGACGTCGCGCGACGTGATCCACAGCTTCTACGTCCCGGCCTTCCGCGTGAAGCAGGACGTCCTGCCCGGGCGCTACGTCACGCTCTGGTTCCAGGCGAAGGAGCCAGGGTCGTTCCCGATCTTCTGCGCCGAGTACTGCGGCCTCTCGCACTCGATGATGCGCGGCGAGGTGGTCGCCCTGCCGCCGGCCGAATACGCGCGGTGGCAGGAGAGCGGCGCGGTCGCGACGGTGCTGTCCGATTGCGGCGGCGGTCCTGGCACGTGTGGAGGTGAAGACCTCGCATCCCGCGGGCGCCTCGTCGCCGAGCGCCGTCAGTGCGTTGCCTGTCACACGCTCGACGGCCAGCCGCACGTCGGGCCGACCTGGAGCCGGCTCTTCGGCTCCGAGCGCGTCCTGACGGACGGAAGGCGCGTCATCGCCGACGAGGCGTATCTCACGCGCTCGATGATGGAGCCGACGACGGACGTCGTCGCCGGCTATCGCGAGGTCATGCCGGTCTACCAGGGCGTGCTCTCGGCGGGTGAAACGGCGGCGCTCGTCGAGCTGATTCGCTCGCTGCGCAACGGCCCGGTGCAGCCGTCGGGCGTCGCGCTTCCGCGCCTCGAGATGACGTCCGCTGACGGAGGGAGCCCACCGTGACGACGATGCCGCTCGCACCGCCCGCCGGGGCGCCGGAGACTCCGGGCGCCCGTACTGCCCGCCCGACGTATCTCGGAGCGGAGACGACGATCCGCTCGTGGCTGCTCACGACCGATCACAAGAGGATTGGGGTCCTCTACCTCGTCTCGCTGCTCTTCACGGTCGCGCTCGGCGGCTTCTTCGCCATGGCGATCCGGATCGAGCATCTCACGCCGCACCGCACCGTCATGTCGGCGATGACCTACAACCGTTTCTTCACGCTCCACGGCGTGATCATGGTGTGGCTGTTCCTGATTCCATCCATCCCATCGAGCTTCGGCAACTTCGTATTGCCGATCATGGTCGGCGCCAAGGACGTGGCCTTTCCGCGGCTCAACCTCCTCAGCTGGTACATCTTCATCGCCGGCGCGGCGCTCGTGCTGCTCTCGATGTTCGTCGGCGGCATCGATACGGGCTGGACGTTCTACGCCCCGTACAGCTCGTACAGTCAGTCTGCGGTCCCCCTCGCGCTGCTCGGGGTCTTCATCATCGGCTTCTCGACGATCATCACCGGGCTCAACTTCATCGTCACGACGCACACGATGCGCGTGAAGGGCCTCGGATGGTTGCAGCTCCCGCTCTTCGTCTGGGCCATCTACGCGACGAGCATCATCCAGGTGCTGGCCACGCCGGTGCTCGGCATGGTGCTGCTCTTCGTCGTCATGGACAACGGCTTCTCGTGGGGATTCTTCGATCCCTCGCGTGGCGGCGATCCCGTGCTCTTCCAGCACCTGTTCTGGTTCTACTCGCATCCGGCGGTCTACATCATGGTCCTGCCCGGCATGGGCGTCGTGAGCGAGGTGATCACGACGCACGCGCGGAAGAACCCATTTTCATACAAGGCGATCGCGTATTCCTCGCTCGGGATCGCGTTCGTCGGCTTCCTCACGTGGGGCCATCACATGTTCGTCGCCGGGATGAGCCGCTTCGACGCCGGCGCGTTCGGGATCCTCTCGATGCTCGTGGCGGTCTTCTCGGCGATCAAGGTCTTCAACTGGACTTGGACGCTCAAGAAGGGCGCAGTCTCGCTGACGACGCCGCTCCTCTACATCTTCGCGTTCCTCTTCCTCTTCGTTTACGGCGGGATGACGGGCGTCGCCGTCGCGGCGATGAGCCTCGACGTCCACTGGCACGACACGTACTTCGTCGTCGCCCATTTCCACTTCATCATGGTCGGCGGAACGCTCACGGCCTTCGTCGCCGCGCTCCACCACTGGTTCCCGAAGATCACCGGCCGCATGTACTCCGAGCGCTGGGGAATGCTCTCGGCGGCGCTCGTCTTCGCGGGCTTCTTCGCGACGTTCTTCCCGCAGTTTCTGCTCGGGAACGCCGGCATGCCGAGGCGCTATTTCAACTACCCGCCCGAGTTCCAGATGCTGCACGTGATCTCGACCGTCGGCTCGTGGGTGCTCGCCTCGGGGTTGCTCATCACGCTCTTCTACCTGTTCCACGCCTTGTTCTGGGGCCGGGCGGCGGGGCCGAATCCTTGGGGCTCGCGTTCGTACGAGTGGCGCACGCCTTCACCACCGCCGGTGCACAATTTCGACCGAACACCCTCGTTCAAGATCGGCGCGTACGACTACACCCAGCCGCTTCCGGAGGAGAGCCCATGAACGCCGCGCACGCGGAGGCACACGGCCCCGACGAAGCCGCCGAGGTCGAGGGTCACTTCGAGAACCTCGAGCAGCAGGCCCACGCCGCGCGCCTCGGTATGTGGGTCTTTCTCGCGAGCGAGGTCCTACTCTTCGGCGCTGCCTTCACGCTCTTCATCGCGTACCAGGTCCACTATCCCGACGCCTTCCGCGCATCGATCGAGCACAACACGAAGGTCCTCGGGACGGTGAACACCGGCGTGCTCCTCACGAGCAGCACGCTCGTCGCCGCCGGCGTCCACGCGCTTCGCGCCGGGAGCCGAAAGTCCGCGAGCTGGCTCGTCGCGGGCACGATCGGGCTCGCGTTCGTCTTCCTCGTCATCAAGGCGATCGAGTACGGCGCGCACTTCTCGGAAGGGATCTATCCGGGCGGCGGCGGTCACTTCTTCGTCGAGCACCCCGAGCACGGCATGGCCGAGTTCTGGACGCTCTACTACCTGATGACGGGCCTGCACGCGGTGCACGTCACGATCGGCGCCATCGTGCTCGGCGTTCTCTTGCTCGGCATCTACCGCGGACGCGTCAATCCGGCGAGCTCGCACAAGCTCGAAGTCGGCGCGATCTACTGGCACCTCGTCGACGTCATCTGGATCTTCCTCTGGCCGCTCTTCTACCTCGCATGATCTCCGCTGCCTTTCCCCGCGTCGTCGTCCGGACGGGAGCCGCGCTGATGGCGCTCTGGCTTCTCAGCTTCGCGCTGTCGTACGTGCATCTCGGCGCGGCGGCGCTCCCAGTCGCGATCGGCATCGCCGCGGTCAAAGCGGCGCTCGTCGTCGCGTTCTTCATGGAGCTGCTGCACGGCAGCCTGTCGATGAAGCTCGCACTCCTCGCCGCCGGAGGGCTCCTCGCGACCTTGATCGGGCTCGTCGTCGCCGACCTCGTCACGCGCGAGCCGCCGCCGCTCACTCCGTACAGCGACCATCCTGGCCGTCCCATGGCGGATCTCCCTTCGAGGTGAACGATGCACGTCACGCCACGCGCCCTTCGTCCGGCGTCTCTGCTCGCCAATGGCTCCCTCGCGGGGCTCGCGGGGATGATCGTCCTCGAGCTGTTCGAAGCGACCGTCGAGCGACGCGCTCTCGGGCGCGAGCCCGTCTACTCGTCACGCGCGATCCTTGGACGTTTGGTGCCCGAGCTCGCACGTGGAGGGGCACACCGCGAGCTCGTCGCCCTCGCGGCGCGGACCGCGTATGCGCTGTCGCTCGCGCTCGGATTCGCGAGAGTGAGGTCGCTACTGCCGCCTTCGACGGCGTCGTCGGCGGCGCTGTTCGCAGCCGCGATCGTCGGCGGCGAGCTCGCGCTCGGACCTCGGGCCGGAGTCGTCCCGCGGCTCTCGAGGTGGAGCCGCAGCGAGGTGCTGCTGCTGGTGGCGCACGCAGCCGTTTATGCCGTCGTCACGGCGAGCGCGCTCGACCGGCTCGATGCGCAGAAGCAGATCGGACCCGTCGTCAGTCCGCCGCGGAGGAACGCGCTGCACCGCATCGCAACGTGACGTTCATCATGCTGCGTGCGCCATGCGCGCGAGCTCGTCGAGCGTCGCTTCGAGCAGCGCCATCGAGGCTGGCTTCTCGATGAACCTCGGCGGCAGAGCTCCGAACCGCGCGTCGTCCATCGCTCGGGGATTCCCGCTGAGGATGACGACGCGACGCGCCTGGTCTTGGTTCGTCGCGTCGAGGTGCAGGAAGAAGTCGCGCCCCGACATCCCGTTCAAGTTCAAATCGCAGAGGATCGCGTCGAAACGCCGTCCGTTCGCGATGAGCGCGAGCGCCGTCTCGGCATCGCAGACGTCCACGATGGCGTAGTTGCGCCGCAGCCCTCGGACGATCGCGCGCCTGACCATGTCGTCGTCGTCGATGACGAGGACCGACGGCGGCACGACAGGCACGGGCGCAGACGGCCGAACGGTGGCTGGCCGAACGCTCCGATGCACGGGGTGCATCCCCGATTGCATCGCCGGAGGCGGGCTGCTCGTGTTCGATCCCATGTCGATCTTTACGGCCGCACCCGGCGCTTCAGCAGGCCCCATGAGGCGAATGTGACGCAGCGTTCAGCTCGAGCGTGCCTGCGCCCGCAGCGGTCCTCGCGTACCGGCCGCGGTCAGCCGAAACGCCGTGAGGTCCGGTGCTCGCGCCCGGCGCGTCATCGGTACGTCGCACGATCGGAAAAATTCCCCGCATTCTTGCGAGAATCTCCAGGAAATGGCGACCATGACGCGCTGCAATGGTGCGCATGTCGGATACGCGTGCTACCGCAGCGCATCCTGAGTCGTCGGGGAATCACCCGCCCCGGCTGGAGGAACACGGATGATGGCTGCGAGCAGCGTTCGAGAGGACCGTAGAGGAAAGCCGCGACGCGCAGCTGTCCTAGCCGTCGCTCTCGAATCGGAGAAGAAGCCCGCGCGGCACGGGGTGACCCGCGACGTCAGCGCAAACGGCCTGCTCATCGTCACGCCGAGTCAGTTCGAGAAGGGCGATCGGCTCAAGATCAAGGTGCATGCCGGCAAGATCGGCCTCGATGTCGTCGGACGCGTCACGCGTGTCGACGAGAACCCGATCTCTTCGCCCGAGCTGTGGCGCTACCGCATCGGCGTCGCCCTCGACGAGCCCCTCCCCTCAGGCATCGTCGACCCGGGCGCGCGCATCACGGCAGCGGACGACACGAAACGGTGAGCGGCCCCTGAGGGAGTATCGCTGGCGGTTCTCTTCGAGCGTCTTCAGCGCGTCAGGACGAACAGCACCCCGACGGCGAAGACCAGCACGAGGCCGATGCTCACGGCAGGCGGCAACGAGCGCCGATCGGGCTCGGCTGGCCGCATGCCCTTCGGCGCCGCGGCCGGATCGAGAGCCGCCCCCGGCGACGAACGACGCGAAGTCGTGAACGCCGCTGCAGGTGTCGCCGCTCGGAGGGGCGGAAGCGACGGCGGCGCGTCGATCGCCTCGTCGCCCACGTCGACGAACTCTTCTTCGTATCCGACGTCCGAGGGGCTCGCGGCGAGCTTCATCGGCACGGCCGGCGTCCGCTTGCGGAGCGCGAGCCGCGCCTCGTCCTCGGCTGAACGGACGAGGTCGAGCAGATCCGACGACGCCGACGGCGGTCGGAGCTCGTCGCCTCGCCTGTCCATGCGCTCCTTGTTGTGCTCGTCTGCCACGAAACTCGTTCCCGCGCCGCGCTCGACGCCCGGCGCCTCGCCTGGTCAGATTGTGTCCCGAGCATCGTGGGTTCGGCAACGAGCAACGGAAAGCGCCCGACCATCCGGTTTGTCCGCGCAGGCGTGCTCGGTCTCGGGCTCGCCGCCGCGGCCTGGACGGCGTGCGCTCGTACGCGGTCGGTCGAAGCGACGGGCACGCCGCCCTCCTCGTCCACTTCATCCCGCGCGGCCGCATCGACCACGGCCCCGGTCCTCGACCAGGACACGCTCGCGGACGCCGATTCCTCCCCACAGCCCGATGGTGCTGCAGCCAACGAGGCGGACGGAGCCACCACGACCGCTTCTGCATGGACGCCGCCCGCGAGCATCGACGGACCTCACCAGGATCTCGCGCTCGATGCCGGGCGTCCCGTCTACTACGCGATGCCTAAGGACCGAGACGCGCTTGGGCCCTTTCGTCTCGTCGGCCATCTGCACGGCATGTGCGGGGCACCCACGTACGCGTGTGGGAAGTGGATCGGCGCCGGCACGGACGTCGGTGTGATGGTCTGTCCAACCGGCAACGCGCGATGTGGTGACTCCCCCGTCGGGCCTCCGAGCTGGGAAGCTCCGACGTGGCCGGAGCTCGTCGCACTCATGGACCGCGATCTCGAGACCGCGGTCGCGAAGGTCGAGGCGAAGCGGCCGGGTACGATCCGAAAGGAAGGGGCGATCCTCACCGGCTACTCGCGCGGAGCGTATGCGGCGCCCGGCATCGCGCGACGGCACCCGAACCGCTGGCAACATCTCGTGCTCATCGAGGCGAACGTTTCGCTCACCGCCGACGCGCTGCGGAGCGCCGGCGTTCGCTCGGTCGCTCTCGTCGCCGGCGAGCAGGGCAACGAGATCGCCGGCATGCGGAAGACGCAGCTCGCTCTCGAGGACGCGGGCTTTCCCGCGCAGCTCTTCGTGATGCGGCGCACCGGGCACCTCTACTCCGACGACATGGAGAACGTGATGCACGATGCGCTCGCGTTCGTCCTCGCGCACGACGCCCCGCCCGACGGCAGCGCCTACTGAGGAGCACGCGCGCCGACGGGAGTCGAGAGTCGAAAGTCGAGAGTCAGGCCGGATCGGCGCGCCAGCCGAGCGCGACGACGTGGATCGTGATCCCGGTCTTCTTCGGCTTCGTCACGACGGTCTCGAGCACGATGCCCGACGGGTCGTATGCGCTTGCGATCTTCGCGAGCGCCTCCTGGGCCTCGCGCTGGAGCTCGGCGTGCGTCGCGTAGAGCGCCGCGAGATCTTCCTGCTCGCGCTCGCGGCTCTGCGCCTTCGAGGACGCGCGGTTTGCGCTGCGGGCCGTGCGCGCTGCGCGGTCGACGATCGCTCGCGCGGAGCTCCGCCCGAAGACTGCTCCGAAGAGCCCTCCTGCCGAGAGCGCCGCATTCATTCGCTGCGCGCCCATCTGCTCGTCGATGCGCGCGATCGACTCCTGCTTGCGTCGGATCTTCTCCTCGAGCACGGCGAGCTTCGATGCGATCTTCTCGCGCAGCTCCGCGATCTGTTCGTCCCGCGACTCACGCCCGAGCTGCGCGAGGCGTGCGCGGAACGATCGCTCGTCTTCGCCCGGCGTCGAGAACAGCTTGTGCTTCGGGCTCTTCAGGCGCGCGACGCCCTGCGTGCGTCCGAGCCACTTCGCGAGCTCTTTCGACCAGGCCGCGTAGCTCTTCGCGACGAGCGCAGGTGCCGGCGGCGGGATGAAACGTGCGGCCGGCATCGGCTCGCTCCCGAGCTCACGGACGCCGATCCCACCAGCCCACTTCGCGTCTTCCCATCGGACCGGAAGCGGCCCGTCTACGATGGGGGTCACGAACACGACCTCGCGAGCGTAGTCGAGCCCGGTTCGCGTGTCCTCGAAGTGGACCTTCGCCGCGCCGACGAGCATCGGCCGATAGAACGGCCGCGGGACGGTCGTCGGAAAGAAGACCTGCGGAACGTCGGGCGGCAGCACCGGTCGCTCGGCGGCGGCGCCGTGGGCAGGCGCCATGGCAGGCATGACGACGGTCGCGGCGACAGGCCGTTTCGCGGGCGCCGCGGGAGCTTCACCGCCGGTCGGCGCGCCGAGACGGCGAATCTCCTCCTTCGTCAGCGGCCCGCGCAGATACGACATCGTCCAACGCGACTCGATCACGGTCGGCCCAGCCGCGTGGACGTCGTGGACATAGAACTGTCGCTTCGCGAGCCCCGACAGCGTGCGATCGACCGTGTTGCGATCGAACGCGACGCCGCTGCCGGCTTGCGACGCGCCTTCGAGACCTTCGAGCACGCGGGCCTTGTCCCGCTCCGTCTGGAGTCGCCCGATGATCCAGGTCCCAGCGTTCGCAAGACCCTTGTAGTCGAGGTCGACCGGGTTCTGCGTCGCGAGCACCACGCCGAAGCCGAAGGCGCGCGCCTGTTTGAGCAGCATGAGCAGCGGCCGCTTCGAAGGGGGCATCGCCACCGGCGGGAAGTAGCCGACCACCTCGTCCATGAACAAGAGCGCACGGAGGCTCGGCGTGCCGGGCTGGCTGCGCACCCACGAGAGGATCTGGCCGAGGAGGAGCGAGACGAAGAACATCCGCTCGGCGTCGCCGAGGTGCGCGATCGACAGCACCGCGATGCGCGGCTTGCCCTCCTTGGTCCAGAGGAGGCTGCCGATGTCGAGCGGAGGCCCCGATGTCCACGCCTCGAAGCCGGGCGACGCAAGGAGCGCGTTGTATGCGACCGCGAGCTCGAAGCGCTCCTTCTTCGGGAAGAACGACTCGAGCCCGAGGACTCCGAGCCGATCGAACGGCGGATCCTGGATGCGGAGCACGAGCCCGGCGAGATCGAGGTCTTCTCCTGCGGCCCACGCCTTCTGGAGGATCGTCGCGATGAGCACGTGCTCGCGGCTCTTGCCGGGCTCGCTTCCGATCCCGACCAGCCCGAGGAGGCTCGTCGCGACCTGGCCGATGCGCTCGCTCATCGCCTCTTCGTCCGCGCGCACGGCGGCCGGCGGCGCCGCGAGCGATCCCAGGATCGAGATCGGCCTGCCGGCGCGGCTGCCCGGCGTGTAGAGCGTGACCTCGACGGCGCTCCTCAGACGCTCGATGCGCGCGCCGTCCTGCCCCCAGCTCGCGAGCCCGTCGCGCCACTTCTGCGCTTCCTCTTGCGCGTTCGATCCATGCGGCGCCCAGGGGGCGAAGTCCTCCGGAAGGAGGCGCGGGAACGTGAGGAGCAGGTTCCCCAGGTCGCCCTTCGGATCGACGACGATCGCCGGGATCCCGTCGATCGCCGCCTCCTCGAGCAGCGCGATCGATAGACCGGTCTTGCCGCTGCCGGTCATCCCGATCACGACGGCATGCGTGGTCAGGTGGTTGGCGTCGTAGAGGAACGGGACGCCGGCCGGCGGCGGAGCGACGGTGCGTCCGAGGTAGAAGGCCCCGAGCTTCTCGATGTCCACGAGCTCCTTCGAGCTCGGCTGCTGGCTCGGCGTCGGAAGCGGAGGGGCTTCGGTGCTCATGGAGCGTGTCGTCTATCACGCCTGGCCCCACGGACGATCCGCCGATTGCAGTGCAGCGTCCGGGTTAGTTGCTAGTCACAACTTCTTGGTTGCGAAGGACAACGATCGCTCGCATGTTACTTGTCCGATGCTTTCCGAGGTCCTCCCGCTCCGCCACGCGTCTCGTGAGCTCGTTCGCGAGCTCGGATTCCTCCAGGGGAGAGACGCTGCCACGAAGCTCTCGCACTCGCATTGCCACGCGCTCATCGAGATCGACGCGCGCGGAAGCGTCGGGCAGTCCCAGCTCCCTGCCCTGCTCCGGCTCGACAAATCGACGACCAGCCGCATCGTCGGAGAGCTCGAGTCGCGCGCGTGGGTGCGCGCGAAGACGAGCAACGCCGACGGCCGCGCGCGCGTGCTCTCCCTGACGCCCAAGGGCCGCGCGAAGCTCGCCCTCGTGCACCGCGAGGCAAACCTACGGGTCGAGGACGCGCTCCGACTCCTCGGCGAAGAGGAGCGGACGACCGTGCTCCGCGGCATGCAGACTTACGCACGCGCCCTCGAACGAGCGCGGCGACGATCGCTCTACGCCATCCGCGCGATCGCCGCGAAGGACCGCGCCGGCGTGGCGCGCCTCATCCGAACGGTCATGCCGGAGTTCGGCGCGAGCGGGCCCGGCTTCGCGATCCTCGATCCGGAGGTCGACGACATGTTCGGCGGGTATCGGGGCAAGCGCGCGGGGTACTGGATCGTCACCGACCGAACGAGCGCCAATGCGAAGAGCAAGCGCGCGGAAGCGGGCGCGGATCGCATCGTCGGAGGTGGAGGCTTCGCTCCGCTCGTCGGAGGCGACGATGAGACGTGCGAGCTCCGCAAGATGTACTTCCTCGCCGAGGTGCGGGGTCTCGGCATCGGTCAGGAGGTGCTGTCTAAATGCATCGATGGCGCGCGCCGCGCGGGCTTCACGCGCATGTACTTGGAGACACTGACGAACATGAACCAGGCCCGCGCCCTCTACGAACGGAATCGATTCGTTCGCCTCGACGCGCCGCTCGGGAGCACCGGGCACTTCGGCTGCGACGTGTACTACGCACGTGACCTTCGTGCCGCGAGCTAGAAAAGAGACGTTGCCGGCACTACGGATGAGGCTATGGACGCGCGATGCGTTCCCAAATCTTGATCGGTGGTGTTGCTTCGATTGGTCTTTTGCTCGCGGTCGCGGCGTGTAGCGACGGGACGACGGACGCAGGACCCGGCTCGGAGGATGCGGGCTCGAGCGGCTCATCGGGCAAGTCCTCGAGCTCGTCGGGCTCGAGCGGCACCGACCCGGACGACGAGAAGGACGCCGGGAAGAAGAAGGACGCCGGCTCGAGCAGCGGCGGGCCGACGCTCAGCTCGGACACGCTCGCGCAGGGTGATCAGCAGCTCCTCGCGATCGCGGGCGACGACGCCATCTATTTCGACTTCGGCCAGACGACCACGCTCTACGCCGTGCCGATCGCCGGAAGCGTGGCGCCGACGAAGATCGCCGACATCGGGGACAATGACGACCTCCTCGTCAACGGCGGCGCAGTCGCCGTCTGGACGAACATCGATGCGAAGGGCTTTGGGACGCTCAACGTCTGGACGCGCGCGACCGGTCTGAAGACCAACGTGGCGACGGGCTCCGGCTCCGGCGCGTTCTTCCGTGCGAGCGAGGACGGCTCGCGAATCGCGTTCACGCAGAACCTCGCGGTCGACGGCAGCAACAAGCTCGTATCGCTCGAAGTCGGCGTTCGCGACACGTCGGCCACGACGAACGCGGCGACGCTCTCGGGCACCACAGCTGCCGGCAACGCGTTCAACTACGCGTCGGCGGCTGGCGACTGCGCGCCGTCGATGGGCTTCGCCGGCAAGGTGTTCTTCGCCCAGTTCTGCACGGGCACCGATGCGAACGCGAAGGACGCGAAGCTCGTGACCGTGGCCGCGAACGGAACGCAAGTTGTCCGGCTCGACGCCGCGGCCAACAATGCGGCGGGCACGCTGAAGGGCACCAGCTCCTTCGTTCCGAGCGAGGACGGGACGAAGCTGTACGTCGAGAGCAAGACCGGCGCAGGCCTCTTCATCACCGTCGGGACGGCCGGAGGTACGCTGATCGAGAACAACGTCGCCGAGGGCTTCATGCTCCCCGACGGCAGCGCGGTCATCTACCGGACCACGGGCAACGTCCTCAAGAAGGCGACCACCGCGACGCCGCCGGTCCCCACGACGCTCGCAGCCGCCGATGCGAAGGGCCTCCTCGGCATCAGCCCCGACGGGAAGAACATCCTCTTCCACAAGCTCGATCCGCAGGGAGACTTCGATCTGGTCGACGTCAACATCGTCGATCACACGGCGGCGACTCCCTCGGCGGTGGCGCTCGTGCCGACGAACACGGCACTGCCGATCGGCGTCAACGGGGCGAACTCGCATTTCGTCTTCGCGACCGACATCACGGAGACAGGCGCGAAGCTGAGCTCGATCGCCATCGCCGGCGGCGCGGCAAAGACGCTCGGCGACACCTTGGGCGCGATCCTCGCGCCGGCGGGAACGGGCGCCCTCTCCATCACGAACGTGGAGGAGGAGCCCGACGGCCAGTTCACGATCAGCGACCTCACGCACTACGACACGGTGACGGGTAAGTCGTCGAAGGTCGCCGACAGCGTTCCGGACGGCGAGATCCAGGTGAAGGCCAAGCGCGTCGTCTACACGCGGTACGCGGCGCAGGGCAGCGGCGTCTACGCCGTCACCCTTCCCTGACCGACGCCCGCCGAGAGCGGGCTCTTCCTCGAGCGCGCGCCGAGCCACTGCCGCTCGGCGCGCGTTTCGCGTTCATGGGGCGCACGCACGTGCTGCCGCTCGATGCGCGTCGTCGGAGCTGACGGACGTACGCCGTGAGCACCGATTCAGGGTCAGAGGCTCACCGGACGTGGTGAGCCGCCCAGGACACCAGGCCCTCGAGCAGCTCGTACAGGAGAAAGAGGGCAAACATGCCGGCGCCCAGGGCCATCCGAAGCGAGAAGAGGTCCTTGTCCTCTTCGAAGGTCCATCCCGGAGTGAGCTTACCGCCCCGAGGGAGACGCTCCAGCGTCCGCGCGGCTCGACACCGACCGCAGACCTGCGTGCCGGTCGGGTCGAAGTAGATCTCCTCACGCGGCACCACGGCAGCGCAGACGGCACACGGGGCCTTCTGCTCGTTCGAGGCGGTCCGGTATGCGCTCACGCCACCAAGCTAAGCCCGGCGAGCGCTGGATCAACGAGATGCCGCGCCGCGTCCGGTCGCTTTTTCAAGGGAAGATCTCGTCCGCGCCGGCGTACCGCGCCCTCGACCGTCGCTGCCGAAGCGCTTTGTCAGGCCGAGCTTTCTGATACGACTTTCTCTTCTCCTTCGGGCGTCGTCCGAGGAGAGAGCAGAGAGGGAGAACCATGCCGCGCAACGTCAAAGTTGGCTTGATCCAGGCAGCGACACCCTACGAGCAGGGCTGGAGCATCGAGAAGACGCAGAAGGCCGCGATGGACGTGCACATCCCGCTCATCGAGGCGGCGGGCAAGCAAGGCGTCCAGATCCTCGGCCTGCAGGAGATCTTCAACGGACCCTACTTCTGCCCGAGCCAGGACAAGTTCTGGTACGACGCGACCGAGTCCGTCCCCGGCCCGACGACCGAGGTGATGCAGGCGTACGCAAAGAAGTTCGAGATGGCGATGGTCGTGCCGGTCTACGAGCGCGAGCAGGCGGGCGTCTACTACAACACCGCCGCGGTCATCGATGCCGACGGGCAGTACCTCGGCAAGTACCGCAAGCACCACATCCCGCACACGAGCCAGTTCTGGGAGAAGTTCTTCTTCCGTCCGGGCAACCTCGGGTTCCCGGTCTTCCAGACGCGCTACGCGAAGGTCGGCGTCTACATCTGTTACGACCGCCACTTCCCCGAGGGCGCGCGCGCGCTCGGCTTGAACGGCGCCGAGATCGTCTTCAATCCGTCGGCGACGGTCGCGGGGCTCTCGCAGTACCTGTGGAAGCTCGAGCAGCCGGCACACGCCGTCGCGAACGGGTACTTCGTCGCCGCGTCGAACCGCGTCGGCACCGAGGCCCCGTGGAACATCGGCAAGTTCTACGGAACGAGCTACGTCGTCGACCCGCGCGGCAGCATGCTCGCCGTCGGCTCGGAGGACAAGACGGAGCTCGTCGTCGCGACGTGCGACCTCGACATGATCGAGGAGGTCCGCAAGACCTGGCAGTTCTTCCGCGACCGCCGGCCCGAGGCGTACGACGATCTGACGAAGCTCTGATCGATCCCGGTCGACGAGCAACGGCCGAGTCGTATACTCGTCGGTGGGCCGGAGCCGGCCATCGAGCCGGCCATCTGGCCCGCCGGACGGGAATGCACGCAACCAGGGGACTTCTCTCGACCGTCGACGGCGATCGTCTCGCCGAGCTGCGTGCGGAGCTGCGAACGCTGCGCCTCGCAGGGCCGCTCGAGCACGTCGACTTCACGTCAGACCTCCGCGAGCTTCTGCAGACGCAGGTGGTCACGGCGTACGGCCTTCAGGAGACGCGCGACGAACGACGTGAGTTCGCGTTTATCTACACGTCAGGCGCGAGCGCGTCGCGATTCCGAGACCTCACCCACACGGTGTTCGAGCGTCATCCGCAGCGGTTCGGCATGTTCAATCCGGATCGCCCCGAGCCAAACCAGCGGAACGTCGTACGCCGCTGGGCGCCGAGGGCACTCGAGGCCCTGCGCAACGCGGATGCCATTCCGGCGATTCCCCTGTACCGGCAGCTCGGTCTCGGCGGCTTCGGACATCTCCGCCTCCTCGCATGCGAAGGCGCATCGATGCTCTCGTGGATCGGCGTCTGGCAGGATGGCCCCTACGACGACCGTCAGGTCGCTCTGCTCGCGTCGCTCGCTCCCGACCTCCAGCAGCGCCTCGCCGCCGAGCGGCAGCTCGCGCAGGGAGGACGCGATGCGCTCCTCGATGCGACGCTCGAGGCGATCGGCGCAGCGGCGTTCGTCCTGAACGCTCGCGGAAAGATCCGTCACGAGAACACGGCCGCGCGCGCCCTCATCGCTCGCGAAGGACGTACTCTCCACGACGAGCTCCGAGCCGCGTGCCTCATGCCCGCCTCTGGCGGCCGCTGGGACGTCACCGTCACGAAGACGCGCGGCGGCAGCGTCGAGTACCTCGTCAGGTCACGCCCACGCGCCGAGGTCCATCTGGAGGACCGCATCGCGCATGCTGCGGTGCGCTGGGGACTCACGCCACGGCAGCGCGACGTCCTCGCAAAGCTCGCCGAGGGGAGGACGAACGTGAACATCGGCGCGACGCTCGGGATCTCCGAGCGCACCGTCGAAGTCCACGTCACTGCGCTACTGGCGAAGGCTCAAGTTGGCTCGCGCGCCGAGCTCGTTGCGAGCCTCTTCATGATCGGCTGAAAGGACGCTCATGCTCACGGTTCGACAGTTCGGAAGTGCGGGGCCAGTCGTCGTCCTCCTCAACGGGAGCGGGAGTGCGTTGGCGCAGCTCGAAGGCCTCGCGGAGCGACTCGCCTCGAGGTACCAGGTCCTCGTTCCGGCGTTTCCCGGCTATGGAGAGACGCCCCGCTTCGACGGCGCGTATTCCCTCGACCTCGACGGCTCTCTCTTGCGCGCTGCACTCGCCAGCCGCGGCGTCCGTCGCGCTCACGCAGTGGTCGGGCACTCCTTCGGAGCCTTTCGGGCGGTCTCGCTCGCTCTCTCCGAGGACATCTCGGTCGAGCGCATCGTCGGGCTGGGCCCCGCGCTCCTCGTCAAACCCGAGGAGCGCGCAGGTCTCGTGGGGCTCGCCGCTCTCCTCAAGAGCGGCACTCCTCTACCCCTCGACGCGATCGCAGCGGGCCAGCTCTCGCTTGCGTGGCGCACGACACACCCGGACGCCGTGCAGCGGCTCGGCGAATGGATTGGCTCCATCGATCCACTGGGGCTCGCCGACGAGCTGGAAATGGTCGCTCGGGATCTGCCTCTCGATCTGGACCCGATCCTTCGCGCGCTCGCGCCGAAGGTCGGCAAGATCCTGTTCCGCGTCGGAACCGAAGACGGCTCCGCCCCTGCTGGGCGTGTCCGTGAGCTCGCCGAGCGCATCGGCGCCGACCTCCAGGTGGTCGAGGGCGCCGCGCACCTGCTGCTCGTCGAGGACTTCGAAGCGACCGCCGACGCGGTCTCGCACATGCTCGCGGAACCGCTCTCTCCCCGATAATCTCGGGGTGGCGCGTTCCGGGCGTCCGGCCTCTTCATCGGGCCTGCTCGCGAGCGCCGTCAGGCGGCGAGCAGGCCCTTTCTCTTCATCATGTCGATGAGCGTCGTCCGCTTGATGCCGAGCATGTCCGCGGCGCGCTGCTTGTTGTTCTTCGACTGATCGAGCGCCCAGCGAATGAGCCGAGACTCGAGGGCGTCGACGGCGCCTCTCAAGCTCACGTAGCCACCGCCGACCGGCGCCGGCATCGACGTCAGGTCGGCGATGGATGTCGTGGGCGTCACGCGAGGCGGCAACGGGGCCGGCGGAGCCTCGGCCGCGGCGCGCGCGAGCATGCGGGCGGGCAGGCAGTCGAGGTCGATTTGGGTGCCGCGCGCGAGAAGGGCGGCGCGCTCGATCGTGTTCTCGAGCGCGCGGATGTTGCCCGGCCACGGATCGGACTCGAACAGCGCGAGGACGCCGTCGCCGAAGGTGAGCTCGTCCGGGGCCCGCCCGTCTCGCTCGGCGTGGGTGCGGAGGAAGTGCTCCGCGAGGAGCCGGATCTCGCCACGACGCTCGCGAAGCGGTGGCAGGTGCACGTGGATCACGTCGAGCCGGTAGTAGAGGTCCTCGCGGAACCGCCGCGCGGCGACCTCTACCTGGAGGTCCCGGTTCGTGGCGGCGACCACCCGGACGTCGCAGCGGATTGGCCGCGTCTCGCCGACCGGCGTGTACTCGCGCTGCTGCAGCAGGCGGAGGAGCTTCACCTGCGCGGCCGGCGACAGCTCGCCGACCTCGTCGAGGAAGAGCGTCCCACCTTCCGCCGCCGCGACGAGCCCGCGCCGCGCCGTCGTCGCGCCGGTGAAGGCGCCCTTGGCATGACCGAAGAGCTCGCTCTCGACGAGATTCTCCGCGATGGCCCCGCAGTTCACGGCCACGAACGGGCCCGAGCTTCGGCTGCTCATCGCGTGGAGCGCGCGGA
This sequence comes from Pseudomonadota bacterium, assembly GCA_023402175.1. Classification (GTDB taxonomy): domain Bacteria; phylum Myxococcota_A; class Polyangia; order Polyangiales; family Polyangiaceae; genus Labilithrix. The sequence continues at coordinate 13,252 of JAEXCN010000562.1, read as the reverse complement.
CGGCGACCTCTTTCCCGGTGCCGCTCTCGCCCGTCACCAGGACCGTACATGCAGATGACGCGACGCGACGGAGGACTTCGAGAGCGTCGGCCATGGCACCTTCGGCGCAAATCGTCGAATCCGTGCTCATCGTCCTACCCGCCTCTCGCATCGATGAGGGATAGAACGGCGCAGCGGGCCCGACGTTAACGGGTGCTACGGTTCAATGTCGCCGCCGAGCTCGGCCCGGAGCCGGCGCTCGAGCTCGCGACGGTCGCCCAGGCTTCGCGCAGCGGGGCGAGCGTCGTGACGACCTGCCGGAGGGCCGCCGCGTCGCGCCCCAAGTTCGCCTCGAACAGTCGGCGCTTGCAGAACCCATAGAGAGCGACGAGGTTCTCGGCCAGCTCCGGGGCCGGGCCCGGATCGAGCGTCGCGATGAGCTCGTCGAGCACCGCGAGCGCACGGCCGATGCGCTCCCCTCCGCGGGCCCGCTCGTTCTTGCCGAAGGCCTCCTCGGCCTCGGTCACGAAGCGGATCGCTCCGTCGTAGAGCATCACCACGAGCTGGGCGGGAGATGCGGTGGCGGTCTGGACGCCCTTGTAGCGGGCAGCAGCGGCGGCGGCGGAGAACGTAACTTTGGTCGTCATCATGGGAGAGCGAGGGTCGAGGGGTGGAGTCATCGGTCGCGCCGCGGGATCATCCGCTCTGCAGCGAGCCCAGCTTGGCCGACATGGATTGGTACCGGCTCATCGCCTGGTCGAGGTCGGCGAACTGCTTCTTCAGCGCCTTTGCGTACGCGTCGACGCGCTCTTGCTTCTTCACTCGCTCGTCGGCGAGACGGCGGCTCTGGCTCGAGAGCGCGTCGATTCGAGCCTTGATCGGACCGCGCTCCGTCGTGACGAGGCCGGTGACGAGATCCGCGAGCGACTTCATCACGCCCGTCGCGGAAGTCGCCCCATCCGTCACGAAGAGTCGCCGCACGCTCTCTGGGTCTTTCTCGAGGGCCTGATCGAGCTTGGCGCCGTCGAACGCCATCAGGCCGTCGCGGCCGAGGCTCACGCCGACCGCGGCGAGGGACCGATACGTGCCCGCCGCGCCCGGCACCGCTCCGGACACGATGCGCGAGATCTGATCGAGCGAACGACGGATCGCCGAGTCGGCGGCGAGCACCGCGTTCGAGGCCTTCGCCGACCCGTAGCCGGTGGCCGAGTGACCAGAGCTCACGACGTCGTTGTAGGCCGTCATGAACGCCTGGAGCTTGGACTTGAGCGCGGAGGAGTCCGGGTTGAGGGCCACCGTGGCGGGCTCGGCGGTGGTCTTCGTGAGCGCCAGCGTCATCCCGGGGATCGCGTCGGCGATGCGATTCGTCGGCCGCGTCACGGCGAGGCCGTCGATCGTGAGCTGCGCATCGGCCGCCGTCTCGACGGTGGAGAACCCGAGCGACACCGAGCCAGTCGTCGACACGGTGAGGGCATTCGCCGCGCCCGTGTCGAGGCCCTGCAGGCTGAGATGGTATGCGCCGCCGACGTTGATGACGGCGGCCGCGAGCCGGACGCCGCTCCGGCTGATCTTGGAGGCGACGTCCGCGAGCGAGTCGGTCGCGACGACGGACACCTTCGTGGTCTTTCCGTCGATCGTGAACATCAGATCGCCGGCCTGCCCGAGCGCGGTGGTCGCCGACTGGAATGCGACGCTGCGCTCCTTCTGCGCGCGAGCGAGCTGCGTGACCGTGACCGCGTACGACGACGCGGCGCCGCCGCCAGAGGCGGACGCCACGATCGCGCTGTCGCTCGAGGTGGTCGACATCGACGAGAACCCGCTCGTACTCGAGAGCGCCGCCGCCGCCGTCTTCAGTGCAGCGAGCTTCGAGGAGAAGCTGTTCATCGTGACGCCGGCGGAATCGACGAGCGACTTCTTCGAGTCGAGCGCGGCGACGGGCTTGCTCGCGACCTGCACGAGCTGCGACACGAGCGAAGCGGAGTCGAAGCCTGCCAATCCACTGAGCTCGATTCCCATTCGCTACCTCTCCTACTTCGCTCTCGTGCCGGGACGACGCGGCTCAGCCCTTGAGGAGGCCGAGCGCGAGCTGCGGCGTCTGGTTCGCCTGCGAGAGGATTGCCGCGCCCGCCTGCGAGAGGACCTGGTTCTTCGACAGCGACGCCGTCTCGGCCGCGATGTCAGTGTCCTGGATGCGGCTCAGCGAAGCCGAGGTGTTGGTCTGCATCGACTGCAGGTTGGAGATGGTGGCGGAGAACCGGTTCATCGCCGCGCCGAAGCCGGCGCGCACGCCGCTCAGCGTCTGGATCGCGCCGTCGAGGGCGGTGATCGCCGTCTGCGCGTTGGCGAACGACGTCACGCTCGAGCCGGTCACCGAAAGGCGCGTCGCGTCCGCGCCGCCGAAGCTGACCGATATCCGATCCGTCGACGCCGTTCCGATGCCGACCTGGAAGTCCTTGGTGGCGGCGGCGCCCGAGAGGAGGTTCACGCCGTTGAACTGGACCGACGACGCGACGCGATCGATCTCGGCGAGGTTCTGCTGGAACTCGGTGTCGATGTTCGAATAGTCGTTCGCGTTGAGCGATCCGTTCGAAGCCTGCACCGCGAGCTCGCGCATGCGCGTGAGGAGCCCATGGAGCTGCTCGGCGCCGCCGTCGGCCGTCTGGAGCATGCTGATGGCGTCGTTCGTGTTGCGCTCCGCGACGGCATAGGACCGGATCTGCGCCGTCATCGACTTCGCGACCCCGAGGCCGGCGGCGTCGTCGGCCGCGCTGTTGATCCGCATGCCGCTCGCGAGCCGTGCGAAGTTCGTCTTGAGCGCGTCCTGCGTCTTCGAGAGATGGTTCTGCGCGTTCATCGACGTGACGTTGGTGTTGACGGAGAGGGCCATGTGCCTGCCTCGTGGTGATTCGTGGTGGAGAGAGTCCGGAGGGCGTCTGCGATTCGCCTGCCGCTTCCTTCTGGACAACGGCCGGCTCGCGCGTTGGTTGAGACCTCACTCGCCGCGCGATCGTCTTTTCTTCCGTGGGCTGCTCCTGCTCGGCCTCGCGACCCTAGGCGCCCCCGAGCACCGTAAAGTGCTCGGGGGCAGCTTCCCAACGCCGGTCAGTCGATGTTTCAGCGGAGCAGGCTGAGCGCGACCTGCGGGGTCTGGTTTGCCTGCGAGAGGATCGCGGCGCCGGCCTGCGAGAGGACCTGATTCTTCGAGAGCGTCGCCGTCTCGGCCGCGATGTCCGTGTCCTGGATCCGGCTCAGCGAGGCCGCCGTGTTCGTCTGCATCGACTGCAGGTTCGAGACGGTCGCGCTGAAGCGGTTCATGCTGGCGCCGAAGCCGGCGCGCACGCCGCTCAGCGTCTGGATCGCGCCGTCGAGCGCGGTGATCGCCGTCTGGGCGTTGGCGAACGACGTCACGCTCGTGCCGTTCACCGCCAGACGCGTCGCATCCGCGCCGCCGAAGGCGACGGAGATCCGATCCGACGCCGCCGTTCCGATGCCGACCTGGAAGTCCTTGCTGGCTGCGGCTCCCGAGAGAAGGTTCACGCCGTTGAACTGGACTGCCGACGCGACGCGATCGATCTCGGAGAGGTTCTGCTGGAACTCGGTGTCGATGTTCGCGAAGTCGTTCGCGCCCACCGAGCCGTTCGATGCCTGCACCGCGAGCTCGCGCATGCGCGTGAGAAGCGAGTGGATCTGCTCCGCGCCGCCGTCGGCGGTCTGCAGCATGCTGATGCCGTCGTTCGTGTTGCGCTCGGCGACTGCGTAGGAGCGGATCTGCGCGTTCATCGACTTCGCCACGCCGAGGCCGGCGGCGTCGTCGGCCGCGCTGTTGATTCGCATGCCGCTCGCGAGCCGCGCGAACGTCGTCTTGAGCGCGTCCTGCGTCTTCGCGAGATGGTTCTGCGCGTTCATCGACGTGACGTTGGTGTTGACGGAGAGGGACATGGTCGTTTCTTCCTGTGTTCGGGCGTTAGGGGGGTCGCGGCTCGTCGCGCTGGAGGCCTTTGCCGTCCGTCTCTGCGACCCGCTTCATCCCTCGGAACGGATCCCCTGCCCGACCCTTGAATCGAAATCGTACGCGGCGCGTACGTCTCGCCTCCTCTCACTCGTCCTCGTCGTCGGACGCACGCTCGGCAGGGCGAACGCGGCCGATGGCGTCGAGCACGCGCCCGAGCTCCACCGTGTCGACATAGCGCGGGCTCTCGCCACCTTCGGCGAGCGCGCCATACGTAGGCTCGAAGCGCGACGGCAGCGTACGCGGCGCTGCGCGGGGCCCTTCGGAAGCCGCCGCCCCGCTGAGCGCCCTGAGCGCCGACGCGTACTTCGCTTCGTCCGCCGTGTAGTAGCTCGCCTGCTTGAGCGCGTACGCGAACCCGTCGAGGTCGCCTGCCTCCGCGCGCGCCACGGCTGCGCCGAAGCGGCCGCGCATCAGACGTACGTAGTCGAGCGCGCCCTCGTCGAGCGATCGATACGCGCGGAAGCCATCCCTGACCTCCATCTCGCGCCCGCCATAGACCTCCTTCGTCCGACAGACGGCGGTCTCTCCGGAGGGGCTCGCACCCTTGATCCCCCCGAAGTTGTAGTTGTACATCTGCGCGCCCGACGCCGTCTCGAGCGACGCCTGCGCCGTCAATGTGTCGAGCAACGTGCCGCTTGCCGGCCGGCCCGTCACCTTCTCGTAGGCTCGACCGATCGCCCCGCGGAGATCGGCGCGGGTCACCGGCGTACGCTGCGCCTCGACCTGGCGCGCGCCCGTGGCGGCTCGTGGCTCTGGCCGCGCGTCGGCCGGGCGAAGAGCGGGCGCGAGGAGCTTCATCGCGGCGCGCTGCTCATTCCGTCGGAGACGCCGTCGTCGTCAGCACCTTGCGGTCGCACTCGCCGAACGTCTCGAGCATGCGCTGGAACACCTCGAACGTCCGCGACGCGGTCACGAGCTCGGTCATCGAGGTCACCGGCGCTGCGTTCGAGTCTTCGAGCGCGCCGACCTCGATCTCCGGAGCGCCGACCGTCGCCATCGCGCCGCGCGCGGAGAGGAGACCGCCGCCTTCGTGCACGAGGCTCGTCCCCTGCCCCAGCCCGACAATCTTCAGCTTCCCGACGGCTTCGTTCGCCTGGAAGATCGTCCCGTCCGCGCCGATCGTGGGCTCGCCTCCCGCCGGCGCCAGGCGAATCGGCTCGCCGTCTTCGCGCGCGAGCGGAGCGCCGCCGCCGGACATGCGGAGCGTCCCGTCGCTCCCCATCACCAGGGATCCGGCGCGCGTGTACCGCTCGCCGCGCGGCGTGGTCACCGCCAGGAATTCGCCCTCCGCGAGCGCGACGTCGAGGCCGCGCCCGGTCGATCGAACGGCGCCACGCGTACCGTCGATCGCCGTCTGCCCGACCGCGGTGTAGTGCAGGAGCTCTCCTCTGCCGCCCGTACGGGCCTGCGCGAGGACCTCGCGGAACGTGGCTCGCGAGCGCTGATAGCCGGCGGTGGCAGCATTCGCGAGGTTCGTGGCGGTCGTCTCGAGCGCCTGCTCCTGCGCCACCGCCCCGCTCAACGCAACGTAGATCCCTCGCGACATCGCTCTCTCCTATTCCCGTCCTGCGGCCGCACGGAGGCGGTGGATCGCTTCGCTGTGGAGCTGACACACGCGCGACTCGGAGACCTCGAGCACGATGCCGATCTCGCGGAGCGAGCGCTCCTCTTGGTAGTAGAGGGCAAGCACGAGCTGCAGCCGATCGGGCAGCGTCTTGATCGCCTCGGCGACCACCCGGCAAAGCTCCTTCTTCGACGCGCGCTCCTCTGGCAGCTCGTCGCCGCTGTGAGGTGCGTCCCCGGAGGGCAGCGCGTCGATGTCGAGCATCTCGAGACGGTCCATGCCCGCCCGGCCGAGCTGCTCCATCGTCGCGCGGTACTCGTCGACCGTCATCTCGAGGCGCCGCGCGATCTCGTCCTCCTCCGGGCTCTTGCCGCCCTTCTCGCGGGTGAGATCGGCGATCGTGCGGGCGACCCGGCGCGACAGCGCGCGCGCCGCCCGCGAGGCGGGATCCAGCGTGCGGAGGTAGTCGAGAGCAGCGCCCCGGATCCGGTAGAGCGCGTAGGCCTCGAACTCGTCGCCGTCCATGTCCGGCGTCGCTCGCTCGAAGGCGTCGAGCAGACCGAGCCAGCCGTAGCCGACGAGATCGTTCACGGTGACGTGCGCCGGCAGACGGCGCGCGAGCTTCATCGCCGTACGCCGTACGAGCGGCAGGTACCGGTCGTAGTCCGCGCGCGTCAGCTTGCGCCGTGCCGTCGCGTCGTTGGCGACGGCCAGAGCGGTTGCACCACGGTTCATCGCGCCGCCCGCAGGTCGTTGCCCCAGCGCGCCGGGAACAGCCGATTGGCGATCGCCGTCGGCGTCGCGGGCGCGATGTCTTCGGGCACGCGGTGACCCATGCAGAGCGTGCTCACCGGGAGCCGCGTCGCGTAGGCCGCATGGACGATCCCCGCCGGCTTCTCGGTCTCGTCGAGCTTCGTGATCGCCAGCGACGTCGGCTGCGCGATCGCGAAGTCGCAGAAGAACCGCGGCGCGTCGACCAGCCGGAGCGCAGCGGGCAGGCAGAGGAGCACCTCCGCCCGCCGCTCGAGCGCACCCTCCACGCGGAGGTCGGCCGCCCCGAGGGTCGCTTCGATCGACGACACGTCGATCGTGCGGCCGGACGTGTCGACGACGACGACGTCCGCCGTCTCGCTCATGACGACGTCGCGGAGCTGGTCCTGGGTCGACGCCGCGTGGAAGCGAGCTTCCAAGAGCTCGGCATACGTCGCGAGCTGGTCCATCGCGCCGACGCGGAACACGTCCGTCGACACCAGCGCCACCGACTTGCCGGCGAGACGCGCCCGCGCCGCGAGCTTGGCGGCGGTCGTCGTCTTTCCGACGCCCGCCGGTCCGATGACGGCGACGAGGCTCTTGCCCTGCCCGACGAAGGCCGGCGCCCACGGGCTCGTGCGCACGATGGCGCCGACCGCGGCGCGGAGGCGAGCGAGCGCCCCGGAGAGCTCCTCACCGGCGCGTTCGATCAGGATCGCTGCGGCGCGCCCCTCGATCCCGCACGCATGGACGACGTCGGCCGTCGGATGCCCGCGCGTCGGCATCGCGCCGGGCGACGGAAGGCCGTCGGTGCGATCCGCGAGGAGCTGCTCGACCGTCGCTCGAAGGAGCGTCAGCTCGGCCTTCAGGTCGGACGGCACCCGCGACCGATCGAGCTGGGCCCGCAGCGAACGGAGCTCCGAGCGGACGCGCCCGAGCTCGTCGCTTCTTGCCTCGCGAGCCTCGCGAGGCGCGAGGTCGCGTGTCGAATCCGTGACGCTGTCCCGCGCGACCGACGCCGCTGCGCGCCCGATACCCCGCGCGCTGCCGTCGCGAAGAGGCGCGTCGGCTTCGTCGTACACCTCCGCCGCGAACAGCGGGTGCGCGACCGGCTTCGGCTTCGCTTGCTGATACTTGCTCGCATACGGGTTCATCGCTGGCTTCTTCTCCAAGGCTCCGTCGAGATCTCGACGGAGCGGACACTCAGGCGGCGAGCCGCTCGATCACGCGCAGCGGCGCGCTCGAGTCGATCTCGCGGAAAGACACCACGGGGACGCTCGGCAGCTTCCGCTCGAGGATCGCGCGTACGTAGCGGCGGAGGTCCGGAGCGGTCACGACCAGTGGCAATGCACCATGCGCGCCAAAGGCCGGCACTGCCCGCTCGGCGGCATTCGTCACGGCGTGAAGCAGCTCGGGATCGAGCGCTCCGCCGGTTCCGCGGGCGATATCGGCGAGCGATTGACGGAGCACCTGCTCGAGGCGCCCGTCGAGCGTCATCGCGTTGACGACGCCGTCGGTCTTGAAGCGGGCGGAGATCTGCGGAGAGAGGCGCTCGCGCACCATCTCGGTGAGCTGCTCGGGGTCCTTCGTCTGCGCCGAGAGCTCTCCGAGCGCCTCGAGGATCGAGCGCATGTCGCGGATCGAGATGCCTTCCTTCACCAGGTTGCGAAGCACGCGGACGATCTCGCCCAGTGAGAGCAGGTTCGGCACGACGTCGTCGACGAGCTTCGGGCTCGTGCGCGCGAGGACGTCGATGAGGTGCTGCACCTCCTGCCGGCCGAGAAGGCGGGCCGACTGCGTTCGGACGACCTCCCCCAGATGGGTGGCGATGATCGTCGCGTGGTCGACCACCGTGTACCCGAGCGCCTCCGCGAGCTCACGGTCGCGCTCGGCGATCCACACGGCGGGCAGCCCGAACGTGGGATCGACCGTCTTGTCGCCGTCGATGCCGGGCGCGGTGCCGTTCGGATCGATCGCGAGCATCCGCACCGGGGCGCACTCGCCGCGGGCGACCTCGGTCCCGAGCACGAGGATGCGGTAGCCGCCGGGAGGGAGCGAGAGATCGTCGGTCACGTTCACCGGCGGCACCACGATCCCGAGCTCGCGAGCGACCTCGAGCCGGAGCTTGGCGACGCGGTCGAGCAGCGTCCCGCCGCGGGCGCTGTCGACCACGGCGACGAGGTCGTACCCCACCTCGATCGCGAGGACGTGCACCGTCAGCGTGCCGTCGACGTCCTCGCCGGCGCTCTTCTTGGCGTCCTCCGGAGCGGGCTCGCCGGCGCTCTGCTCGGGCGCCGCCCCCGGTCGATCGGCCGCGAGCTTCCGCCCGAGGAGGACGAGGCCTCCGGCAAGGAGCCAGCACGGCAGCGCAGGCATTCCCGGCATGAGACCGAGCACCGTCAAGATCCCGGCGGTGATGACGACGGCCCGCCGACGGCCGAAGAACTGGTTCGCGAGCGCACGGCCGAGCTGGTCGCCGGTGGCGCTGCGCGTGACGACGATACCGGACGCCGCCGACATGAGCAGCGCGGGCAGCTGCGAGGCGAGCGCGTCGCCGATGCTGAGGACCGAGAACGTCTCGGCGGCCTTGCCGAGGGGCATGTCGTTGACGAGCCCCATCACGATGCCGCCGAGCAGGTTGATGGCCATGATGAGCAGGCCCGCGACCGCGTCGCCGTGGACGAACTTGCTCGCGCCGTCCATGGCGCCGAAAAAGTCGGCCTCGCGCTCGAGGTCCCGGCGCCGGACGCGCGCGACGTCGTTCGTGATCGTGCCCGCCGACAGCTCGGCGTCGATCGCCATCTGCTTGCCGGGCATGGCGTCGAGGGTGAAGCGTGCGGCGACCTCCGCGACGCGGCCGGCGCCCTTCGTGATGACCACGAAGTTGATCACCGTGAGGATCAAGAAGACGACGAGGCCGACGACGACGTTGCCCTCGACCACGAACCGGCCGAAGGCCTCGACGACCCCACCCGCCGCCCCCTGCCCTTCGCCGCCGTGAAGGAGGATGAGCCGCGTCGTCGCGACGTTGAGGCTCAGACGAAGGAGCGTCGCGACGAGGACGAACGCCGGGAACGCGGAGAAGTCGAGCGCGTTCTCGATGAAGAGCGCAGTCAGGAAGACGCCGATCGACAGCGCCATCGAGAATGCGATGAGGACGTCGAGGAGCCCCGGCGGCAGCGGGAGCACCATCATCAGGATGATGCCGATGATCGCGATCGGTACGACGACGTCCCACTTGCGACCGCCTTTGGGTGCCATCTCGTTGACGCTCGCTCGCTTCACGTGCGCTCATCGAGCACGGCGCATGCCGCGGCGTCAGCGAGCTGCGCGGCGGCGGCGGAGCCGGTAGACGAACGCGAGGACACGTGCGACGGCCGCGAAGTGGGCGGCCGGAACAGGACGGCCGAGCTGCACCTCCGCATCGAGCGCGCGGGCCAGCCGGCGATTCTCGAGGATCGGCACGCCGTGCTTGCGGGCCTCGGCCCGGATCCGGAGCGCGGCCTCGTCGTGCCCCTTGGCGACCACGATCGGCGCCGGATCCTTCGGTCCGTAGCGGAGCGCGACCGCGACGTGGGTCGGGTTCGTGACCACCACGTCCGCGCTCTTCACCGCCGCGAGCGACCGCGCCTTCGCCATCGCACGCTGGCGAGCGCGCATGCGGGCCTTCGCCTTCGGATCGCCCTCGGACTGCCGGTTCTCCTCCTCGACCTCCTTCCGCGTCATCTTCATTTCGCGCGAGAGGACGAAGAAGCTCTGGGCATAATCGGCGGCCGCGACGAGGAGCAGCGCCGCGGTCGCCTTCGTGCCCACGCGCCCGAGCGCGCCGAGCATCAGCGGGACCGCGCCGCGGAGCGGGACGCGTGCGAGCGTGACGAGCGCCGGGAGCTCGACCGCGAGCGCTTGCCAGGCGACCGCTCCGACGACGAGGACGCGGAGCACCGCGACCGCCGACTCGAGCCCGGCCCGCTTCGGCGAGAAGAGACGGAGAAACCCTTGCGACGGATCGAGCCGCGACAGCTTCGGGGACAGGAGCTCGCCGTAGGTTCGAAAGCGCGACTGCGCGAGGCCGACGGCGATCGAACCGACGACGGCGGCACCGATCGAAGCGCCGGTGAGCGCGAGGAGCGCTCCCCCGGCCAGCCCGAGCACGGCGACGACGCCGTTCCGCTCGAGCATTCCGAGGTCGCCGAGCGTGGCTTCGAACAAGGTCCGCGCGGCGGTCGAGAGGCGCGTCTCCGATCCGGCGATCGTGGCGAGGACCGCCGCCGTCGCGACGAGCCCGCCGACATCCCGCGCGCGCGCAAAGCGGCCCTCCTTGCGAAACTGCTCCTTCCGCGACTCGGTCGGATCGTAGGTGCGGTCGCCGGTATCCTGGCTCATCGCGGCGGGCTCCCCACGTCTCTCACGTCGGGGGGCAAGCCCCCCGAGCCCCCCAAGAGAGTCTCCGCCGCGGAGCTCCGCTCCGCGACGTCGACCGCGACCTGCTCGATCCGCGGGCCGACCTCGCCCAGCTCGGCGGCGATCCCGGCGGCGCTGTCGTCGAGTGTGCCGAGGAGCACGAGGAGCGTGGCGCCGAACGTGATCCCCATTCCGATGCTGAAGACCTGCAGCGAGGGGGCCGCCCGCGCCACCAGCGCGAGCGCCGCCTGGATCGCGAGCCCGACGGCGACGATCGGGAGCGAGAGACGCACGCCGGCGTCGGTCGCTCGCTCGAGAAAGGAGACGAGCGAAGGCAGCGCCGCGGCCGCATCGATGGGATGGCCGATCGGCAGCACGCGGAACGACTCGAGCACGTACGCGAGCGCGACGCGGTGGGCGCCGATGGCGACGAACAGGAGGAGCGCGAGCAGCGTCACGATCCGCGCGAGGATCGGATCGTCGGTGCCGAGCGTCGGGTCGTACACGCCGCCCATCGTGAGGCCGGAGCTCTGCGCCACCGCCGCGCCGAGGATCTCCGCGGCCGCCACCGTGATTCGCACGGTGAACCCGATGACGAGCCCGAGCGCGACCTCGCCGGGAACGAGGCCGAGGAGCCCGAGGTCGAGGGCGAGCGGCCCGGGCACCCCTACCGCCGGGGTCGCGGCGCGCGCGACGAACGCAAGGGCGAGCACCAGGCCGACCTTGGCCTGCGTCGGCACGTTCTTGCCGGGGAACGGCGAGACGGAGACGAAGGCTGCGATCCGCGCAACGGCGAGCAGGAAGGCGGCGGCTTCGCTCGAGAGCAGGGCGGGCATCGGCGCGGGTCCCGACCAATCAGCGGACGACGTGCTCGATCGCCTGCAGCGACGAGCGGGTGTAGTCGACGACCTTGGACGCCAGCATCGGCCCGAGCACGAGGAGCACGCAGATGACGGCGGCGACCTTGACCACGAAGCTCACGCTCGCCTCGTTGATCTGGAGGACGGTCTGGCCGACGCCGACGAGGAGGCCTGCGACGAGGGAGATGACGAGGATCGGACCTGCGACCCAGAGGGTGGCGCGCAGGCAGTCGAGGATCATCGCGAGCGCTTGATCGCTGCTCATGACGACGCCGAGAAGCTTCGGAGGAGCGAGCCGACGAGGAGGTGCCAGCCGTCGACGACCACGAATAGAAGGAGCTTCAGCGGGAGGCTGATCGAGGCGGGCGGGACCATCATCATGCCCATCGCCATCAGCACGGCGGCGACCGCGAGGTCGATGACGAGGAACGGGAGTAGGACGAGGACTCCCATCTGGAAGGCCGTCGTGAGCTCGCTCACCACGAACGCCGGCGACGCGATGTGGAGGGGCACCTCCTCTTCCGTCGAGGGCAGCGGCGTGTGCGCGGCGTCGTAGAAGAGAGCGAGGTCGGCCTCGCGCGTCTGGCGGAGCATGAACGCGCGGAGCGGGCGGGCGGCGCGATCGAACGCGGCGCTCTCGTCGATCTTGCCGGCGGCGTACGGCTCGTACGCGTCCTTCATGATCGTGCTCGTGACCGGCGCCATCGTGAACATCGTGAGGAAGAGCGCGAGGCCGACGAGGACCTGGCTCGGCGGAGACTGCTGCGCGCCGATCCCCTGCTTCACGAACCCGAGGACGATGACGATGCGCGTGAAGGACGTCATCGTCAGCACGATCGCGGGCAAGAGCGAGAGCAGCGTGAAGATGGCGAGGATCTTCAGCTGAGGTGCGAGCCCCGGGCCGCCGCTCGCGAGCGAGAGGAGATCGGGCGTCGCCTGGGCCGCGCTCGCGGTCGAAGCCGCAAGCGCGACGCCGACCGCCGCGGCGACGCCGAGGAGCTTCTTCATCGCCGCCTCTCGTCGGAGCCCTCGAGGGCGAGAAGGAGGCCCTTCGCCTGTCCGGCGACGCCGTACCGCGTGGCAAGGGCGGTGCGGGCCGGAGCGGGCGCGGGCGCGCGGCGCGACGAAAGCAGCGACCGGACGCGGTCCTCGAGCTCGGCGAACGACTCCTCGTCGTCGACGTCGCTCGCGGCGGCTGACGCGGCCTTCTTCTGCGAGGTGGTCGGCGCCGGCGAGACTGCGCGCGCGCCGGCCGGCGTCGACGCGGGGGCGTCCTCTTCGGCCGCGACCTCCGCGGCTTCGGCCGCGCCGCTCGGCACGTCGAGCACCGCGAGCGTCTGCATCGAGCTCGCGGTCATGCCGACGAGCAGGCGCGTTCCTTCGACGTCGACGACGAGGAGCTCGCTCCGGACGCCGACCGAGGCGCGCCCGAGGACGTCGATGCTCGAGCGCGGCTTGCTCGAGCGTGCACCACGCCGCTTGCGGTTACGGATCCAGAGCGCTCCGGCGAGCGCCACGCCGACGCCCGCGGCGATCTTCAGACCGATCGGCGTGCTCGCCGGAGCCGCGTTCAGCGTGAGCGGCTTGCTCGGCCGGGTCGGAAGCGGCGTCCCGCTCGGCTCCGCCTCCGCGACTGGCGCGGGCGCTGCCGAAGGCGCGGGAGCAGGCGCCGGCGCGGAGGAAGGC